>PGYM01000005.1:33340-37469 GCA_002839675.1 Methanomicrobiales archaeon HGW-Methanomicrobiales-1 | reverse complement strand
GAGGTAGCAAGCCGCCGGGTCGATATGTGCTCTTGCCGGCGACGACTCTGTTATCCCCGGGGTAGCTTTTCTGTAGTCAATAAGCCTCACCAAAAGGCTATATTGGTTCGTTAGACCCGAGTTTCCTCTCGCGATTATTTGCTTTGCATAATCGCGTCAGGCCAACTTATGCTCTTGACACTCTTCTGTGGGTTTCTGACCCACATGAGTTGACCTTGGGGCACCCTTGATATTTTTTCGAGGGTGTGGCGCCCCACCCAAACTGCCTACCTACCGTTGTCCTCGTAAGAGTGAGAACTACAACAAAACTAGGATGGTGTCTCATCGTTGGCTCCCCGTTCCCCGAAAGGAACGGATATAACGCCTCCCATCTACCCTGCGCAAGGATTATCGTAATTCAGCGACAGGCTGCAGTAAAGCTCCACGGGGTCTTCACTTCCCATCAGGAGTCCCTAGTCTCTGCACTAGGACAAAAAGTTCAACGGATTCGTGTTAGGGACAGTATCGCACTCATTAATCCATTCATGCAAGTCGCCAATTAAGCGACAAGGTACTACGCTACCCCCCGCCGTTTACGAGTCCTTCGTCCGGTTGAACCCGGTGTTCAGATACTCGCACTGGGCAGGAATCAGTGACTATACTAGTCCTTTCGGAGTTGCAGTCACCTATGTTGTTATTAGACAGTTAGTGCGACCCGGTCACTGCGACCTGCCTGATCTCCAGGCAGGCACCCCTTATCCCAAAGTTACGGGGCCAATTTGCCGAGTTCCCTTAACTACGATTAAATCCGACACGCCTTCACCTCTTCAGCGAGGGGCACCTGTGTCGGTTCTCGGTACGGATGTATGACTCCCTTTTCATGGGCTCCAGGAATTTGCCATGTTTCCTCATCACGCTTTCTTCCCCTTCTCACCATTACGGTACTCCACGGAATTATACGCTTGAACGGGACGACGGTCCCGCTTGGCATACCCCGAAGCGTCAGGGCTTACGCTAAAAATCATACAGTACAGGAATATTAACCTGTTTCCCTGTCGGTACGTTCGAGTTACGACGCACCTTAGGACCGACTAACCCTCGGCTGACGATCATTGCCGAGGAAACCTAGCCCCTGCGGCGGATGGGATTCTCACCCATCTATGCTTCTACTAGTGCCAGAATTCTCAACACTACACGGTCCACTGGAACTCACGCCCCAGCTTCTACCCATGCAGAGCGCCTCCCTACCAGATCACCTTTCGGTGCTCCGTGGTCTCTGTAGTAGGTTTTAGCCCCGTCCATTTTCACCGCCCTAAATCTTGACTGGTAAGCTGTTACGCACTTTTTAAAGGATAGCTGCTTCTGAGCTCACCTTCCAGTTGTCTTTGACCTAGGACCAATTTCAGTGTTTACACTTAACCTACATTGAGGGACATTAACCACGGTCTGGGTTGTTTCCCTTACGCAATACAAGCTTACCCCGCATTGCGGACTTCCAACCATCTAGGGTGTTGGGGAGTTTGGAGTTTGACAGGGGGGTGAGCAGTTTCCCGCCCAGCTCCCCCAATCAGTGCTCTACCTCACCAACGACCTCCGGTTAGGTCATGCTGCGACATGTTTAGGGAGGAACCAGCTGATGCCGGGCTCGATTAATCTTTCACTCCTATACGCAGGTCACACGAATGATTTGCATATCAATACCGCTTGCGGTCCTCCACGCAACTTTCGTCACGCTTCAACCTGCCCACGCATAGATCGCCCGGCTTCGGGTCTTATCCTACTGACTCCACGCACTTTTAATACGTCGTCCCAGGCATTGCTGCTACGGACTTGTTGGTTTCCCTGTGGCTTCCCTTGTGGGTTAACCTTCGCCAATAGAATAAACTCTCTGGCCCGTTCTTCAAAACGTACGTTACGACCTTGGCAGGCACACCCGTACTACCGCCTCGCGACGGGTTCCTTCATGTGCAAGATCCTTTCAGGCCGCAACTCGCGATCTCCTACCAATTTCAGGCGCTTTTAACCACCTTTTCAGGGTTACTTTTCAGCTTTCGCTCACGCTACTACTTCGCTATCGGTTTCAAGTTGTATTTAGCTTTGGAGGTTGATGACCCCCGAATTCCCGCGAGAATTCCAGCCCGCGGTACTCAAGACTCCCCTTAACCCTGTCTGCTTCTGCGTACGGGACTATCACCCTCTGTAGTGTGCCGTTCCAGGCAACTGCCGCTTCGCATCCAGGGCCGAACAGGGGGCTTATTACACCACATCTCCCTTGCGGGATTCGGTTTGAGCTCTGTCGTGTTCGCTCGCCGTTACTAACGACATCTCGGTTGATTTCTTTTCCTGCCCCTACTAAGATGTTTCAATTCGGGGCGTTCCCTATCCTCAACTAGATTCCTTGCGTCTACCCGGGGCTTATCGCAGCTTGGCACGCCCTTCATCGGCACTTGAACCGAGCCATCCAATGGTAGGATTATACTAATGCTCCGTTAAACCCATTTAACGTCCTTTGTGCAAACCTTTACACGGCCTCGCAAAGTCATTGGTTTGACTCTCAGCCCTTCCCTCGTGACTCGCATCTCGAGGTGCATCTAAAACGGCTCATCGGGATTCGAACCCGTTCATCGCCCCCCTTTGGCGACTGAACCTTATGTGTGTTGACACTGGCAACTTTACAGTTTGCTTAATAACCGCTTAATCCCGAAAAATCAATTTCGTTAGGAGGTGATCCAGCCGCAGATTCCCCTACGGCTACCTTGTTACGACTTAACCCCCCTTGCAAAACCTAGATTCGACCGCAGCGTATGCTACGGCCTCATCAAGACCTCACTCGGGTGGTTTGACGGGCGGTGTGTGCAAGGAGCAGGGACATATTCACCGTGCCATTTTGAGACACGATTACTACAGATTCCAGCTTCATGTGGGCGAGTTGCAGCCCACAATCCGAACTAAGGATGGGTTTAGGAGATTGCCTTCACCTTTCGGTGTCGATACCCATTGTCCCACCCATTGTAGCCCGCGTGTAGCCCAGTTAATTCGGGGCATGCTGACCTACCGTTGCCCATTCCTTCCTCCTCTTTAGCAGAGGCGGTCCCAACAGTGTCCTCTCCATCCCGGGGGACGAGCTAGCAACTGTTGGCGTGGGTCTCGCTCGTTGCCTGACTTAACAGGATGCTTCACAGTACGAACTGACGACGGCCATGCACCTCCTCTCAGCTAGTCAAGTAGAGTCTTCAGCCCGACTATCATTCAGCTGTCTTAACTGGTGAGTTTCCCGGCGTTGAGTCCGATTAAACCGCAGGCTCCACCTGTTGTGGTGCTCCCCCGCCAATTCCTTTAAGTTTCAGCCTTGCGACCGTACTTCCCAGACTCGTGGTCACCGATACACCTAACGCACATCGTTTACGGCTGGGACTACCCGGGTATCTAATCCGGTTTGCTCCCCCAGCTTTCGTCCCTCACTGTCGGAGCCGTCCTGGTGAGGCGCCTTCGCCACAGGTGGTCCCCCAAGGATTACAGGATTTCACTCCTACCCCTGGAGTACCCCTCACCTCTTCCGGTCCCTAGTCTGCCAGTATCCCTGAGACGCCTTCCGGTTAAGCCGGAAGATTTCCCCAGAGACTTAACAAACCAGCTACGAACGCTTTAAGCCCAGTAATAGTGGCCACCACTCGAGCCGCCGGTATTACCGCGGCGGCTGGCACCGGTCTTGCCCGGCCCTTTCTTCACCAGTTTTTTAAACTGGTGGACAGCCCGATTTAACGGGCACTCGGAGTTCCCTTATCACGGTTTCCCGCATTGTAAAGTTTTCGCGCCTGCTGCGCCCCGTAGGGCCTGGATTCGTGTCTCAGAATCCATCTCCGGGCTCTTGCTCCCACAACCCGTACCGATTACAGGCTTGTTGGGCCGTTACCCCAACAACAACCTAATCGGCCGCAGACCCATCCTAAGGCGGCTGACCTTTCAACTACAGAGCATTCCAGCTTCCATAGCCTATGGGGTATTATCCCCAGTTTCCCGGGGTTATCCCCCACCTTAGGTTAGATTGTCCACGTGTTACTGAGCAGTATGCCGAGGTCTTGCACCTCTCGACTCGCATGGCTTAATCGAACTCCGATAGCAGTGGCCTCTGGCAGGATCAACCAGAATT
>PGYM01000005.1:0-33204 GCA_002839675.1 Methanomicrobiales archaeon HGW-Methanomicrobiales-1 | reverse complement strand
ACAATGTAGGTTTCAAGGATATTTATACCTTGTTACACGCATTGTTTTCCCATCAGAACCAAGGCCGGTTAAACCGGAGTGCTCGGGTCCTCATCGAACTGTATCTGAACAGTGGACATCGTCGTGATTTCTCACGCGTCCACGGGCCTACAACATAGGATTCAAGGTTATTTATACCTTGTTGCCTGCGTTGTTTTTCCCTCGAAACCGACACCCGTTCCCGAAGGAAGGGTTTCGTCGGTTTGTCATCAGATTTTGTGGATCTACATATAACACAGCCAGCCATTTAAAGATTGTCCCCCATCACAACCCTGTTTCTTCCCCGTATTTTATTGCCCGGAAACTATTTTTCCGGACCATAAAGACAAAACGGTTCGGGAACCGGTTTTCTGCACTGTTTTCCGGGATTTTATCGCATTTTTCCCGTACTGCGCGTAAGGGCCCGAAACCGTAAGGACACGCATTTTTTCAGCTCGGAATTCTTGGAGCGCATTTTGGGGAGAGGATGATTTCACGCCGGTAAAGGAGCGGATCACACCAAAACAGTCCGGATGCTTGCCGCAATCGCGCATTGCCGGAATACTCCGGAGATCTGAGTTCCCGGGGGATTTACACCACTATAGTATGTGCAATCGGTTCGCGTGATCGCGCAGGATATTCCAGTCCGGGACGCAAAAACCGGAGGGGCTGCCGCACAAAAACCAGAAATCTGCTGCGAAAGGTATCTCGGAAGGTTCGCGCGATTACTGGCTTTCAGCAGTATCCTGCTGTACCTGTGTGTATACACGCGAAATCCGGAAAACCCACTCCTACATGTACCGTATTGTAAACCGCTTTATTCACACTATATATAGAAGCATAAAAAAAGTTCATCATGGGAAAACTTGCAGAGCTGCTGGCGGGATGCCCCCGGGCCGGAACCCCCTGGGAAAAACCGGGTGAATGGAAAACGATCCGGGCATTTCCCGGTTTCATGGCACACCGGTTGTATATTCTTCTCTCCCGGCCGAAAGAAGCAATCAGCGAATTCGGCGCCGGGGATTACAAGACACCTTTGTTCTTCTTCCTGTTCTTCACGATCATCCTCGCCTTCTTACAGAATCTCGCAAGCCAGCTCCAGTGGGCAGTTTTCGTTCTGTTTGGCCCCCCTGCGGTATTCAAACCAGGATTTGCAGATGTACTGGGCATTATTTTCAGCCCCTCTGTCCTCATTATCGCGCCAATCGAGCGCACCGTTTATGCGATTTTGTTCCTGGGAATATCGACAATCATCCTTGCGCTCTGCCTGTGGCTGATAACCGGTATCCGGTCCTGGAATCCAGCGTTCACCATCTGTGCATACAGCCTACCAGTGCCATTGTTCCTCGGTACTGTGCTTGCCTTTGTGCAGGTTCCCCGGCTTATCCCCGGGATACTTTCCCAATACGTGGCACTCGCATTTGTCCTTGCAGGCATTATTTTTACAGTCTTCATCGCGGGATACGGGATCCAGGCCCTGACAAAAAAACCGCTTATTACTTCGGTGATGGTGGCGCTGTTCTGGGCCGTGATTGGGTCACTCGTGATCGGTGGTATGCTGGAACTTGTGATCCTGCCTCTTGAGAACGGGCTCCGGAATATGATAGCGGTGACGTTTTTCCCGCAGAGTTATTCCACGGTAGCGGCTGTGGGCACCTGATTCAACTTTTTTTACCGTTCTTTAGTAGCAAGGAGCAGAATTCCTGCCAACTGAGGGGAGTCGTCCCGAAGTTTGGCGAAGTCTGACCAATGAAGTGCAAAAATAATTGGCTGCTGGTCACAGCTATCAAAATGTCCCTCACTGACCCCCCCATCAGCAACAATACCATTGCGATTGAGATCGTTCTTCCCATTTATCATCGCAAAATGCACCAACTTTCCAGCAAAAATAGCAGTCAGACAGGGGAGGGGGTGAGGGGGGTCAGTGAGGGACAAATGCAATTATGGTGATCCGGTCGAACGGACGAAATAACTTTTCCATGAACAAACATCAGTTATTCAACGATGGAGAGGTAGACAACTTATACGGGAAACTACCAACAGGGGATCGTGAAATTTCCTTAAGCCTGTCCCTCACTGACCCCCCAATGCTCCCGTGCAATTGACCAACAGGAATTTATCGACTCATCGCAAATCCACCAGATATAGACTTGAGTCGACCTGCTTTTACTCTCCACTCACAATCAGCCGGGTCAGAATTTTCCCGGGAGAGCAAAGCGGGCGAGACTTGGCAGGAACCCGGTGAAGAACTATGAGACACTTCCGCCAGAAACCCGGAACAAAGAGCGCGATGCATATCCTGAAGAGTCCTTTCCCGGATATCACGGCATTCAACGCGGTCATCAAATCGCTCATCATGACGAACCCACTCGGATGCACGTCCTACTGGGTGAAGAGAAAGAACAATCCCCCGGTCGGGAAAGTCCGCGAGCAGTACACCGCGAAGTTCGTGTATGAAGATGCGATGCAGAAGCGGGTTGGGGTAGGGCATGAAACGTACGACTCGGTCGAAGGCTACCAGTTGGGCATCGCTGCGGTTATCTCCAATATGGCTAACATCGCTGCCCATCGCGGAAAGCCCCAGCATCTCCCCGATGCCGACCATTTCTCTGTGATCCTGAAATGCCATGATCCGAACGGCGAGTTATATTTCCTGAGTCTTGCCCGGGACCGGGTAACGGTGTCATCCTATACTGATGATACGATTAAAAAGAAGGTCGAGATGTGGACGGACAACGTGCCGGCACTGGAATAATTCCGGGAAGAAATGCCGTAACCGCAATGAGAATCCCGCAATACTATGGGAAATCTCCTTATCAGAATTTTTAAAAAAATCCCGTTACTCCTTCTTACTCATGAGCACGAAAAAACCGCAGATCCCGATACCTGCCAGAGGGATAACTACCATGAGCCCGGCCGGTGTCGGCTGCGGTACAGGTTTTGTGGGTATTGTTGAGGGAACAAGAGTCCCGGATATCTCCGTATAACTTCCCCCGGTAACCGTCACTGCCGATGTCCATTCCGCGTACCCGGCCTGCCGGAGCGCGAGGGTATGGCTTCCCGCAGGAATGTCAGCCAGCACCATGGGTGTTACTCCGCTGTACTTGTTGTCAAGGTAGATGCCAGCTCCCGAGGGGGTGGAACCCACGAACAGCTGGCCGGTGGTATCGGGAGCCGGGGGCAGCTCGGGTGCCATAGCAGCAGTGATCTGGCCGGTGATGCCCGGCAGGACTACGATGGTCTGGGTAAAGGGCTGGTAATCCTGCATCACGAGCCTGACATTGTAGGTGCCCGGTGCAAGCTGGGTGACATAGACAGGATCGCCCGGGTACGTGATTCCCTGGTAATTCTCGTTCACGTATACCGCGGCTCCGGGGGGAACGGACTGGACCTGGAGATCACCGTAGGCCGGCGACTGTGTATAGGGCACCATGCCTATGGCGGTGGGGAAGGTCTCCCCGGCAGTTATGGAAAGCGGGGTTGTGGAATCATAATAGCCGACCTTCTTGAGCAGGAGCGTGTGGCTTCCCGGGGAGAGGGGGATGATCTGTTTACCATTCCCGTAGTAGATGCCATCGATATAGATGTCCGCCTCGAAGGGGTTGAGATCAAGCCACCCGTACGAGTCGGGGTTTGATACCAGGAGGGCGTTGATTACTTCAGTGCCGCTATCCCCGACACCATCGTAGGTGCTCCAGGTCTGGAAACCGGGCATGGATACAGTGATGGTATGCCAGGTATTGCCCAGTACCGGGAAATCATCGGGTGTGGTATAACCGCAATGGTAATCGACACAGAAACTGGCACCAGGCGGGTCCGAGTAGATGCGGTACTGCGAAGATTCTGCAGCAGCCGGTACAATGCCCAGGATGAGGCAGGCCAGGATCAGGCCGGCAACTACGAGAGTTCGGTAATGAGTGGACATGATAAAGGAGAGTGTCGCCGGTTAGTATAAAAACCGGTCGGGTTGATTGCTGCGGTCCGGCATATCAAAACAGAAACAATTAATCCGGAAATTCACTCAGAACCGGAGCCGGAAACGAGCTCTTCTTCTTCCACCCGGCACAGCTGCACCCAGATATCCCCAAAAAACTCCTCCTGCCGGAGCTGGCACCGCCCCTCATGTGCCAGGAACAACAGCGGGATATACACTTCCGGCATGCCCCATCCCAGTTTCTCGCAGAGCTCGGCAAGCGTCATCTCGCCATCAATCTCAAGGAGGGAAAGGCACTCCTCCAGGACTACCGATGAGGATGCCTGGTAGCCTTCGTCATGGGCAATGCTGACCACGTCATCGGCATCGATGAGGAAGGCCTCGCTCGGGTCCGCTGCCATCCGCCGGCGTCGCCGTTCTTCTTTCTCGATATTCTTGAGCTCGGTGATCAGCTCGAAGAGCGTGATCGGGCTCTTCCGCATATTCTTGCGATCGAGCCTGCGCTGGATCTCGTGTTCGAGCCGCTCGATGATTCCCAGCCGTCCGGTGTATTCGATCTCCCCGTCCGGCATCCCGTCATAGTCTTCTCCGAACGAGCCATCGTCATCCTCGCTCTCCTCATCCTCCGGGGCTGCAAGGATCTCCAGCTGCTCGGACTTCATGCGCAGGAGCGTGGCTGCGTAAAAGAGGGTGCGTCCCGAGAGCTTGAGATTGAGTTCCCGCCGCCGCTCAAGCTCCTTGAGGAAACGGTCGGTCACTTCGATGATATTGATGTTCCAGGGATCGATCTCTCCCCGCTCGGCAAGCCCGACCAGGATCTCGATCGGGTCTTCCAGTGCTCCGCCATTCTCTGATTCAGTTACCAGCGGGGCGTCTTCCAAGGTTTCGGCAACCCCGCTTGTGGGATCTTCCCTGTCCGTATTTTGCTTATCTTCCGGGTTCTTCGCCCCATCCGCAGGTACATCCGCCACATTCTTACCTGAAGTGACCGGTGTGGGGTCTGAAGGGGCCTGTTCCACATCCGGCGGGAGGCCGGAACCCTCAGGCGCCGCCATGTGCCTTGACCCCGGTGACCAGCGTGCTCTTGTCGGACCGCAGCGTGACTCCCATGATCCGCTGTGCAGCATCGATCATCGGCTTGCGCAGCGAGACGATAACGAACTGCGAGTTGGGCGCAAGTTCGGTAACCATCGATGAGATCCGTTCCACGTTCGAACCATCGAGGGACATATCCACTTCATCGAAAGCATAGAACGGGGCGGGGATGTACCGCTGGATGGAGAAGATGAACGCCAGCGTGGTCAGGGACTTTTCCCCGCCGGAAAGGGACGAGAGCAGGTGGACTTTCTTGTCCCTAGGCTTGACGGCAAACGTCATCCCGCCGGCAAACGGATCCTCTTCGTTTTCCAGCACGAGATTCCCGCTCCCGCTGGTGAGGCGGGCAAAGATCTCCCGGAAGTTGGTGTCGATTGCCTTGAAGGCGGCAGTGAAGGCTTCGAATTTCATCTGCTCGAACATCTCGATCCGTTCGATCAGGCTCGTCCGCTCGCTCGACAGGGTTTCCTTTCGCTCCGTTCGTTCGCCCACCTGTCGCTCCACTTTCTCATACTCCTCGATCGCGAGCATGTTGACGGCGCCGATCTTCCTAAGGGCGCCGTCAGCTTCGGCAATTTTCCCTTCGATTTCCTTTAGGGAAAGAGAGATGTCCATATCTCCCACCTGCTGCCTGAGCATCTCGACTTCAATGCCAAGGGTTTTGGCACGCTCATCGATTGCCCCCAGCTGGATGGTGATCCGCTCCTTGTCGGCATCGAACTTCATGAGTTTGAGTTCCGAGTCCTGGATATGCTGCGAGGCCTCGCCCCGCTTGGTGCGGAGCTCGTCAAGAACCACGGAGAACTCCTTCTGCCGCTCTTCGAGGGCGGCAATCTGGGACTTGTGGATGACGATCTGATCATTGGAGCCCGCGATGTCGGTATCGATCTGGCGGTTGCGCTCGTCCTGCCGGGCCCGGTCTTCACCCAGTTCGACCAGGCGGGCATTGAAGTGCTGGCGTTCGCGCTGGGCATCGTTGATGTCGCCATCCTTATTCCGGAGCCGGCGTTCCGCTTCCTCGATCTCCTTGCGCTTCCGCTCCATCTGCTCGGTGAGAGCCGGAATGTTGGTATCGTCGAGGCGTTTCTTGATCTCGTCAATCCGGACCGTGATCGCATTGATCTCATCGGTTGTCTTGTCCAGCTCGCCTTCGAGCGAGGCTAGTTCTGCACCGCCATTCCGGGTCTCTTCTGCCTGCCGGGCTACAGCGGCTTCAATGGTCTGCTTCTCGACCGTAATCGCCTCGAACCGGCGCGAGAACTCCTCGGTGAACATGCCGAAGCGGGCAACTTTCTGGTCGATCTCGTTCCTTGTTGTACGCCGGGCATCCACCTCTTCGGTGAGTCGCTTGACGCCGGCTTCCAGGGTCGCTGCTTCACCCATCAGCTCGCCAAGGTGCGACCGAACCCGCATGATCTCATCGTCCACTGCGGCACCGAAACCCCGGATGGCCTGCTTCTTTGCCGACCCGCCGGTCATCGCCCCGCTCTTTTCAAGGATTTCACCCTCGAGCGTGACCATGCGGAACTTGCCAATGAGTTTCCGGGCCCGGTCAAGGGTATCGACGACAACGGTGCCACCCAGCGCAACCGCAAATGCCCGGTCATATTTCGGGTCGTAATCGATCAGGTTTACTGCATAATCGATCACGCCCGGCTCCTTGAGTGGCGGGAGCTGGGGCGGTTTTAATTTATTGAGCGGAAGGAACGTGGCCCGCCCGAGCCGCTCCTCCTTGAGGTACCGGATGGCATCTGCCGCAATCTGGTCATCATCGCAGACCACGAACTGGAGCTTGTTGCCCGCGGCAATATTGAGCGCCATCGAGTACTCGGGGGGTGCTTTGCCGAGGTCCGCAATGGTGCCGTGAATCCCTTCCATTGCCTTGATCGCTTCGAGGGCCTTGCCGCCCGATTCCCCCCGGGCCTGCTGGGCAGCCTCCAGCCGGAACGCGTCCTGTTCGGCAGACCGTATCTCATTTTTCAGCCGTTCGAGCGTAGAACGCTGGGCAAACATCGAGCCTTCGAGTTCCGAAAGATTGCGGTCGAGCTCCTTCTTCTCTGCCGCAAGGTCCCCGACACTCTTCTCGCTGTCGGTCAGCTGGGCCTGCTTGGCAGTATATTCCTCATCGAGTTGTTTTAAGAGAAGGGTTAAGCGTTCCAGCTCGGTGGTGCGCATCCGGCTCTTCTCGATGAGCATGTCCTGCTGGTGCAGGATGCCGGAACGCTGCGCCTTCTTCTCCTCGCTCTCCTTGAGGAGCGTGAACAGTTTCTCCCGCGAGCCTTCGGTATCTTCGGAATGCGCCTTTAACTCGGTCTCGGTTTTTTCCAGCTGGGCCCGGAAGGTCGCCACTTCCATGGCAACGTTCGTGCGATCGATGGTGAGTGAACGGATCAGGTCGGTACATTCGGCAACCCGCGCCTCGGCCCGTTTCGTATCCATGTACGTGCGGTTGATCGCCTCAAGATTGGTTTCCTTCTCCTTCCGGAGCCGGACAATCGTCTGCTCGGCAAGCTTGATTCCGCTCTTGGCTTCTTCGAGTTCTGCGATCAGCTTGAGATAGTCCGACCCGCTCTTCTTGTTGATCAGGTCGTCGATATCCTTTAAGTCCGCCTTGAGGTACGCAAGCTCGTTCTCCTCGATGCTCCGGTCAGACGCGATCCGGGTCAGGTGGATCTTGTGCTCTTCTGTAGAGCGGAGGAGAGAGTTGAGTTCCTTTTCCCGGTCATGCAGCTGGGCAACGGCCCGGCAGTTCTGGAAATACGAGAGATCCTTCTGCCATTTCTGGTACTCGAGGGCATGCTCGCGTTCGCGCCTGAGTTCATTTGCCCGCTTGCCCAGTTCGATGAGCAGGAGCTCCTCGCGTTCGATCCGCTCGCGGACGATGTCGAGCTCCGAGAGGGCCTGTTGTTTCTTGGTATCGAACTCGGAGACCCCGGCGATCTCATCGATGATCTTGCGCCGCTCGAAATCGCTCATCTCCATGATGCGGGTCACATCGCCCTGCATCACCACGTTGTAGCCGTGAGGTTTGATCCCGTGCTTTGCGAGATGTTCGACAATATCACTCTGTTTGCAGAGCCGGTCATTGAGGTAGTTATAGCTGTAATACCCGTTACCGGTCCGCTTGATCCGCCGGCGGATCTTCGTGCCATCGGAGAACTGGAGGGCAACTTCTGCAATGTTGCGCCCGGAGTTTAAGTTGATTAAATCCGTGAGCTTCTCGGCACGGAGATTGCGGGAACTCGAAAGTGCCAGGACAAAAAGAATGGAATCAATGATGTTGCTTTTGCCGGACCCGTTAGGCCCGGATATCACCGTGAACCCTTCCAAAAAAGGGATTTTTGTCTTTTTGGAAAAAGACTTGAAATTATCTATTTCGAGTTCTGTGATATGCAAAGATCCGGCTCCTTACTTCTTTGCAGGATCCTTCTTTTCATCTTCGGCAGCATAGATCAGGTCAGCCTGTTTGGGCTTGCCTGCTGCGCCTTTCTTCTGGCCATAGCCGGCACGGGCAACAATGTAATCCTTATCGCCACGGCGGGGTTCGAGTTTCATGGTCCCGTCCTGCTGCATGATCAGGTCCATGATCGGCTCCGGAGGTGCTTCTGGCACATCGGGCTGGCGTGCGCCTTTCCGCATGACGACGGTACTGCCGCTGGAAGATACACTTCCGGCCTCTGCTGATGGTGAAGACTGATTCTGGACAACAGTCGGGCCACGCTTGAGTTCCTGCAACCTGCGTTCGTCGGTCTGCTTGGACATCTTCATAGCGATCGACTTGAGGTCCAGCAGCTCCTGGGTAAGGCCCTTAACCAGTGCTTCCATCTCTCTCATCTTCTTTTCCAGTGCCGCAATCCGGTCCTCAGTCGCAGCCCCGATTCCTGAATTTTCCAACATTGTTTTCAGTCACTCCTGTTCTTGTCCATGCTTTAGGATGCTAGATCTCTGCATACATCAGCACCAGCAGAGGTTCTTACTGTACAGGTGCGGCGCATACCTTAATAATAATACTAATGATCGCCTGTTTAGGAAAAAAGGTTTGCGCTCTATTATGGCTAAAATGTCGGGAATTTTGCGTATCGTTCTGCCTGCACCCCATTTTCCGGTATTACACCCTGTACGGACAGTTAACAAAACCGGGTGTGATTTCCTTTGTTTTTTACAAAACAACGACAGGTAACCGTTTGCGGGCATTGTGTGGGTATCGTTTCAGGACCGGGGCCGCATTATTCCGGTACTGGATACTTAAGAAAAGGTATTACCTGATCCAGACGAACCTTAGTGCATATGTCTTATCTGTCTAAAACTGATCCAGAAATAGCAGATATTATCGAGAAAG
The DNA here is from genome assembly GCA_002839675.1 of Methanomicrobiales archaeon HGW-Methanomicrobiales-1. Classification (NCBI taxonomy): domain Archaea; kingdom Methanobacteriati; phylum Methanobacteriota; class Methanomicrobia; order Methanomicrobiales; species Methanomicrobiales archaeon HGW-Methanomicrobiales-1. The sequence goes on along the minus strand of PGYM01000005.1, from coordinate 23,818 downwards.
AACGACTGCGCCAGACCAATGGCCTTGAGCTCATTGCGTCTGAAAATCTCGTCTCCCACGCGGTACTTGAAGCTATGGGGTCGATCATGACCAACAAGTATGCCGAAGGTTACCCCGGGAAACGGTATTACGGCGGTTGTGAGTTCCACGATATGGCAGAGAACCTCGCCCGTGACCGGTTGAAGAAACTGTTCGGGGCAGAGCATGCCAATGTACAGCCCCACTCCGGCACCCAGGCAAACATGGCGGTTTATTTTGCGTTCATGAACCTGGGAGATACCCTGATGAGCATGAAGCTCCAGCAGGGCGGTCACCTGTCCCATGGCTCACCGGTCAGTTTCACGGGCAAGTTTTACAAGGTTGCCCAGTACGGCGTTGACCCGAAGACCGAGATGATCGATTACGGCGCAGTCGAGGAACTGGCCAAGAAGGAGAAGCCCAAGATGCTGGTCTGCGGTGCATCCGCGTACCCCCGTACCATCGACTTCAAGGCATTCCAGTCGATTGCAGACGACGTAGGCGCGTACTGTATGGCCGATATTGCCCATATCGCCGGGCTGTGCGCAACGGGTGTCCACCCGAACTCAGTCGGCGTCGTAAACTTCACGACCACCACCACCCACAAGACCCTCAGAGGACCCCGTGGCGGCGCGATCATGTGCAACAGTGAATACGGCCCGGCCATCGACAAGGCAATCTTCCCCGGCATGCAGGGCGGCCCCCTTATGCACACGATTACGGCAAAGGCAGTCTGTTTCGAAGAAGCCCTCAAGCCATCGTTCAAAGTCTACAGCCAGCAGGTAGTTAAGAACGCAAAGGTGCTTGCAGAGACCTTGATGAACAACGGCCTCCGGCTCGTCTCCGGTGGTACCGACAACCACCTGATGCTCCTTGACCTGACCGCACAGGGTATCACCGGTCTTGAAGCAGAAGTCGCACTCGGAAAAGCCGGCATAACGGTGAACAAGAACACGATCCCGAACGAGACCAAGAGCCCGTTTGTCACCAGCGGTCTTCGTGTCGGCACCCCCGCCGTCACTTCACGCGGCATGAAAGAGGCAGAGATGCGCAACATCGGCAACTGGATCGCCATCATTGTCAAGGATGTCCAGAATGAAGCCGCGATCAAGGATGTGCATGCAAAAGTCGAAACCATGTCCAAACAATTCCCCATTTATCCGGAATAATTCACCCATATTTTTCAGGAATCATTATGGTCATAATCCTTGATGGAAAGAAGTGCTCGGCGATGCGACTTGAACTCCTCAAAGAGGAGATCGAGGATTCCGGGCTCTATCCCCGCCTTGCCACGGTGATTGTCGGCAGCGACCCCGCATCGCAGATGTATGTGCGGATGAAGCACCGTGCCTGCGAGCAGGTGGGCATCGGATCGGTGGGCATTGAACTCCCTGCCGATGCAACTACGGAAAAAGTACTGGAATCGGTCCAGCGGCTGAACAAAGACCCCGATATTGACGGGATCCTCGTTCAGCTCCCCCTCCCGAAACAGGTGGATGCAGAACGCGTGATCGATGCGATAAGCCCGCAGAAAGATGTGGACGGGTACCACCCGGAGAACATGGGGCTCCTCTTCTCGGGAAAGCCCCGGTTCACCTCGTGCACCCCCACCGGGATTATGACCCTGCTGAAAGAATACAAGATTCCAATCGCAGGATCACGTGCGGTCGTTGTCGGGCGCAGCATCGATGTGGGACGCCCCATGGCGGCCTTACTGCTCAATGCCGATGCAACGGTAACGATCTGCCACAGTAAGACAAAGGATCTGGCTGAAGAACTCAAAAGGGCCGATATTCTTGTTTCTGCGATTGGCAAAGCCCACTTCATCCAGCCGGAAATGGTAAAGCCGGGTGCCGTTGTCATCGATGTAGGGATCAACCAGCTGGACGGCAAACTGGTCGGCGACGTGGATTATGCAAAGGTGAGTGAAATTGCATCCGCCATCACCCCGGTTCCCGGGGGTGTTGGCCCGATGACGATCGCCACCCTGATGGAAAATACGTACCGGGCGGCAAAGGTGAAGTCATGCAACAATGTGTGATAAACAAGCTCGCTATTGGCGGCGATGCTCCCGTCAGGCTGATGGGAGTCATCAACTGCAGTTATGAATCCTTTTATCACGATTCCTACATCCCCACCAACGAGGTCCACAAAAAAGCCGTGGAGATGATCGAGCAGGGCGCCGATCTTATCGATCTCGGTGCCCGTAGCACGGCCCCCAATGCACAGGCGATCAGTGGGGCCGAAGAGGCATCCCGCATCGATGCAGCCCTCAAGGAACTTGACGGGACCGGGTTCACCATCTCGGTAGACACGATGAACCCTTGGGTGCTCGACGTCTGTCTCAAGCATGGCATCCACGCGGCAAACGATATCTCCGGACTGTCCTCTCCTGCTTATGCCAAACGGGTTGCCGATGCAGGACTGCCGGCTATCCTGATGGCCGCCAATTACAACCCGGGAGATGCGGTCGGAATGGATGCAACCATGAAAACGCTCCAGACCGTTGTCGGTCGGTGCGAGTCTGCGGGGATTGACAACTATGTACTCGACCCGGGTGTCGGGAACTGGAACCCCCTGCGTACCTTCGACAATGACTGGGAACTCTGCCAGAATTATGAGCGTTTTTCTGAATTTGGACACCCGGTCCTTGCCGCAATCTCGCGCAAGAGCTTCCTCGGCAACCTGCTGAAAAAGGAGCCGGAAGACCGGCTTGCCGGCAGCCTTGCCGTAACGATGGTGCTGCTCCAGAAAGGGGCATCCCTGGTCCGGACGCACGATGTGCCGCAGACCCGGGACCTTATCTCAGTTTTTGAGCGGATGGTGAAGCGGCCGTGAACACCTCTTTTGAGGTGTTCGGGCTTTCTACCGGGATCATCTGCAGCGGGGACTCAGTTGCGGCACGGGCTGCGGATGCAGCGGACCGGCAATGCGGGGGTATCCGGAACGGGGATATCCTTGTGCTTGCCGAGACGGCGGTTGCAACCGCTGAGGGAAACATCATCGATCTCTCCACCATCACCCCTTCTCCCAAGGCAGTGGAGCTGGGCAAAAAATACCAGATGGATCCCCGCACCGCTGAAGTTGTATTACGGGAAAGCGATTCGGTTGTTGGGGGGATTCCCGGTTTCTTGTTGTGTATGAAAGCCGGCACCCTGTTACCCAATGCCGGTGTCGATGCTTCCAACGCACCCTTAGGATGCGTAACGCCCCTTCCCAAAAATCCTGACCTGAGTGCCCTTGCTATCAAAACTGCGATCGAGGGCAGGTATGGCGTGAAGGTAGGTGTCATCATCGCAGACAGCCGGACACATGCGATGCGCCTCGGGTGCAGCGGGGTTGCCATCGGCTGTGCCGGGATTACCGCGGTCATCGACGACCGGGGCAGGAACGATCTCTTTGGTCGCAAACTCGAGGTAACGAAACGGGCGGTGGGGGACAACATCGTGTCCGCCGCCGAACTGGTGATGGGCGAAGCAGACGAATGCACACCGGCAGCGATTGTCCGGGGCATCGGGCTTCCCATCGGCAATCAGGTTGGCATTGATACGATTGCGGCGGACGAGTGCCTGTTCATGGGTGTGTTTGCAAAGTCACAGACGCAGGAATAGGTCCGGAGAAAAGGCAAAATAAATGCAGAACGGACATACACGGGGAAACAGACATGGCAACCAGATTATTTGAAAAAATCCTGATCGCAACAGACGGATCGGAAAAGAACATGACGGCTGTTGAAGAAGCCCTGCAGATCGGCCGCGTCTGCGGTTCAACAGTAATTGCAGCATATGTGATGGATGTCAGTGTGCTTGAATCCTCATCAGCAGACGTCGGGGTTGTCCGCGATACCTGGACGGTGATCCAGCGTGAGGCTGAGGCCGCACTCGACCGGATCCGTACCAAGGCAGAGGGTGTAGACCTGCAAACCGTGACTCTTGAGGGGAAGCCGGCCGCCGAGATCGTGAGGTTTGCAACAGAAAAACAGATCGATCTTATCGTGATCGGGACCCAGGGAAAACGCGGTTTTGAACGATTGCTGCTCGGCAGTGTTGCAGAACAGGTAGTACGATTAGCAACCTGCAAGGTCCTCGTTGTAAAGTAACGGCCCCCCGCGCAAACGACAGGGAGTATTGTATCGTCTCTGCCATTAACGCAGAAGTGATCCTGTCTGGACGAAGTCATGCAAAATAAAAACCGGACACTGGTACGGTTTATGCACAATCAGGAGTAGTTTTCACCGGTGAATCAGCCCAAGCATTTCCAGTGCCCGCCGGGCAGCTTCTTGTTCTGCCAGCGGTTTACTTGTCCCGGTTCCCTCACCCAGGAGATCATTCCGGTAAAAAACCTGGCAGGTAAAGACGGGTTTATGCGCAGGGCCCATCCGCATCGTCTCCCGGTATTCCGGGACTTCGGATTTGTCTGTTTTCTGGAAATATTCCTGCAGGATGCCTTTTGCATTCTGGCCCGGGTTGTAACTGTTAACCGCATCTTCCATGATCGCGTTGACAAAAAAGGCCACATCATCCAGCCCGACTTCGCAGTACAGGGCACCGATGAATGCCTCGAATGCACCACCGGTGATCTTTTCCCCATAGGTGCCTTGTTCGCCGATGGATTTTGGGATCAGCCGGGAAAAGGCCTGTTCCTCATGCCGGCGGGTCAGGGCATCCAGGGCCCGGTTGGAGACGATGCTGCTTAAGATCTTGGTCATCTCTCCTTCGTTCAGCATCGCATCCCGCTGGGTAAACAGCGACTGCGCGACAATAAGGTTAAGGACCCGGTCCCCAAGGAACTCGTACCGCTGCCAGTCTTCTTTGGTGATATCCCACCGGTCAGCACCCGTGATGCCATACGCAGCATTGAACCGGGTGACAAAAGTATTGATAATCCGGTTGACATCCGGTTCCGGACCATGAAGGAGTTCGATTAACGATAGTCCGGACTGCCCGTTCATTGCAGGAAATTTTTGCCGGGAGGCTGGATAAGACTATCGCTTCCGGTCAACACCGACCCGGCCCTTCTCGACAACTAACGTAATACCCAGCCCTTCAAGGTACGCCCGGCTCTTGCCGGTACCGTGGATCAGCAGCTCCGCCAGATCCTCTTTCTCATCGATGTCCGTGTGAAGCCGGAACGAGTCGATCACTTCGACCGAGAGGCCCGCTTCCTCTGCGATCTTCATGTGTTTTAAGAAACTCATCCCATAGTAATCGACATGGAAGCGCTTGGTGTCCTTGATATAGATCACATTCGTGCCCCCGCCACGCCCGGGCACTATCGCCATATCGCTCGCTGTACCGGTGACCCGCAGGATGGAGGCACGATCCGCTAGAGGCAGATCCGCCATGAGGATGAGAATCGGGCCTTCACAATCCGGAATTACCTGGTTAAGAGAACTGTTCAGATCGGCATCAGGTATCGTGATCTGGACGTCCTCGCTTTCATAGAGCTCAGTGCTGACGATGACAGGAGTGCAGTTCGCATCAATGATACTGGTGATGACATCCTGCAGCATGGCACGGGCAAATGCTTCCCGTTCTTCCTGATTGAGGATAGTGGACAGGCGGGTCTTCGGGTTTACGGGCTTATACGGGATAAGAGCGTGCGGGCACATTTTCTTACCGATGTACGCGGGGCAGGGAAAAAAAGATGCTGATATGATTTTGCAGAGCGAAAAAATTCCGCAGGTTTAACATCCCGGCTGCTGATAATTCCGGAATGGATGTACCTGGATTTACGGTAAAGAAACTGCCCGCACGGATCATTATGGGCATTAAACGCCGGACTTCAAATGCAGACGGCCGGAGTGTAGCCGATATTCCTGCCTGCTGGCAGGAATTTCTGACCCAGAACATGGCTGCAAAGATCACCAACCGCACCAAGACGCCGGCTTTTTTTTCCGTATATTCTGAATATGACAGTGACTGGACCGGGGAATATTCCTACCTGATAGGAAGTGAAGTATCAAAGGCCGACAGTATCCCTGAAGGGCTCGCGGTTACCCGGATTCCTGCCCAGACCTATGCGCTCTTCAAGGCAGCCGGTCCCATGCCGGATGCGCTCCTTGAAGTCTGGATGTCGGTCTGGGGATCTAAACTTCCCCGTGCCTATACCTGCGATTTCGAGCAGTTCGATGCCCGGTTCACCCGCCCGGAGAACAAGGAGATCGATGTCTACATAGCAGTAAATGAAGAAGAACTCGAAAAAATGCAGGAATCGGATGTAATGCAGGAATAGTTATCTTTTCTTTTCTTTTTTTAATTTTACCGGGGTTACGGTACCTCCGGTTCCCCGCCTTCGAGCCGGAAATGGTCCTGCGGGATACGGATCTCGAACCGGGTGCCTTTTCCGGGTTCCCCGGTCTCTTGTATCGCCATATGGTTGAACATCAGGATCTCCATGGCAAGGAAGAGACCCCAGCCGGTTCCCTTTCCATAACCACGCTCGAATATTTTCGTCTTATCCTCGAGAGCAATACCCTTCCCGTCATCTTCGACAACCAGTACGATTTCTGCATCCTTTCGGACCACGGAAATCTGTATAGAAGTTGCAGAACTGTGACGCAGGGCGTTTTCGAACAGGTTTGTAAAGACTTTTTCAAAAAGGGGATCGGCCTGCACCGATGCACCTCCGGTCTGGTCCACAATCCGGATCCCTTTCAGATCAACTTCTTCTACCGCACGGTGGAACACGTTTTTTAACAACTGCCACCGGGGGGGTTCAACGCCGATCATCTGGTAATCCTTGGCAAACCGGAACTGGCGGCGGATCTTATCGATTGCCTGCTTCTCCTTTTCCAGATATGACCGCTGTTTCGGATCTTCAACCATCATCTCCAGCAGTTCATTATACCCGACCAGTGCCGTCATCTGGTTCAGTACATCATGCCGGGTCACAGTCCCGACAATCTGGAGTTTCTTTTCCGCAAACTCCAGTGCCCGTTTCAGTTCTGCTTCTGCCGGTTCAGCGCGGGGGCTGTTGCCACTATCAGGTTCAGCCGCATTTTTTTGCACTCCATTTTTGTTACCGTGTTCCGACATCCCCGCTCCGATAATATTGAGATAAATTGGCTGATGCTGTTGACATCTATGAACTGTGCAGTAATTTATGTTTACGGTTTCTTCGTCTTTCCGGCCTACAGTTTAACGGCACATTGCATTAACTTTCAATAGCTCGTAAGGAGAACATAAAGTCTATGCAGCACCGGGTCATCACCTTTTCAAAAAACGTTTTTTTACCCTTAACCACCGTCTGTCGGAACCGGTGCGGGTACTGTTGTTTCCGGACTCCCGTCAGGGACGGGTGCCTTATGGAAAAAGATGAGGTGGAAAAGACCCTCCGGCATGGCGCTGCAATGGGATGTACTGAAGCCCTGTTCACCTTTGGCGAGCACCCGGAAGAGGAACCCGGGTTCATGCAGTACCTCAAACCCCTGGGCTATGCAACTATTCTCGATTACTGCGAGGCGATGTGCAGGAAGAGCATCGAATACGGGGTCCTGCCGCACACGAATGCCGGTATACTCACATACGATGAGATGGAGCGCCTGCGTGCGGTGAATGCCAGCATGGGACTCATGCTCGAAACCACGGCACGAATCCCGGCACATGCAACATCAAAGGGCAAGGAGCCGGAGGTCCGGCTCGCGATGATTGAAGATGCCGGTAAACTCAAAATCCCGTTCACCACCGGTCTCCTTCTCGGTATTGGCGAAACCATGGCGGACCGGGAAGAATCCCTTTACGCTATCCGCGACATTCACCGGCGCCATAAGCATATCCAGGAGATCATCATCCAGAACTTCTGCCCGAAACCCGGCACTCCTATGGCGGACCGTCCCGTGCCAACAACCGATGAGATCTGCACAACGATCCGGATGGCACGCGACATCCTGCCCAAAGACATCGCCATCCAGATCCCCCCCAACCTGATCGATGCCACGTCACTCATCCCGTGCGGGGTGGATGACCTCGGGGGCGTCTCACCGCTCACCATCGATTACGTGAACCCCGAACACCCGTGGCCGGCGATGGAAGAACTCAAAATCATTGCCGGCACGGCAGAACTTAAGGAACGGCTCTGCATCTACCCGCAGTATATTGAGCAGGGCTGGTCCCCTCCCGGCTTGCAACCCCTAATAAACCGGCTCGAACAAACAATAAAGACAAGGAGCAGTTGACCGTGAAGCAGAAAAAACTCCTCTATGCCGGCAAGGCAAAATCGGTGTATCGTACCGATGAAGATGGAAAACTCATTGTTGAGTTCCGTGACGATATCACCGCGTTTGACGGCGGAAAGAAAGATGTGCTCAGGAACAAGGGCAGTTACAATGCCGAAGTCTCGGCGTTCTTCTTTGACTATCTCGAAAAGAACGGGGTAAAGACCCATTTCGTCTCCATGATCGATGCCCGCCACATGGTGGTGCGCGAACTCGAGATGATCCCGCTCGAAGTGATCGTACGCAACATCGCTGCCGGCTCCATTGTGCGGAATTACCCGTTCAAAGAGGGGACAAAACTGGATCCTCCGATCATCGTGATCGATTACAAGGACGATTCACGGCATGACCCCATGCTCAATGACGAACTGATTGTTGCCCTCAAACTCGCCACGCCGGCAGAACTCAAAAAGATCAAAAAGGCTGCCCTGGAAGTGAACCGGCTGCTCTTTTCCTTCCTCGCAAAACAGGGAATCACGCTTGTGGACTTCAAGATCGAGTTCGGCAGGCAGGGAAAAACAATCTTCCTTGGCGATGAGATCAGCATGGACTCCATGCGGCTCTGGGACAAAAAGAGCGGAGAGTCGCTGGACAAGGACGTGTACCGCTTTGAGAAAGGTGACGTGATGGCTACCTACAACCGGGTGGCACAGCGGATCACCAAATCCGCAAAGAAGCGATAAAAAATTCCATCCTTTTTCCCGGGTTCAACCCCGTCCGGAGACAGGGAGGAAAATCACCCGGTGATCCGAAAGGACGGTTCACTGAACGCAAAGACTAACGTCTCACATACATAAACTATCGATATATCAGGAGAATACGGCAGGATACTATGACAGAAGAAAGCGCAGAGCAGGCTGATATGCTCAAATGGGCAAAAGGCTATGCACATAAGCACGGCTGGACCCTCAATACCGATGAGAAACAGCTCATGACCGTGATCAAGGGGCTGGTGCGCAATAAGACAAAGTTCGGCCGGCCCTACTGCCCCTGCCGCATCCGGAGCGGGGATGAGGAGAAGGACCGGGCCATTGAATGTCCCTGCGTATACCATAAAGAAGAAGTCGCAAAACAGGGGCATTGCCACTGCAACCTGTATTTCAAGGAACCCTGAACGGATACAGGATTTCCCGTTACCCTTTTTTCCCGTTGCATCCGATACGGACAGGCTGAAAATGCAGACGATATCTCCCCACCCTGCAGCATCGACCGGTTTTCAGCCGGAGACCGGAGACACTCCCCGCGTGCTGATCCTGGGCAGTTTTCCCAGCATACAATCCCTCCGCCACACCGAGTATTACGGGAACCCGCAGAACCATTTCTGGAAGATCATGGAATCACTGTTCGAAATCGATCACCGGCTCCCGTACCGGGACCGGGTGGCTCTCCTTACCGGGCACCATATCGCACTCTGGGATGTGGTCTGCTCCTGCAGCCGAAAAGGAAGTGCAGATGAAAAGATCAAAGAACCGGTCGTCAACGACATTGGCGGGTTTCTTGCCACCCACCCCACGGTACAGCTCATCGTCCTGAATGGCACAGCAGCAGGCAGATATTATCATCGCAAAAACCCTGCACCGGCAGTCGGGAGCACAATCCTGCCATCAACGAGCCCGGCCAACACCCGGTATACCCTTGCAGAAAAAATAAAAGCGTGGGATATTGTCCGGGTTATCTTAAAAAAAGAAGAGTAGCCGGCCGGTTACCGGTCCATGCGGAATTTCAAGAAGATGACATGGTAGATGGCATAGAACCCGACCAGCACTGCGGCAGTATATCCCAGGATTGCAATCCATGAGACCTCCTTGGGCAGTACAAACGAAGAGGACTGGAGAACCAGAGAAGATCCCACCACCAGGGAGGCCACAACCATGCCGATCATCAGCTTGTCGCTCGCCTTATCGAGTGACATCTGGAGTTTCTGGATATCGGTGTCCACGATCTCGAGCTTGAACGTCCCCGTAGACAAACGCCGCAGCATCAGGTTGAGGTTCCGGGGCATATCCAGCAGGGCGTCGACACCATCAAGAAGCGACGTTGATGCCCGCTTGATATAACCGGCAGAGAGGGTGTTGGTATCGGCAAGTTTCATCAGATAGGGAGTGACTTCTTTTCCTAAGTTGAACTTCGGGTCCAGCCGGACGCCGATGTCAAGCACCATCATGAAGACCTTTAAGAGCAGCATCAGGTTCAAGGGCACTTTGAGCCGGTAGCGACGCATCGATTCAGTGAGCTCGGTGACCACGAGCCGGAAATTCAGTTGCGAGACTTCGTCCCCGCCACCGAAATCGTGCATCATGATATAGAGATCGTCGCGCAATGCCTCGCGATCTTCTTCAGCAATGACGATCCCAAAGCCCTCAAGGGACCGGAGCATCATCTCGATATCATCGGTGACCAGCGCAAAGAGGAGGTTGATAAAATTCTGCCGCTTCTCGGGCCGGAGGATCCCCACAATCCCGAAATCCAGGAAGACGATGTCTCCTTCCGGGGTAACGAACAGGTTGCCCGGGTGCGGGTCACCGTGGAAGAAGCCGTCTTCAAAGATCATCTTGAGATAGGCATGGAATCCCCGGACTCCGATCTCATGGGGGTCCAGTCCCAGCTCGGTAATGGCTTCGGGGTTATCAATCCTGACACCCTCGATAAACTCCATTACCATCATGTGGGAAGAAGTAAACTCCCAGAAAATTTTCGGGAACCGTATCCCGGGAACGTCCCGGAAGTTCCGGGCCATCCGTTCGACATTGCGGGCTTCCCGGGTGTAATCGAGTTCCTTTACGATCTGGTGGGCAAAGTCCTCCACCATGCCGGTGGGGTTATAGATCCGGGTTTCGGGAAATATCGTCTCGATCCGTTCTGCCATGGATTTCAGGATCACGATATCGGTCTCGATGATCTCGCCAATATCCGGGCGCTGGATCTTCACGGCAACTTTGGTTCCGTCTTTGAGGACCGCACGGTGAACCTGCCCGATCGAGGCTGAGGCAACGGGCATCTCATCGATCTCGGAGAACCAGTCAAAAATATCAGAGCAGTTCTCTTCGATTACGGCCCGCACTTCAGAAAACGGAATGGGCTTGGCATGGTCCTGCAGTTTCTTGAGCTCTTCGATCAACTCAGGGGGAAGCAGTTCCGTCCTTGTGCTCATGATCTGCCCGAATTTTACAAAAGTCGGGCCCAGATCCTCCAATGTAAGCCGCATCCTCTCGTAGACGGTAGAGGTCTCCGGGACTTTCCCGGAGGAGGGAAGCCGGAACCGGGCCCTGCCGGGGAATAACTTTTCAAGCCCGATACTGAAGCCGTACTGGCCCAGCACATCTGCTATCTGCGCATACCGCCTGATACGGGTGACCATGCATAACTATTGGCAGTGGTCATACTTAAGGCGTGCTTTTTACGGCGTGAGAATTGCCCTGCAAAAAAGCGATACGGGCCGGGACGGGGCCGTTATTCTGTCCCGATATCGACAAACATATCGTTGTGGGTGATCCGGAGATCGAGGGGGTCGACCGTCACAAGCGGTTTTGTGGTTGTTCCGGCTACGGGGAGCTTTGAGCAGCAGCTGAAACTGTCAGATACCGTCAGCCATGTCCCCGGGCACACCTGACCGGGAACGGCAACGGTTCCCTGCAACTGGCTGCAGGTTTTCGATCCATCATCCGGCAGGGAGGTCGGTGAGGGTGTCGGAACCGGGGTGGCCACTTTTGTCGCATACTTGGAAGAAACTGACGTTACGGTGGGAGAAGGAGTCGTAGATGCTGGTTGTGTGGTGTCTCCGGAAGTACATCCGGCTGACAGAATGCAGAGGATGATCAGAAAGACGGCTGATTTTATGAAACGGCACGCTGAAGAAGTCATCAGGATTCACCGATCCGGTCTGCTGTTTCTTTCAGAGAGTACGACATTGCCATCAGGGTATCTGCCATCCCGGGAGCGAGACTGGCACTGACCGCAATATCCCGGTATGCCGCACCAAGGTCGCGATAGTCTTTTTTGATGAGCTGAAGCTTGTTATAGACAAGACCTGACTGTCCGCCGTTCTGCGCACCGCGGGCCAGCTTCACATCGATCTTCAATTTGGAAAGAACCGGCTCTGCATCGCCGATATCGAGAATCTGTTTAACAAGCTGGGGATTAATCCGGTCTGCCCTTGCGATGACCCGTTCTGCTTCACCAAGCTGGAAATCTGCGGTTGTATCGGTGGTAACCTGGGTCTGGAGAGCTGCGATGCGATCGGTAATTTCAGAGGAGCGATCCCGGATTATGACCGCAGTGCTCCCGGCCCGGTCGAAATCTTTCGTATTCAAAGAAGCTTTCAGATCGGGCCTTAAACTTGAAAAACGGACGAGATAAGGGCTGGTATCAGAAACGGTATACCCCTGGGCCTGAAGGGAATTTAAGGTATTTTGCGTGTCGGAGACCCATGCATCGAACTCATTCAGCTGGTAAGTGCTCCGGGCAGCCCAGTAGGCATCTTTTTTCATGGTTATGTAGGGGTTGGCATTTACCGCCTTGCTTATCTGTGCCTCCAGGTTCGCAGGCTTTCCCTGGTGGGAGGACATCTGGTTCATCGTCTCCTGGTTAAACGAGCGGGCAGTCTCCTGCATCAGGATTGTATGGTTATCAAGTTCCGAAAGGGACGGGATCGAACCGATGGCTGATTTGGCTTTCGAGAAATCAGTATGGAGCGATGTCATGCTGCGGGTGTCTTTCCCGAAGAGGGTTTCTACATAGGCAATGGCTGCAACCATCTCCACATCAGACACTTCCGCCATCCATGCGAGGTGTGCCTGTTCTATGGGTAAAACCCGGTCATCTGCAGAGGACACGGGGTCTGCGGCATGTACCGGAACACAGGTGATGATGGTGAGCAGGGCCAGGCAGAACAATACCAGGAGCCCCGCCTGCAAGGGGTGGCGGTTCATGGCAACCCCTGCCCGATCGATAATTGCGGTTCAGCATACATTATACGATATATTCCGGCATGTACCAATAAAAAGTTGTGTAAAAAAGAATTCCTCACCGTACATCAGGTCAGGTCTCTGCCGGAGACCCTGCACTCAACCATTTTTTGAGAAGATGACAATCCGGTTGGTGTTGGTGCCGGATGCCATGTTATCGACGCCCCAGATATTGGAAGTCTTGGTAAAGGTCTGCTGGTTGATCAGCACACATTCGCACGTAAATCCCGCTGAAATCCCCAGCGGTACAACATGCTCTTCGAGGCGGATCGAACGCTTTCGCACTTCTCCTACTTCAAAGGCAACATATCCCCCCGGGCAGGTGATGCGGTAGAGCTCCTCAAACACCTTTCCCATCACCTCAGACCAGCCGGCCACGGTCTTTGCCATGGTAATCCGGTTCCCGATCTCCTTGTCGTCAAGACCATTGAACCAGCACCGGAGCCAGTTGTCATCCCCGTACTGAACAATATCGAGAAACGGTGGGGACGTAACGGTAAGCTGCACGGAATTTTTGAGAATTTCCGGGGTATTCCGCGAATCCCCGGTCAGGAGCCGGGCGTTTTTGCCGGCATGGCTCAGGTTCTTCTGCTCATCCTGAGTAAGACTGCGCAGCAGGCTTTTTGTCTTGTTCAGGATGATCCGGTGGGTATCACGGTACTCCGGGACCTGGTTGCGTTTTACATTGATCCGCTGCTGGCTCTTTTGCGATACCGCCTGGTTGGGGGGGAGCGTGTAGACCGAGAAGAAACCGGATGAATGCCCGGTTAAGCGGTTGGTTGCAACCATCGCAATCCAGCGATCAATCATGTCGTCCCGGCAAGCCCCGTGTCGCTCCAGCAGGTACTGCCGCAGGGCAACAATCTCTTTCTCGGTATCGGGATGGTAGAACATCGAGAGGTCGATATCGGCCGGGCTGGTCTCACGCGGAATGGACTGGAGCCGTTTTTCTATTGCTGCATATTCAGGGGGAAAGAACCGGGGCTCGGTCATGATACGGGATAACGGGTTTGCATCATTGGCAATCACGTTGCGCCAGGAAAGGCCGGCTTCTATTACGGTAGTTCCCCTGCCGCTGAAGGGATCATAGACGATATCTCCCTTTTTTGTCAGGAGATTAATAAAAAACCGGGGAAGCTGGGGTTTGAAACAGGCCCGGTACGAGATCTCGTGGATCGAGGAGGCGGCCCGCTGTTTTGAGGTCCAGAACTCATTGGTGTATTTCTTAACATCAGGTTCCGGTTCCGAGGGATCAAGGGGCTCTATTGTTGTGGGATTGCCCGACTCGCTGGTAAACCCGGCAAGTATACTGCCAAATCCCACCCGGCCATTCCTTATTTTCAATCCCGTCACCAGATAGAGCTTGTCTGAGGTAGTGTATATCCACTCTGGTTTACACGGGCAAACCTAGGTGGCGCCCCCATAACCTGAATTAAAAACGCACGTATGGTATTTCCTACCCGTTGTGGGCGCCTTCCGCATCGAACGCGGGGGGGTACCGGACCATCCCGTGCACACCATCGAGTGCACCGGGCACCAGTTCCAAGGCCATGAACGCCTCATCCGGGCAGGGGAACGGGGCTGATATCCCAAATGTGCAGGCCCGGGAGAACCCGAACCGGGGGTAATACCCCGGATGGCCGACCACGATCACCGCACGGTGCCCGAGCTGACGGCAGGCATCGAGTCCTTCTTCCAGAAGCGCTGCACCAACTCCCTGGCACTGGAACGCCGGGTCCACGCCAAGCGGTGCCAGTGCCCGGGCAGGAATGCTCTCCTGCGAGGTATCGGAACACTCGATTGTTATCGGGGGAAACAACACATGCCCGATAATCCGGTCATCGTGCACGGCGACAAGGGAGAGATCCGCTGAAAAATCCCCATCCTTTCTGAGGGCATTGACAAGACGGGCTTCCCCATCCTGCGCGAATGCATCGTTGTGCATGGCGAAGATATCCGGGATATCGTATGATGTTTCCGTCCGGATAAAAAAAGATCCCATCATCTCCTATAGGAGTCGTGAGGATAAATTATGGCTGGTAGTGCAGAAGATTGCAGGTTCCAACCTTACCGGTCCGCCCTGCCCGTAAAAAAAAGAAGGTGAATAACCGGGTTATTCCTGAGCAGGAGATGTTGAGATTTTCTTGACCTGGAACGCGGCAAACACGGCAGCAATACCGGTTATCAGGGCAAACACGCCAATGATTAGCGGTATGAGTTCTGCTGCAAACAGGGGGAAGATCAGGATAATGAGACCAAAGATCAGGCTGATTACTCCCAGCACACCGTTGCTGGCATCCTTGGTAGTAAATGCCTGGTACAGGTGGGCAGCGCCAATGAAACATCCCCAGAAACCAATAAAGATTGCAAAGAACCCGAGGATGAATAACGTGCTGTAGAGCGGGTATGCGAGAATGATGATGCCGGCGAGGATATTGACGATCGCCAGAAAGATCTTCAGCCCCATGCTGGTTTTGTCAACAAAGAGACTGCCGAGGGTGAACAATCCGCCCACCAGCCAGTACGCCCCAATGAAGGTGATCAGGATGAGCGTGGTTATGCCCGGGGTGGTCAGGAACATAATCCCGATGATTAAGGACAGAAGTCCCCAGACCAGTACAACCCACCATGGAAGAAGGCTCGTGTAGCACGCCATCATTTCAGAGGCATTTGTTGGTTCATTTACGTCACTCATAATATGTTCATTTTGTCCTCACAAATTTTATAATAGTATCTGTTTTGTGGAAAATCCGTTCACCATAAGCCGCAGGTTGAGACTTTTAAGGATTCCTGAACGTATTCACCCGCACCGGATCGCAGCGTGTATCTGGAAGAAATTCCCATGTTTTAATGAATGAAAGCAACACTCCGGGCATATATCGATCTCACCCGGCTCCAGTTCTCGTTTGCCTGGCCCCTGCTCTTCTGCTCGGGATACCTGCTCGCTACCATTACGTACGGGGGATTTGCCTGGTTTGATCTCCTGCGGGTCGCCCTGATTGGGTTCTTCGGGTTTGAAGCCGGGCTTGTGCTGAATGATTACATTGATCGCGAGTATGATCGGAAGGATATCGAGACCGGTAAACTGACGAAATACTGGAGGGTCTTTGGCACAAGACCGATACCAGCCGGGCTCGTTTCTCCCCGCAACGCGATTACGCTTTTTCTTATCCTTGCTGCGATCGCTACATGCCTTATCTTAACCCTGCCTTACCCGCATTCGGTCTATGTGCTTATCCTGATGATCTACTGTTTTGCGATAGAGATCTTCTACCAGGAAGAAAAACGCAACCAGAAATTTCCGTTTGCACAACTCATCGGCAGGACAGATTTGGCCCTGTTTCCGGTGGCAGGGTACCTGTGTTTAGGCATTCCTGACCTGAATGCACTCCTGTACTTCGTGTTCTTCTACCCGTTTGCCCTTGCGCATCTCGGTGCGAATGACCTGATCGACGTGGCAAACGACCGGGTCCGGGGCATGAACACCATCCCCACGCTGTTCAGCATGAACGGGACGGCGTACTGGATTGCCGGGTTTACCGCAGTCCATGTCGTAACCGCAATTATATTCATGACCCGACTTGGCTGGATTGCCCGGATCGGCATCATTGCAGGACTCGCATTACTCCTCTATGCCAATGCGGTTATCCTGAAAGAGAAAACCCCGGATGCAACGCTGAAAGTGCTGCCGTGCTTCCATGTCGCGATGGTGCTGTACGCGGGGGGGATTGCGGCGGGGGCGTTGTTGTGAAAAGGATGGATTTTCTATTGTGAGATATTACGCGAGAAATTGCTTTTCGGGTTACTAAGTTTTCATTCTGGCCCCCCTTGTGCCACCAGCCCCCAAGGGGGCGGGGCACAATGGGATAGTGCAGGAACAGGTTTCAATGCACTATCCTCGTGAACATGGGGAGAGGAGAGGGCAGCATACCTGCCCGTTCGATCAACAAAAAAACCGTATTGTTGCCATCCCAATTGTGCCCCGTCCCCCCAAGGGGGACTGGTGGCACAAGAGGGGGGTCTGAATATTAAGACAACATCAAAAACAGAATACGGCATCAATCATCTTTGCCCATATCTCGAGAAGTTCAAATCCTCAGCAGCCGCTCATTCTCCATCAGCCACTTCCTTCGCCGCTCGTAGTCCGGCATGATCACCCGTACCTTATCCCAGAACTTCTTTGAATGATCCGGCTGGCTGATATGTACCAGTTCATGAACAACCACGTAATCGATTATCTCGGGAGGGGCCTGGATGAGACGCCAGCTGAAGTTAAGCCCCGCTTTGTGGTTGCAGGATCCCCAGCGCTGCCGGGCATCCGAAATCCGGATCGATGTCGGGACGTGGCCTGTTCTCATCGAGAACCACATGCACCGGGCCGGGATCTCCCGCCGGGCCTCTTGCATATACCAGCGTTTCAGTTGGTTCCCGATATCAGGGAGGAGTGTCCGGCATACGCACAACCGGTCGGTGCGTTCAATCGTCCCTTTTCCGTCCTCTAAGATATGCATCGGGTAGAGACGCCCGAGATAGAGGAAGGTCTCTCCTTCTTCGTATGCATGCTCTGTTGCTGCCGGCCGTTGCTGAATTTCCCCGATCTTCTTTAAGATCCAGCTCCGCTTTTCCCGGATAAATTCATCGATCATTGAGGCCGGTGCACGGAGCGGCGCCCGGACGATCAGCCGGGCTTCAGGAGTGATAATGAGTGCAATCGTCCGGCGGCGGGACCGGACAATCTTTTCTATGCGGATATCGTCCATGGCAACAGGGATCTGAGAATTACTCTCATCCGTGAGCAAAAAAAAGAGCTGGAAACGGCATTCACCGACTGCTTATGAACCGTTTGGCCCGTCGCTTATGACTTTGCCGTCCCTGAGCCTTATGATGCGGTGGAAATAGGCCTTGTGCCAGTCCTCGTGCGAGACCATCACGATGGTCTGCTGCATCTCCTCATTGATCTCCTTGAAGAGTTCAAGCACGAGCTTTGAGTTTTCGGAATCGAGGTTGGCACAGGGTTCATCGGCAAAGAGGATATCCGGCTTGTTCACCATGGCCCGGGCAATCGAGACACGCTGCTGCTGACCACCGGAGAGTTCGCGGGGGAGATGATCGCGGCGATCATACATCCCCATCTTTTCTAAAATATATTTACTGTCCTCTTGGATCTGGCCCTCGGTCCGGTCCTTCCGGAGCATGGCCGGGAGGGAGACATTCTCCATCACGGTCAGATCGGGAACCAGTGCATAGTCCTGGAAGACATACCCGAGCTTGTAGAGCCGGAACATCGTCTTTTCGTAATCGGAAAGCTTCCCGAGGTCTGTCCCGTCAATAATAATCTGTCCGGATGAGGGTTCGTCGAGCAGTCCGAGCATATGCAGGAGCGTGGTCTTACCACTCCCGCTCGCACCCATGATACCGAGGAACTCGCCCTTTTCAATATCAAGCGTTATCCCGTCGAGTGCCCTGACTTCGACATCGCCCATATGGTAAATTCTCCGCAATTCTGAGATTTCGATCATATCAGGACCTCATCGCAGTCTGGATATCCTCGCGGGAGACCTGGTAGGCAGGGACATACCCGGCCACAACCGCGGCACAGAACAGGATTATGGAGTTGATGAGCAGATCCATGGGAGTGATATACAGGGTGGCAGACCATTCCGGTGTGACGATGGGATGCACTGCCATATACGCCGCAAGAACCAGCGTGATGACGATCCCCAGAATGATGCCCAGTACACCGAGAATGATGACCTGGAACCCGTAGTTATGCATGATAACTTCCTTATCCACGCCGATCGCCTTTAAGATCCCAATCTGCTTGCGGCTGTTGATGGTCTTGATGGTAATCACGATGAAGAGCACGACGGTCGTAATGATGATGCTGACAACTAAAGATACCATGTTGATGATGGCAAAACTCTGGAGCGCCTTTCCCATGCTCTTGGAGAGCAGGTCTGCTGTTGTCTGGACCTTGCCGGTCCCCCCGACACCATAGGCGAGAAGTTCGTTCTTGATGAACTGCTCGGAATACCCGGGTTTGGCTTTCACGGTGATCGAATCCGCCTTGTCCAGCGTCTTTCCTTCCACCTGCTCCATATCAGTCCAGGTGATATACGCAGCATTGTCTACCGGACTCCAGCCGGTTGCATAGATACCCTTTACCCGGTAGTCTTTCGTGTACCCGTTGCTGAACTCAATGGTGATCGAGTCCCCGACCCGGACACCGCCCAGCGATGCCTGGAATTCATCGTCCTGTTTGACAGATGAATCGCCGGCTAAGGGTTTTCCGATGATCGCTTCTCCCGTATCTGCTTCGCCGAGATAACTGCCGGCAACCATCCGGGAATACAGCGGGGATACTTCTTTCTCATCCGTAGGCTGTATGGCCCGCACGGATACCCCGAGAACCCGCTCCCGGTACTTGAAGGTTGATCCCTTCGAATACTGGGGAGCTGCCCGCTGTACCCCGGGCATACCGTTGATCAGATCGAGCGTTGCGTCCAGATCGGGAACGTACTGCTCACCCGATTTCGGAGTGACGAGGACATTTGATACCTCATAATCCACGATCTGCTTTGTTATGCTCTGGCCGATTCCATTAAACATGGAGGGGAGAAAGATCATGTTGGTGAAACACATCCCGATGATCAGGATGGTTAAGATCACACTGGAGCGGCTTCCCCGCTGGAGCGAGCGCAGCGCCAGCAGGAATGCTACCTTTAATTCTTTTTGTCCCATGGGAACTTTCCATCGCCATTGGTCTTGGGCAGGTACCAGTACCGGTAGGCAACGAAGAGGAGGATGCCCAGTATGATAAGCCCGAGAATCAGGTTCCCTGTATTGTCTGAGGCGGGCACCCGCATATTCATCTGCCGGGTCTGCGTGTGAACCCCCATATCATCGGTATACGTAATCGTGAGATTGTACGGGTGATTTCCTGCTTTTGCACCTTCCAAAAGGAAGATTGCAGGAGCATCGTTTCCGGGCTTAATCTTGCCGATGAATGCCTCTTTGGTCCCTTCTGCCGGGAGATCAATGGTGGCTGATACCTGTTTTGCCTCGCCGGTCCCGGTGTTTTCAATACGGATGGTCAGGTCAAAGGGGGTATTTTCCGTAAGTCGTGGCGGATTGGTATCTACCGATACAAAACCCAGTTCCGCTTTGCCTTTCATCATCAGATCGATACCGGTTGTCTGGGTGAGAGGGACCCCATCGATGGCATGGTAACTGATGGTCACGGGTATCCGGACAAGGCCGGCACTGGCTTTCTTATCGGAGAGCAATACCAGGTTGACGGTCTGCTGTTCCCCGGGACTGATTATTCCGAGGTGATAGAGATCGGTATTCTTCGGTGCTACTACCGTACTCATATTCTCAATCTTCACCGTTACATCATCTGCAAGGGTCTGCCCGGCATTCCTGACGGTAAGAGTGAGGGGGATCTCCTCTCCCGGGTTTGCTGTTGCGCTTAACGAGGAGTCCAGGATCAGGATTGCCTGTCTCTGGATGCCTACGGGCGTGTTGACATTCACCGGTATGGGGTACTTTGTGCTCTTTCCTTCGGTTGTGTCAATCCAGACCTCGGGATAATACATACCGCTTTTTGAAGGTGCACGTATGGAGAAGGTGATAGAAATGGACTGTCCCGGTCCAATCTCACCGACACGATCGAAATCTTTGGTGATAACCTCAATACCGTTTCCTTCGAGCCGCACATTCTCAAGGTTTACATTGATATCCGTGGTTTTTACCGTGGCATACGTTGCATCCGATAACTGCCCGGATTTCTCGCTGATGGTTGCACTTGATGCGGTATTTTTTATGGTTATTGTGATCGTCCCAAGGCTGTCTGGCATGAGCACCGAGGGATTTACGTTATAGTCGGTGATCGTTACGGTGGGTGATCCTGCTGCGGATGCAGGAACCACGATTGCGCACAGGAGTGCGATGAGTATGATAACCGGAATTGTCCATTTCATTGAGATCCCTCTGGTAACAGTAATAAGATTCTCATGTTTTTTTAGATACTTTGTTCATAACCTGATCTGTTTTCATAGTTACACCATAGGGAATGAAAATGCTCCGGGCGATCTGACAGGAGATCTTTATGGTTATCTCCTGAAAGCATTCACGAAAGCAGGGTTCAATCACCCGGGGGATACCGGTTCTTTTTTGACCGGTCTGGAGTACCTGTACATATCTGCAATACCCATAGGTATAAAACTTACCGTGGGTAACTTAATCATACCAAGAGTAGCGACGGCAAA
The DNA here is from genome assembly GCA_002839675.1 of Methanomicrobiales archaeon HGW-Methanomicrobiales-1. Classification (NCBI taxonomy): domain Archaea; kingdom Methanobacteriati; phylum Methanobacteriota; class Methanomicrobia; order Methanomicrobiales; species Methanomicrobiales archaeon HGW-Methanomicrobiales-1. Next base: position 2,351 of record PGYM01000005.1, on the reverse strand, counting down.
CCGGAATTTTTTTTACCGCACGCGCAGGATTATTCTGACCCATGCCACGCATTATCCAGGAATACCGGGAAGAGGTGAAACGGAAGATTGTGGACGCTGCGTTCACGCTCTTCATCAAAAAAGGCTATCATGGCACAACCATGGGAGAGATAGCAGGAAGCCTTGGCGTGACAAAACCGGCACTCTACCAGTACTTTCCCGGCAAGGAGGACCTCTTTGCGGCAGTTGCTGAACAGGCAAGGCAGGAACTCAAAGGAACCCTTGAAAAATCCTATAAAGGCAAGGATGTCCGCGAGGGCAGTGCTGCTCTTTTCGATGCCCTGGTGCAGTATGTGCCGCAGTTCAACACCATGTATTCCGAGATGCTGCTCCTTGCTTCCCGCAATGAACGCCTGCGCACCGTGCTCGTCCACGACAGGACCGAGGATATCCTGGTGATCGAGCGCTTTATCGCGAGCCAGCAGGAGACCGGCTTTGTCTCTTCCCGTCTCGAACCCCGACTTCTTGCCGTTGCCTGCGATGCGCTGGCTAACGGTCTCCTGATGGATGTCATGATGGGCATGGACCGGGAAGAGGCAAAAGCCGTCTGGATTGCCGCAGTAGAGCAGCTCTCCCGGGCAGGATAGCGTTTTTTTGAACCTGAAACCCCGCAGCCCGCACGGGAGCCGTAATTGGGGTTCCTGCTTTTTTTAAAGAAAATTACCGGGTATACCCTTGATATATCCACTTTGCCCTAGGCAGCGGTGGGGGCGTCTTTGTCGCTTGTCGGGATAATTGAGACAACACTGCCGGGTATCAGGGCTTCTAGGGATCCTTTCAGGGAATCGATGCAATCCTGCATGTCCCCCACCTTCTGCTCCGGATCGAACCCCAGGAAGATCTCGATATAGATCCGGGTCCCGGACCGGCGCGACCTGACCCCGTGGAATTCATCGAATTTTTCGAACGAGCCGACGAGTTCTTTTAAGATGACAATCTGGAGCTCTTCTTCCAGGGTCTTGTCAAAGAGATCCGGCAGTGAGGAGGAGATCTCCCGGTATCCCGCAAACAGCAGGAACCCGATAATTACCAGAGAGGCGATCGGATCGATATATTCCGCCCAGCTGTAATGGACAAGAAGGACCGAGAGTATCAGCGCAAAGAGGATGAGAAGGTTGGAGAAGGTCTTGGCCCGCCGGAGCCGCCACTGGGCTTCCATGATGGGGGAGGGCTCTTTTAAGTTGAGACGATAGTTCTTCTGCCAGTGGTACGAGTCGGTGATACTGACAAGGATCATGAGCGGGATACCGATAAATGCGGCATCCATGTCAAAATGTTCAGGATAGATTATCCGGTGGAACGTGAAGAAGAGCAGGATCGCAAGGGATACGAACATCACGCCGCCTGTGATGATGCGGGTTAAGGATTCGAACTTTCCCATGCCGTAATCGTAGGTGAACTTCCCGCCCACGGTCACCCTGCGTATGATGATGAGGGCAAAGGTGGTGGCAATGATCTCGTTTATACCCTTGATGATGTCGGCAAACAGGGTCATGGATCCGGAGAGGATAACCGCGATGGACTCCGGGATCAGGACGAGGAGATCGATGCAGAGGCCGGTGAAGACCAGCTGCTGGCGTGATTCCTCCTTTTCGCCTGTTCTGTTGCTGATCGCATCACCTGCCATGTGTGTCTGTACATGATGAGAGGAGGACTTAAAAAAACTTTAGGGATGGGACTATGTCTTGCAATTATCTTCGGATAACGAGGATAACCCCCTTGTGCCACCAGCCCCCAGAGGGGGCGGGGCACATTGTGATGATGCTGAACAGAGGGATTGCGAAATCTAATTTTTCAATCACAGCTTGCTCAAAAAATTTCCATCAAAGTCTGGTTGAAAAATTTTAGTTAGGGTTTGATTGATCCTGATCAACTTTTAAAATGCGATCGTGATCGCGATGAAATTATTTCAGGCAAGGTTTGATTTTTTTATTTCAATCAAAGTTCGTTTAAAAAAATAAAATCAAGATCCGATTTTGAAATTTCAATTGAGTTCCGATTTTTATTTTAAAATCAAGGTTCACTTAAAAAAATAAAATCAAAGTTCGATTTTAAAATTTTAAACAGGATCTGGTTGCTTTGCCGGGGGGACATTCACGCCGGAAGAGTGCTGTCGGATCCATTTTTCAATCGAGTTCTGATTTTTATTTTAAAATCAAGGTCTGGTTAAAAAAATAAAATCGGGATCCGTTTTTAAAATTTCAATCGAGTTCTGATTTTTATTTTTTGCTCTGTAGAAATCATTTCATTGGGGATAAAAAAGTCTGAATCGACCAAAAGATCTAAGGTACGGTGTCTCCTTATTTTGTTAT
>PGYM01000004.1 GCA_002839675.1 Methanomicrobiales archaeon HGW-Methanomicrobiales-1 | reverse complement strand
TATATCAGATTCAGAAGAAGGAAATCTCTTGTAAGATCATTCTCGCTAACATTGACCGGTTCATACTATTTGTCTGGATTGAGGTTTTCTACAGAGCAATTTTTTTTAAGCAAGGTGTGGTTGAAAATTATAATTCAAAGTCTGGTTCAAAATTTTTAATCAAGATCCGATTTGAAATTTTTAAGCAAAGTATGGTTGAAAAATAAAATTCAAAGTCTGATTGAAATTTTTCAAGCAAGGTATGATTGATCCGGAAACGATTTTCAATTGCGATCGCGTACCCGATTGAAAATTTTTGAGCAGAGTCTGATTAATCCGGCTGAGCGGCCGTATGTACGGTTTGGGTGAGATACCAGAGCGGGTTCACGTCTGATGTGATGACCGGTTTTTCTCCATTTTGGATAAATTTTGATGAAACAGATCGCGATTTATTTTTTTCAAGCAGAGTCTGGTTGATCTGCGAACGGATTTCAATCAGGGGTTGGGGGGTTGATTGAAAATTTTTGAGCATGGTCTGATTTATTTTTTTAAAGCAAGGTGTGGTTGAAAATTAAAATTCAAAGTGTGATTGAAATTTTTTGGGTGAAGTCTGATTATTTTTTTTTCAATCAAAGTCCGATTGAAAATTTTAGAGCAGAGTCTGGTTGAAAAAAATCGGCAAATTTTCTGCAGTCCCAGACAGACCGTCAAAATGAGAAAGGTATCCTTCCCTTCAATCGAACTCTAGAAAACATTTGCTTCTGAATAGACCATAACCTGGTCCTGCTCGATCTCGTACGGCTTGATCTCTCGGGAATGGGCAGACATTCGCATCTTGACCACTTCGAGAGCCAGGTGCACATCGGTCAGATCAGAGGGGCGGACATACCGGAGCAGGATAACGGTATCCGAAAGGTACTCAATAAGCCCGTGACGGCTGGAAAAAACATTGTCCCGGTGCGTCTCAGAGGTCAACATGATCGTGCAGTCCCGGTCACGCAGCCCTTCCATAAACCGGTACATCTCCTGTCTTCGTTCAGAATCGGTATTAAAGAGGTCTTCAAAAAGGGAGATCGGATCGATCACCACCCTGCTGGCCTTTATCTCTTCAATGAGTTTGGGCAGCTCGTTTTTGATCCGGTTGTTGGCAACATTGAAATCCGTGGGGTCGAGCTTGAGTACAAACAGGGATTTGTTCAAAAAGGGGGCAACATCCCAGCCTTTCTGTTTCATATACGTGAGGATCCGGTCCTCGCGCTCCTCAAGGCTGATGTAGATGATGTTCTCTCCTTTTTTCAGCCCTTCCCAGACAAACTCAAGCGAAAAGGTTGTCTTACCCGTACCATAAGTACCGATAATCGCACAGATACTGCCCGGAATAAGTCCCCCGCCAAGCATATCGTCAAGGCCAAGGATTCCCACCTTGACCCGCTCGGTACTCATATGACCACCCGGATGTTGCTCACTTCAAAACCACTGGTAGTCGAGATACGAACCGCAAATTTCACGAGATCGCGTTCCTCAAGGTGGGGCATAACCCCCCGGAACTTCTCGAAATACATCACCCGCTGCCTGCGGGAACCCGTACTCTCTTCCCATTTAAAAAGCATTACAGCATCTGCAATATCTGACAGTTCTTTCTCCTGAGCTGAATCAAGAATACCCTGTGTGAGAAGCAGGTAACAGGTAAGGCCCCGCTGTTTTGATATCCGCTGCAAACCCCGTAAAAATCCGGTAAGGTTTGTCCAGCTGTCAGGAGTGTTGGATTGTGTTGCTATATCGGTGACGGAATCCATTACGATAAGACCCTGCGGTTGTGCGGTATTGATTACATTTGCAAGCTGGACGAGGACATTTTCATGAGCCGACCGCTTCTGTATTCGTGTAAGAATATCACTGTGGCTGTACCACTCATCGGGAACAATACTATTGTCAAAATAGAGTTCAGAAAGATCATCAAACAGGATTGAATCCACGAGCTGGCTTACATTATCAACATGCAGCGAATTGATGATCTCCTGCTTTACATTGTCCTTGTGCCGGGTGAACGTTATATAGTGGATATCTATTGGAACAAGTTGACCCGGCAATGCTTCATTTTTCCGGGCATCCTCCAGGTTTACTATTGAACTGAACACAAACTCATTGGTTCCGGCCCCAATGCCCCCAAGAAAAAGGATAACCGAACCCGGTGGAACTCCCCCTTCGAGAATCGGATCGAGCGATGAGATCCCGGTAGGCATCCTTTTACTGGCAAGTTCCTGCATAAGCCCTCCAACTGTAAATGAATGAACTTTTCTTCACACACTCTCTTATGGGTTGTATTATAAATATACCTGATTGTAAACGGCTGAATCTCCAGACGTTCCGAAAAAACCCCGCGAAACACTGGTTTTTTCGGAGCTACACATACATTATATAGAATGGTCTCCCGAATATATCTCGGGAATACAATAATTTTACGGATGGGGTGATGGTGAAGTATGGGGATTTCTGAATTCTTTAACTCGCGTAAAAAAACCCGAACGGAAAATGGGGCTCAGGTTCCCGATGAGCAGTCTCCGGGAACAGAAACAACCATAGCCGGTGGGGATACAGGAACAACGCCATTACCGCCGTCAGTAAAACCAGATGCAACGTTTCGTCACTATTTTCGTCTGTTGAAAGGGGCCAGAAAATCAGTTATCGGGGAATATAATTTCGAACGTGACGGGACCCTGGTTGACGCAAAGATTGACGATTCCTATGAGATCATCGACCAGTACTGGATCACGGCCGGGTATTCGCTCATTACCATCGCCCTGAATAAAAAGTCAAACCAGCGTGAATATCTCCTGTTCGAACCAACCCTTACCGATTTTGAATACGAATTACTGGAGCGACTCTACGAGGACCTGAGAGATGTCCTGATCCTGACGACAGAAGACATAAAAAAAGATCGCAGGCGCATCCTTCTCGAAAAGATGAACAAGCTGATAGATACTTATGGAATCACGCTTGAACGTTCGTCCCGTTACAAGCTCCAGTATTTCCTGATCCGGAATTTTATCGGCTGGTCGCGCATTGACCCCCTGATGAAGGATCCCAATCTTGAAGATATTTCCTGCGATGGCAACAGGATTCCACTCTTCCTCTATCACCGGATTTACCGGAACATCAAGACAAATATTGCATTTGAACCCGATGTTCTCAACTCTCTGGCAATCACGCTCGCCCAGCGTTCGGGAAAACATATCTCAACGGGCTCTCCGATCATCGATGCAACCCTGCCGGACGGCTCCCGACTCCAGCTGACCTTTGGCACAGAAGTGACCACGCGGGGGACTTCGTTTACTATACGGAAATTCCGGGAAGAGCCGTTCTCACCTGTCGAACTCATGGAGATTGGTACGTTCAGTGCGGATTCGCTGGTCTATTTCTGGATGGCCATTGAGAATAATAAAAGTCTCTTATTTATCGGGGGCACGGCATCCGGGAAGACCACTTCGTTAAATGCAGTCTCCCTGTTCATCCCCCCGGTTGCCAAGGTTGTCAGCATTGAAGACACGCGTGAGATCACCCTCTATCACGACAACTGGATCGCGAGTGTTACCCGTGAAGCCCTGTCAGAAGGCGGCAATGTGATCAGTATGTTTGACCTGCTGCGGGCTGCGATGCGACAACGCCCTGAGTTTATCCTTGTCGGGGAAGTGCGTGGCAGTGAGGCCCAGACCCTTTTCCAGGCAATGAACACCGGGCATACCACGTTCTCCACCATGCATGCAGGCAGTGTCGATGCGGCGATCCACCGTCTTGAGAGTGAGCCATTGAATGTTCCCCGGAACATGGTACAGGCGCTCAATATCATCTGTGTCCAGGGACTCATTTTTCGCGGGACAGAGCGTGTCCGCCGTTTCCAGGAAATTGTCGAAGTGGCCGGCATTGATCCATCAACCGGAAACCTGCGGGTTAACAATGTCTTTGTGTACGATCCTGTACGGGATAAATTCAGTTTTACCGGGCGCTCCCAGATCTATTCCGATATCGCAGAAAAACGCGGGTGGACCCGCGAGCAGCTCGAAGCGGAAATTCTCGCCCGGAAAAATCTGCTGGAAGAGATGAGAAAGCAGGGGATTAAAGATTATATCTCGGTTGCGACTATTTTCCATGCATACTATATCGATGCCAAGGATGTGCTGGCCCAGATCTCCGATCTCCGTAAGGTAATCCGATGATTGTCAGGGACTATCTCTTGAAATGGATCCTGCGTGATCCTCTCCGGTATCAGAGCCTGCATGCTGATCTGGTATCTGCCCGTTCGGGCGTAACCCTAGAGCAGTATCTCTGGCAGACGGTGAAAATTACCTTTCTTGCAGGTATCTTGTTTGCCATAGTCGGATACTTTGCGAGTGGATTTATAACCCCACAACTGTTTTCCGGGAAAATCGGTATCTACAATGTCTTTAACATCCCGTTACCGGTTTTATTCAATACCGTATACCCCCCCGTGTATATCCAGGCATTCGCAGTTATTTTCTCGTTTGTAATCGGCGTTTTTTTAGTGTATTCACTTCTTTTACGCCTGCCCGGTATTGAGAAGAACAACCGCTCGATCAAGATCAATCTGACCCTGCACAACGCGGTGGCCTATATGTACGCCATGAGACGAGGGGGTTGCCAGCTGATGGTGATCTTCCGTTCCCTTTCCGATCGTGCGAATATCTATGGGGAAGTTGCGCTGGAGTTCCGCCAGATTGTACGGGATGCAGATTTTTTCGGGTACGATGTTGTCACTGCAATACGACACCTTGCTGAAACAACGCCATCCGAGAAATTCAAGGATTTTCTGGAAGATCTCCTCTCGATTATTGAGAGCGGGGGGGATATGGCGGAATTTCTCTCCACGCGGGTCAAGATGTACCAGGAAGAAGCCAAGTTTGAGCAGAAACAGTTCCTCAATGTGCTCTCGCTGGTTGCAGAGTCGTATGTGACCCTGTTCGTTGCCGGCCCTCTCTTTTTGATCATTATCATGGTCGTGATGGGCATGATGGGAGGAAGTGCCGTTCTCCAGCTGGCGATAGTGACCTATGCGATCATGCCGATTGGCTCGTTTATTTTCATTCTCATGATCGATCTCATATCGATAAAGGCAGAAAAAACTTCCCGGTACGTCACCACAAAATGGCTGCATACCTATTCCGATGTAGTCATCTCTAAAAAGAGCGATGAAAAAAGCCTGTTTGAACAACTGAAAAAATATGACCGGCTCAGAAATATCATCGAATATATCCGACACCCGCTTGAAACCTTTGTAAGCGATGTGAATCGTTCGCTTTATGTGACTGTACCCTTCGCCATCCTGTATGTTGTAATAATGCTGATGAGTATACCCCGGTATACCGATATGGAGATACTCATCAACGTGGTTGATGATCACATAATTATTGCACTTCTCATCGTGCTTGTTCCGTATGCAATCTTCTATGAGATATGGTCCCGGAAAGTGCTGGGTATCCAGGAGCTGGTACCTGATTTTCTTGAACGGATGGCAGGGATTAACCAGGTGGGTCTCACGATCGCCCAGGCGATATCTATCATGGTGAATACCAACCTTGGGCTCCTGAGTTATGAAATACGAAGGATCAAGCGTGATATGGACTGGGGTGCAAATTTCACAGAAGCCCTGATTCGGTTTGAAGAGCGGGTAAGCACCCCATCCATCGCCCGGACGGTGGCTCTTATCACCAAAGCGAGCGAGATGAGCGGTCAGATCGGGGCGGTCCTCGCGATTGCCTCCAGCGACGCGAAGATGACCGAAGTGCTCAAAAAAGAGCGCATGGCTGAGATGTTCATCTATACAGCGATCGTGTACCTCTCGTTCTTTGTCTTTCTCTTTGTCGTGGGTGTTTTAGCCACCCAGTTCCTCCCCGTGCTCGAAAATATCACAACCTCAGGACTTCCCACCTCCGGGGCATTGTCCGGTATCGGGTCCATCCCGATCGTGACCTTTAACCGGCTGCTCTATCATGCATGTCTTGTGGAGGCTATCTTCTCAGGACTTGTTGCCGGGCAGATGGGGGAATCGTCACTTGCAGCGGGAGTCAAGCATTCCTGTATTCTTCTCATTATTGCCCTCGTCACTTTCAACTTCATCCTTGTCATATGAAACACTCAAGGAAAGAAGAGGGCAATCGAATTTCAGATAGAATTAAATAATGCAGCTGAATATTTCCTAGTGAGGCGAAGGGCAATGTGTACTGTTGGAGGCGCACCTACGGGCGATCTGAATTTCGATGACGATCGGGTGAAAGGAAAGAGATACCGCTGCAATGAATGCGATGAAAAATTCTCCCATATCAACCCGAACAGAAAACCCGTCTGTCCCAGTTGCGAGTCAGATAACGTTACAGAAATATGATATTTCCTCTGGATGATGAGCTGTTGCTTATCAGAAGAGGGCGCTCTTTTTTACTGGTTGCCAAAGTAAATGCCCTGTTCGGATTGTGCATTGAAACAACAACCAACGAATTTTGCCAGACAGTAGAGCCCACCGATCTTGTTGTGGTCTCTGCACCGGAAGGCGGTGCGATAGAACCTGCAATGATGCTCATCGAATTTGTCAGGACGTATCACCTCCCTTTAATCGTTCTCCCGAAAGACCATCCGGGCTCAAAACGGTTTACCTATCTTGTTTCTGTAGCTCCTGAAATATCCACAAATTGTTCCATTCAGCGGGGGACGCACCCGGAACAGCATCTGGTCTGTTCAAGCGAGGAGCTTGCCGGCATAACCCTCAAAGGTACAGGTGAGGGTGTGGAAATATCCCCGGTTCCGGCGGGTACTACCCATCAAAAGATAAAATGCCATATCAAAACAGGGTCTGCCTGAATTTCACCGGTATTGATCCTGTTTTATTGAATCTGACTTATGGTACCTGATTACCAGATCGTAAATAACAATACATATATTCCTTTTTTCACCAATTATTGTACTGCCGTGAGTGGAGGGTTGGATGAAGACTGAGGTCCTAAAAGACATCAAGAACGCTGAAGAAGAGTACCAATCGGTGATCAGCAAAGCTCAGGATGAGAAGAAGCATAAGCATTCTCAGGCAGAGCTGGAGTCTGATAATCTGGTCGCAAAAGCGCAGAGCAATTCTGAACAATACAAAAAGCTGAAACTGGAAGAAGCACGGAACCAGGCGGCACTTAAGCACGCTGAAATCATAAAAAGTGGCAATCAGCGCGCAGCAGCATTGAAAGAGAAAGGGGAGAAGAACCTTTCAAAAGCAGTGCAGCTGCTGGTTTTGCGGTTTAAGGAGCAGCTGCATGTTAGCGCCTAAGCAGATGAGCCGGCTGCTCATCGCCGCTTCCCGGGACCAGATGGCTCCGGTTATTGCGGAACTCTATCATCATCACCTGTTTCATATCGAGGAGTTCGTTGAAGCAGGAGCTGAAGGGTACGAGGGCTTTAAGATAGGCACGCCTCTTTCAGGAGCCAGTGAAAAGTCCGCAGATCTTATCAAAATACGGGCTATCACCAGCGCCATATCCGTTGCCGAGGATGATGTTGATTCAGCAAAAACCTGTTCTCAGGCTGAATTAAAGACTCAGATCGAACGGGAACTTCCTGGACTTGAGCGGGAAGTTGAGGAATTGACCGTCAGGCGCTCAAAGCTTCATACGAGGGCGAAAGAGTACGAGCAGAAGATTGCCGAGATTACCCCGTTCGTCACCGTACCGGTAGATCTGGATCTGTATCACGGTTACACGAGATTCACGACAATTGCCGGTTACGTTCCCCGCGAAGTTACCTTAAGTGTCCCTAATGAGATGTATTTCTCGAAAGGGAAAGAGAAGAATTTCCTTGTAGTCATTTTCCCGTCCGAGCAGAAGACAGAAGTTGAGCGTGCGCTTGCGGATGCAGCGTTCCAGTCGGTTTCCGTCCCGGACGAGTCAGGTATGCCTCAGACCCGGATCGATCATTATTCCGGCCTGATAACTTCCCTGAATAATGAAATAGCAGAAATTAATACAAAGCTCGAGGATGTCAGGAAAAAGCACACGGAATTCCTTGTCTCCTGCGAGGAATTTTTAAAAGCAGAAGTCGAGCAGACCGAAGCCCCGCTCCGGTTTGCAACAACAAAGCAGACCTTTGTTGCAGAAGGCTGGGTACCTTCTGACAAGGTGGATGCTGTGACCGATTCTCTCGTCAAGATTACCGGAGGGAAGATCTATGTCACGGCATTGCCAATCGACTTCGAGCACGATACCGTACCGGTAGAATACAACAATCCGGGCTTTGCAAAACCCACGCAAGTGCTCATGGATGTTTATTCCCGACCCAAGTACACGGAACTCGATCCGACACTGATGATCTCTATCGTGTTTCCCATCTTTTTCGGACTGATCGTCGGGGATGTCGGGTACGGCCTGATATTCCTCGCTATGGCCCTGGGACTCCGGAAGTTCCTGAAAGGCGATGAGGGCCGCATGCTTCTTACCGTTCTCAGGAATGCCAGTATTTCGGCTATCTTCTTTGGTCTCGTTTTCAGCGAATTCCTTGGATTTCCCATACCGGGATGGAACCCGGTCCTGTACTCCCGTCACCTCATGTCTGAGCACGGGGGACATGGTCCAAACATCCCGGAACTGATGGTCCTGTCAATCTGGATTGGTATCCTGCACATTACGCTGGGCAGGCTCATCGGCATGTATAACCATGCAAAGCAGGACCACGGACACCACCGGACTCTCGCAGTTATGGCAAACTTCGGCTGGCTTTCCGTGATGTGGGGGATCATCCTCGCCATCTGGTCGGTCGCCGCAGTACCCCTGATGCCCAATCTTACCGGGCTACCAGTTGTCCTGACCGTGCCGGGTGTCGGGTTCGGATTGAATCCTGCAACCATTATCGGCGGAATTCTCATTCTTGTAGGTATCATCCTCATTGCACGGGAATCCGTTTTAGAAATTATTGAATTGCCCACTATCGTTTCCCATGTGCTCTCGTACGCCCGTCTCGTCGCAGTCGGTCTTTCGGGTGTTGCCATCGCCATGGTCGTGAATTACATGACCTTTACGATGTTCATCAATCCGGCACTGGAGAACTTTACGATTATGAGTATCGTTATGATCCTCATAGGCCTGGGGGTATTCCTCTTCGGGCATACCCTCAATATCGCATTAAGTTTGCTGGGTGGCGGGCTCCACTCGATTCGTTTGCACTATGTTGAATTCTTCACCAAGTTCTACAAAGGTGGAGGCAAGAAGTACATCCCCTTCGGGATGAAACGCAGATTTACAGAGGATTAAATTATGGCAGCAGAATTAGCAGTAGCAACAACAGATCTCGCAATGATCCAGGCACAGCAGGTTGGAATGAAGGCAATCGGCGCAGGACTCGCCGTTGGTCTTACCGGTATCGGTACCGGTGTCGCTGAGATGGGTATCGGAGCAGCAGCAGTCGGCGCAATCGCCGAGAACAAGGACTTCTTCGGTCTTGGTCTGCTCTTTACCGTTATCCCGGAAACCATCGTCATTTTCGGTCTCGTCGTCGGTCTCCTTCTGTTGTTCTTATAAAACGGAGAGAACAATGGGACTGGAAGCAGTAGTCGAAGAAATCAGGGCAAAAGGCAGATCCGAAGCGGAGAAGATCCGGTCAGAGTCACAGGCTGAGTCTGACCAGATCGTAGCTGCCGCAACCAAGCGGTCCGAAGCGATCAAGCTTACAGCAGAAGAGGAAGTCAAAAAGCAGGCAGAACACCTGGTAAGCCAGGATGTATCTGCTGCAAACCTCCTTGTCAAGCGTGAGATTCTCAACGCCCAGAAGGCGCTTCTCGATCAGGTTTACGAAGCTACCCGCAAGGATATCGCAGCCCTCCCTGAAAGCTTCCATCGTGAAGCCATCAAGAAACTCCTCACCGAGGCAAAAAAGGAGATCCCCTCCGGAAAGATCTACTGCAATGCCCGCGATGTCGCCATCACAAAGGCAATTATCGCAGAGCATGCAGAGTTCTCGAAATTCACGGTCGGGGAACCTGTCGGAATCGACGGGGGTATCCTGGTTGAAGGTGAGGGGGGCGCGTTGCAGATTGATTACAGCTACCGCACATTCCTTGCGAAGGTTTGGGAATCCGGGTTGAAAGATGCTTCAGATATCCTGTTTGGATAAGGAGGGCCACGTATGGGTGTGAATATATCAGCACCGTACATTTACGTGTGTACCAGGATGCGGATGAGGAAGGCAAAACTCCTCCCCAAGGAGGAGTACCTGCGGATGCTCAACATGAGCGTTTCTGAAATCACCCGTGTCATTGGAGAAACTGAATACAAACAGGAGATCGATGAGCTCGGAACCACCTTTAAGGGAATCGACTTAATCGAAGTCGGCCTTAGCTGGAATCTGGCAAAGGAATACCAGAAGATCCAGGAGATCACCCCCGGGAACTTAAAGCAGTTCACGCAGGTATACCTCCGCCGCTGGGATATCCAGAATGTCCTGACGATCCTCCGCGGTAAGATGCAGGGTGAAAAGCCCGGCAAGATCAAGGAGATTCTTATCCCTGCCGGCAGCCTTGATAAGACGGTGCTGGACCGGATGCTCACTGAAGAGAGTTCAGACAGGATCATCGAGATGCTAAAGGGTCACCGTATGTACCCGGTCCTTGCCCGTGAATATCCCGCGGCAAAGGAAAGTGGATCATTCTCCCACATGGAAAATGAGCTCTACAAGCACCTCTATGCCAATATTATCGGGGATGCCAAAGGCGGTGTAAAAGGCGGGGCTTCGTTCCTTGCCTACATCCAGCTGGAGATAGACATCAAGAATGTCAAGACCCTCTTCCGGCTTCGTGCGGATAGCATTGAGGAGGATTCCCGTGACATGTTTATCCCCGGTGGCAGTCTTACCCTCATGAACTTTACCAGCCTGAGTAACATTAAGGATCAGAATGAATTCGTCGATATGATCAGGGCGAACATCAGGAATGATACCCTGCATACGCTCCTTGATGAACTGAAGGCAAACAAAAGCGCCCATGATATCGAGGTACAGCTCACCCGTGTGCAGCTGGCGCAGATGGAGAAGATGTCCAAAAGAAACCCGTTCTCCATTCACCCCATCCTCGTATATCTTGAGAAGAAGAAATACGAAGTCTTCAACCTGCGGGCGCTTGCACGGGGCAAGGAATCAAAACTCCCGTCGGAGAAGATTGTGGATTACCTGGTGATGTAAATGGAGATCGCAGTAATCGGTAACAGTGAGTTTATCCTCGGTTTCCGGCTGGCAGGGATACGCAAGACCTATGCAGCGGAGAACGACGGCAAGCTCATTGAGCATATCACCAGCGTGCTGCAGGACGGCGAGGTTGGAATCCTTGTCCTCAACAGCAGCGACATGGAGAAGGTTCCCCGAAAGCTTCGCGAGAGGCTGGAAAACTCCGTGAAGCCGACCGTAATCGCCATTGGTGGCGAAGAAGAAGGCGGACTCTCCATGCGGGAGAGAATCAAGAGATCGGTGGGTGTTGATTTGTGGAAGTAACAACCAAACAAGCAAAGGAAAAGAAACAAGGGGTTCTGAAAAGAATCGCCGGCCCTGTCGTGACGGCAGTCAACCTTGACGCCCACATGTACGATGTGGTGAAGGTCGGCAAAGAAGAGCTGATGGGTGAGGTCATCAAGATCCAGGGTAACAGTGTCATCATCCAGGTGTACGAAGATACCTCGGGCATCAGGCCCGGCGAACCGGTCTCAAACACGGGCCTGTCGCTCGCAGTTGAACTCGGTCCGGGTCTGCTGACCAGTATCTATGATGGTATCCAGCGTCCTTTGGAAGTCCTCGTGGACAAGATGGGCAACTTCATTCAGCGTGGTGTAACAGCACCCGGTCTCTCCCATGAGAAGAAATGGACCTTCAAGCCGCTCGTAAAGACCGGTGACAAGGTAGAGCCCGGCGCAATTCTTGGAGAAGTCCAGGAAACCAACATCGTCCACAAGGTCATGCTGCCCCCGAACGCAAAAGCGGGAGTAGTCAAGACGATCAAGAGCGGAGACTACACCATCGACGAGATCATCTGTATTCTCGAAGACGGTCGCGAGTACCCGATGATCCAGCGCTGGCCGGTTCGTGTCCCCCGCCCCGTGAAAGAGAAGATGAATCCGACGATTCCGCTGATCACCGGTCAGCGTATCCTCGATGGTCTCTTCCCGATCGCGAAAGGTGGCACCGCCGCAATTCCCGGCCCGTTCGGGAGCGGCAAGACGGTTACCCAGCAGCAGCTGGCCAAGTGGTCGGATGCTGAGATCGTGGTCTACATTGGCTGCGGAGAACGCGGCAACGAGATGACGGAAGTTCTTACCGAATTCCCGCACCTCGAAGACCCGAAGAGTGGCAAGCCCCTCATGGAAAGGACCGTGCTCATTGCAAACACGTCCAACATGCCGGTGGCAGCCCGTGAAGCATCGGTTTACACCGGTATCACCATTGCGGAATACTTCCGTGACATGGGATACGATGTCTCCTTAATGGCAGACTCGACCTCCCGGTGGGCAGAAGCAATGCGTGAGATCTCCTCGCGTCTCGAAGAGATGCCCGGTGAAGAAGGATACCCGGCCTACCTTGCAGCCCGGCTCTCGGAGTTCTACGAGCGTGCCGGCCTTGTCAAGACCTTAAACGGGGCCCGTGGTTCCGTCTCGGTTATCGGTGCAGTGTCCCCCCCCGGTGGAGACTTTTCAGAACCCGTCACCCAGAACACCCTGCGTATCGTCAAGGTCTTCTGGGCACTGGACGCAAAACTCTCCCAGCGCAGGCACTTCCCGGCCATCAACTGGCTGAACTCGTACTCCCTGTATCTCGAAGCTCTCCAGGACTACTATGACAAGGAAGTCTCTCCCGAGTGGAACACCATACGGTCATGGGCCATGGAAGTCCTCCAGAAAGAGGCAGAACTTCAGGAAATCGTGCAGCTCGTCGGTTCCGATGCACTGCCCGAATCAGAGCAGGTGACGATCGAAGTCGCCCGTATGATCCGTGAGATCTTCCTCCAGCAGAATGCATACGACGCAGTCGACACATTCTGTGACATGAAGAAACAGTATGCCATGATGAAGGCGATCAAGACGTACGCCGAACTGTCGTACTCAGCCCAGCTTGTCGGTGTCAGCCCTGCTCAGATCAATGCGGTCAAGGCCAAGAACGAACTGGCCCAGATCAAGTTCATCAAGGACTACGTACCTGAACTGGCGAAGATTATGAAACAGATGGACGATGAGTTCAATACACTGAGGTCGGCAGCATGAAGGAATACAGGACGATAAGCAAGATTGCCGGGCCGCTGGTCTTTGTTGAAAAGACCGAGCCGATTGCCTACGGCGAACTCGTTAATATAATTCTTGCCGATGGCACAACCAAGCGCGGTCAGGTGCTCGACACGAGCGATGAACTTGTTGTTGTCCAGATCTTCGAGACCACTGCCGGTATCGGAAAAGACAGCGGTGTCCGGTTCACGGGCGAGACTATCAAGATGCCCGTCGGCAGGGAAATGCTCGGACGTATCCTGTCCGGTGGCGGTAAGCCTATCGATGGCGGTCCTGACATTGTCCCGGAGAAGCGCCTCGACATCAACGGTGCTGCAATCAATCCGTATGCCCGGGGCATGCCGGCGGATTTCATCCAGACCGGTGTCTCCACGATCGATGGGACCAACACCCTTGTCCGTGGTCAGAAACTCCCGATCTTCTCGGGTGCAGGTCTTCCGCACAACAAACTTGCGCTGCAGATCGCCCGTCAGGCAAAGGTGCCCGGCTCAACCGAGAACTTCGCGGTAGTCTTTGCTGCAATGGGTATCACGAAGGAAGAAGCGAACTACTTCATGCAGGATTTCGAGCGCACCGGTGCGCTTGAGCGAGCGGTCGTGTTCCTCAACCTTGCAGATGACCCGGCTGTGGAGCGTATCATCACCCCGCGGCTGGCACTCACTACTGCCGAATACCTTGCTTTCGAGCTCGGTATGCATGTGCTCGTTATCCTTACGGATATGACCAACTATTGTGAAGCGCTCCGTCAGATCGGTGCAGCCCGTGAAGAAGTGCCCGGTCGCCGTGGCTACCCGGGATACATGTACACGGATCTTGCTAACCTCTACGAGCGTGCCGGTATGATCAAAGGACAGAAGGGTTCAGTTACCCAGATCCCAATCCTGACCATGCCTGGTGACGATATCACTCACCCGATCGCCGACCTGACCGGTTACATTACTGAAGGCCAGATCGTGGTCAACCGTGATCTTCACCGCAAGGGTATCTACCCGCCCATCAACGTGCTGCCATCGCTGTCCCGTCTGATGAATCTCGGTATCGGGAAAGGAAAAACCCGTGAAGACCACAAGAAGGTCTCCGATCAGATGTACGCAGGGTACGCAGAAGGTAACGATCTCCGTGGACTCGTTGCTATCGTTGGTAAGGATGCACTTTCCGAACGTGACCGGCTGCTTCTCGAGTTTGCCGATCTCTTCGAGAACAAGTTTGTCCGCCAGGGATATGACGAGGACCGGACGATTGATGATACCTTAAATCTTGCCTGGGAACTGCTCTCGACCTTACCGGTAGAACAGCTGACCCGTATCGATCGCGATACCATCAACAAGTACCACCCGAAATTCAGCACTGGTGCAAAGAAGGAGTAGAGAGTCCATGGCCCTGCGCGATATCAAGCCAACCCGTTCCGAACTGATCAACTTAAAGCGGAAGATCCAGCTCTCGGAACGTGGCTACAAGATCCTTAAAATGAAGCGCGATGGACTGATCCTTGAATTTTTCAAGATCCTGGCAAATGCCAAGGACACTCGGGGCGACCTCCTCCGAAAGTATGCAAAAGCAGTCGAGATGATGGCACTGGCTAACACGGTTGAAGGAGCAATCGGTGTGAAGTCAGCCGCCTTCTCGGTCAAAGAAGTGCCCGAGATCACCCTGAAGAGCAAGAACATCATGGGGGTGGTCGTTCCCCAGATCGAGTCATCCAAGGTACGAAAGAGTCTGGTCGATCGCGGGTATGGCGTGCTTGGCACATCAACGGTTATTGACGAGACTGCTTCTGCCTTTGAGGAACTCGTGGAATCGATCATCGAGAGTGCCGAGATCGAGACTACGATGAAGCGCCTGCTCGATGAGATCGAGAAGACCAAACGCCGTGTCAACGCGCTGGAGTTCAAGGTAATTCCCGAACTCACCGCGGCCCGTGATTTCATCAAGATGCGTCTTGACGAGATGGAGAGAGAAGAACTCTTCCGGATGAAGAAGATCAAATCCCGAAACACCGCATAATTTTTTTGAGGTCATGATGCCGATTGGAACCATCAGGGAACTGGGATGTGAGGGAAAGACCGTGCTCCTCCGGCTTGATCTCAACTCCCCGATCGATCCCACCTCCAATCTTATTCTTGATGACAAACGTTTCCGGGAACATCTTCCCACTATCCACGCTCTCTCAAACAGCCGTGTCGTGATAGTCACACACCAGAGTCGTCCCGGGAAAAAAGATTTCACTCCATTAGAAGCTCATGCCGAGAAGCTTGAACAGCTCCTCGGAAAACCGGTCACGTACGTGGACAGTATTTTCGGGCGGCATGCCCGCGAAGCCGTTCACGCGATGAAGATCGGAGGTGTCGTGATGCTGGAGAATGTCAGGTTCAATGCAGAGGAGAACCTGACCTTAAAACCCGAAGAAGCCAAAAAGACGCACCTGGTTAAGAAACTGGCCGCAATGGCTGATGTCTTTGTCAATGATGCGTTTGGCACGGCCCATCGTTCGCAACCTACGGTTGTCGGGCTTCCTCTGGTTTTAAGGTCCGCGGCGGGACTTCTCATGGAACGGGAAGTCTCCACCCTGTCAAAAGTTTTTACGGGTGCACCCCGTCCGGTCTGCATGGTGCTGGGCGGCACCAAGGTAGATGACTCCATTGATGTCGCCCGGCACGTACTGGAAAATGGTATTGCAGACACGGTTATTGTTATCGGTGTTGTTGCCAATGTTTTTTTGATCGCCGCCGGGTACAATATCGGCAAACCCTCCACCCAGCTGATTGCCCAGCTCAAATACCAGCCGGAAATTGAAAAGGCAAAAGAGATCCTCTCCCGGTTCAGGGATCGCGTGGTGATGCCGGAATTTGTTGCCGTGAGACAGGATAATCACCGGGTAGAGTATGCAGTTGATAAGATCCCCGATGATGCTCCGGTTCTCGATCTCGGTATGGATTCCCTTGCATCATTTGTTCAGGTGTTAAAGAAATCCGGCACGGTCGTATTCAATGGACCCGCCGGTGTTTTTGAAGATGCAGATTTTGCTACCGGGACTTATGAACTGCTCCGGGCGGCATCCAAAGTGGAATTCTCTGTAGTCGGCGGGGGACATACTGCTGTGGTGATTGAAAAACTCGGTATCGAGAAGGATTTCACGCATATCTCGACAGGTGGCGGTGCTTGTATCGAATTCCTTACCGGCAAGAAACTCCCTGCTGTCGATGCTCTCGAACAGTCAAAAAAGATTTTCGGGTAATTTTCTTCACTTTTTCAGCAGGGCATTTACCATTATATTTGAGAGTGGATTTTTTCGCCCTTTTTGACTAACCGCTGATTTCTGGGTAATGACGGGTGTCAATGAGCTTACTGCAGGAGCCGGTGAACCTGTACGCACGATCGTTTCATCAATTGCGTTCTTCCGTCCCCTCATAGCACTGAGTACGGCAAATGAGAACACCAGTGCGGTGAACATGAATAAGCATATTGAAAAGAGGGCGGTAATTCCCATAATCCGGGTTAATATCCCTTCCTGAAGAACGGCCCAGGCACCGGGAAAGAAGAGTACCCAGAACAATACCACGGAGAGTTTTGTTGATGCTTCAGGACTTGAAATACCCCGGGTCCGGTTTTCTTCATTTTCCATGGGGAAATTATCAATTATTTTACCAAGAGCAATGAGCGCCACGCTGCAGGCAATTGAAAATATACCTACAACTGCCAAGAGTAACAGGATCACTTCGTTCATCTGGTCTACCTCGGAATGATCTCTTATTACCCACCGCGCTATAAAAAGGATTCCATATGTATGCTATAAGGGATACAAAAGAAAAAATTGTAATCCCTATGGATTATAACGGGCGATTAACAGGCTATTTATAGTATTTAGCCCTAGTTTTTAGGGAATGGCAGAGAAGATACCGGCGACCCGCGGGGAACGTGTGGCAATATCCTATAAAATGCCCCCTAATATCTACGAGAAGGTCAATAAACTCGTATATGATGAAAAGAAGTTCTCTACGGTCTCTGACTGCATCACGCAAGCTTTATTAAGCTTCGTCGATAATCACCACGATATGGGACAGTTTAAGGAGCTGTTCAAGGACTACATGTCATCAGATGAGGGCCGGGAACTCATGAAAAATATGATGAAAGAAGTGCTTATCGATGTGCTATCGCACCAGAAAATTGAAACAAAAGAGTCCAAGAGTAATCCATAGGTAACTTTCTTCCACCCGTTCTCCTTTTATTCTTTTAGCCTGTCATATGTTCAAATGTTTAACTATCTCGCAGGGTAAACCATGCAGATCCGGATTATAGCGGTGGGAAAGATCAAGGAAAAATACCTGCAGGAGGGTATTGCCGAGTATGAGAAACGCCTGCGCCCGTACGCAAAGGTGCAGATTGTCGAGATTACAGAGGAGAAACGTCCTCTGTCTGCGTCACCGGCGATTGAGTCTGCTGCAAAGGTAAAGGAAGGGGAGCGAATTCTTGCTGCTATCCCTGAAGGCTCCTTTGTTATCGCACTTGACGTGAAGGGGCAGAGCTGGTCGAGCGAGGAGCTGGCCACTTCGTTCCGCGAATGGGAACTGTCCGGGCAGAATCAGCTGGCCTTTGTAATCGGGGGAGATCTCGGGCTGTCCCCGGCAGTACTCGTTCGGAGCAGCCTTCGCCTCTCCCTCTCAAAAATGACTTTTACCCATCCCTTGGCCCGGCTCCTTCTTGTCGAGCAGGTATACCGGGCATTCCGGATACTCCGGGGTGAGCCGTATCACAAATAACCCATACGGAAATTTGTTCATTCCGGTACACTGAGGTACTATAATGAAACCTTCCCAATCCGTTACGGCAACCGGCACCTGCAACCACTGCGGTGAGTGCTGTCGCTGGCTCCCCATAATCCTTGTCTGGCAATGTAAACCCCATCAGTTGCATTACCTGCGCGAGCGCGGACTCAAAGAAGAAGGGGGCTATTTCCTTGCCGATTCTCCCTGTCAGCACCTGAAGAAAGAGGAGCCGGATGACACCGGCATACAGAAGTGGGGCTGTGCAATCTATGAGACCCGTCCGGCCACCTGCCGGGACTTTTGTGGAAAAGCCCTGAGTGGCGGGAAGCGGTATTACGTGCCCGAAGGATGTTCGATGGCTGGTGGAAAGACCGGGGTTCCAGGAATCCCGATACCCGATAAGGAATAGCCGAAATTTCAGGGGGAGTTTACTTTAGTGGGGAATTTAGCCCCCCTGACCTGCCCGGAAGATGGATGGTCATTTCTGCACCGGGCCTTCGTTATCCCGTTCACATTTTTCATCCTTTCCTGTTTCAGAGCTTCCCAGCGTCGGGAACCTGAGCATGTACCGCAGCCCCCCGACCGTAGACAGGTTGCGCATCTCACGGCTGACCTGCGCTATCATCTCCCTGACAACAAGCCGGTCCTCTACATCCCCGGCCTCTTTGACATAAGCGAGCCGGTGGATCGAGTAGATCCCAATCAGAAACGCAAAGACAAAGAAAAAATCCCAGTACTGGAAGTCCAGTGTCTGGATGGCAAAAACAGCCCCCGGACTTTTCCAGTTCAGGGTAAGTGAGAGTTCAGTCGCTTTGAACGAATCGACAAACAACCCCCCTATGATCGGTGCGATACCGGCTGCGAGGGAGTTGGTAATGTTGATCGTGGCAAGGTACGCGGTTGCGCCTCCATGGGGTGCAAGTTTGAGCCCTATGTTCGCCGATGCGAGTGTGACTCCCGCTGTTGACACACCCATCAGGATATGCAGGATGATCAGGAGCGGGATGGTCAGCAGGTGCCGGTTAGGCAAGGTAGTAAACGTCCAGCCAAGGATGCAGATCATGAAGAGGGGTCCTGAGACCCGCAGGACAGATTTGTTGCTGAACCGGTCCGCAATCCGGCCCCACATGCCATAGGAAAGCACACTGGATAGCTGGCTGAGAATGGCAAATGCAATGACAATCGAGATATCGAAGTTGAGCATGACCAGCAGGTAGACCGTAAAAAACGGAGCGGCAAGGTTGACCGCAAAGTTCCATGCTCCTAAAAATGCGATCAGCCGGGAGAAGTTTATATCGTGGAATGTTGACCGGACCTGATCAAGGAGCGGGACTTTTTGAGTCTCTGTCATCAGAGGTTCAGGGATCCGTGACATATACCAGATCCCCATGAGACCGGCGACAAAGCCCCCAAGGAAGATGACCGAGTAGGCTGTGCCCGGGGGATAAGCCGGATTCTTCTCAATGAAATCGATAAGAAAACTGGCACCAAGTGACAGTACAATCCCAAGAGCAAGAGACAGGGACATTCTACGGGAGAAGAAGCTGCCCAGGATCTCCTGTGGCACTAAGTCGCGCATCCAGGAATTCCAGCTGCAATGAGAGATGGCAGAAACGCACCCGTACAGGATGAGTGACAGAATCAGGACCGGTACAGCGGCAGCCGGGCCAAAGAGGAATGGGATAAAGGCAATGACAAGCCAGAAGAGCCGTGCGACAATCGAAGCACCAACACAGATCAGCCGCCGGTTGCGGACCCTTTCCACAATGGAGATGGCAGGCATCTGGATCAGCTCGGCAAGCGGGGGGATTGCCGCAAGCAGACCGATTACTGTATTGGAAGCGCCCAGCTGGAGACCGAATGCAACAAGGAAGATCCCACTGGTCAACGTGACCATGGCCTGTGTGGCGAGTCCGTCCCTCAATACATAAGAGAGCCCTTTTGTTACATCGTCCTCACTTAAGGTCTCTTTCGGTTCCATCATAGTAGAAACACCGGGTGGGGTGATTTGACAGGGATTTTCCTGGCCTTGTGACATGCCATTTTTTCTGATTGTTTGTTATGGGCAGGCCGTTCAAAAAAGATTTCTCCCTTATTGCCAGTGCCTGCGACCTGTTCCTGCCCGATTACTGGAAGGTAGATGTGAAAAAAGTGTAAGATTGGGATCTTAATCCCCGTCTTTTTTATTTTGTCACATTTTTGTTAATTGTCCCCTCTTCCTCAGGCAATTGTCGTGTCCATTACTCCCATAAGGAGAACGGGCATCAGGAGAATACAACTCGCAGGAAACCGGCAGTCCAAATGGTATTGACGCAATATCCTGCAGATTTTCGAAAAGAGCGTTAAACGAGATAAAAAAGAATCCTCCGGGAATCTTAGTTCCCGGGCTCCGGTATTGCTTCCCTGGCCTCGTCTTCTGTTTTCTCATCGCCCGGCTGAATAGTCTTCATCGAGGGGAAGAGGATCACTTCCTTGATGGAATTATTATTGGTCAGCAACATGACAAGCCGGTCGATGCCGATTCCGACACCGCCCGTCGGTGGCATGCCGTACCCGAGAGCATTAATGAAATCGTAATCGATCATCTGGGCTTCAACATCGCCCATTCTCCGTTTCTCGTCCTGCGCCTCGAACCGTGCCTTCTGGTCGACAGGATCATTGAGCTCCGAGAACCCGTTTGCCACTTCCATCCCGTGAATAAAGAGCTCGAACCGCTCGGTGAATCCTTCTTTGGTGCGGTGGCGTTTTGCCAGCGGGGAGTTCTCCACCGGGAAGTCATAAACAAACGTGGGCTGCATGAGTTTCTCCTCAACAAGCCCTTCAAAGAAGTAGACGAGGAATTCCCGCTGGGACTGTGGCTTTCCGGAGTCCGGCAGTTTGTTTTGCAGTGCCATTGAGCGGAGCTCATCAACACTGTGGGCAAAGATATCGATGCCGGCATACTCCTTTACTGCGTCTGCCATGGAGAGTTTCTTCCAGGGTTTGGCAAAATTCAGGGGGGTATCGCCATAGGGTATCTCGAATTTCCCGTGAACTGCGTTTACGATCGAAGAGACAATATCTTCGGTAAAGCCCATCATATCATTGAAATCGTGGTACACCCAGTAGATCTCCACCATGGTGAATTCCGGGTTGTGGTTGGTGTCCACACCCTCGTTCCGGAAGTTACGGGCGATCTCAAAGACTTTTTCGAATCCTCCCACTACGAGACGCTTAAGGTAGAGCTCGGGAGCTATCCGCAGGAAGAGTTTCTGGTCGAGGAAGTGGTGGTAGGTGGTGAACGGTCGGGCATTGGCTCCCCCATACACCGGTTGGAGGATCGGGGTCTCGAACTCTAAAAATCCGTTGTCATCAAGGAACCGGCGGATCAGGGCAACAATCCGGCTCCGGTCACGGAATGTCTGGCGGCTTTCCTCATTGGTGATGAGATCTACGTACCGCTGGCGGTAACGTTTCTCCACATCCGTGAGTCCGTGGAACTTCTCGGGAAGCGAGCAGACCGCTTTGCACAGCAGGGTAAAAGTATCCACCCAGATGGTGATCTCGCCGAGTTTGGTCCGGAATACATGGCCGGTGACCCCGATGATATCGCCCCGCTCGATATACTGGTTGAAGAGCTCGAACTGCTCTTCTCCGAGATCATTCTTACGGATGTAGAGCTGGATCTTGCCTGCTTCATCCCCGAGGTCGGCAAAGATGGTCTTGCCATGGTTCCTGACAATGTAGATCCTTCCTGCGGTCGTGACACACTCTGCACTCTTGTCGTGCGTTATGTCAGCGTACCGGGTCTTAATCTCAGAAATGGTATCCTTACGGTCGAACGCGGGAGGAAAGATCGTTATCCCTTTCTCCTTAAGTGAGGTTATTTTATCGAGCCTTGTTATTTCAAATGGAACATTTTCGAGGGGACCGGTCATCTTGAAAGCACCACGGTGAGTAGGATACTCGTGTATCGTAAATATGCGGTTCCGGTGGTAATAATACCTTTTTTACATTTATCTCTTAAAAAAAACGAATTATTTTCTAACTCTGATAACTTCTGATCGGAAAACAGGGAAGTTAAAAGAAGTCTTGGTTATTCGCCTTTCCGCGTTTTGAGTTTTCCTGAAGCATATTTTGCAAGCCCATATACCCCGTCAGTGGAAGGGTGGACTTCAATGAAATCCTCAAAGTCGTGGACGGAAAAATGGCGGCTCATGAGAAATGCCATATATCCCGCAATAAGGCCCCCGCCCGGACCCGCGGCACAAACGCCATCGATCGCACCATCCTTGCGGTTGACAAATATCTTTGCAAGGCCGGTGTCGCCCGAAGGGACTGACCAGAATGTGCCCGGCCCGGCCGGCCCCGGGATTGCCAGTGATGCCGTGTTCTCAGTAACCGAGCTGCAAAATGCCAGTTCCTGCGAAAGGTTGATCGATTGCGGGATGAACCGGTAGTCCATGGTTCGGGGAATCCCGAGAATGTTGTCCGCGGCTACAATCCCCTGGTGCCGGGCAACCGGTGTCAGGTAGGGAGGACCGATCACATCCCCGCAGGCATACACGTCCGGAACACTGGTGCGCATGCGCTCATCAACGATGATTTCACCAACCGGTCCTTTATTGATGCCATTGAGCATCTCAGAACGAGGTACGAGTCCTGCAGCGATCAGTACGGCATCAGTTTCAAGCGTGGTGGTCTTTCCCCCAGTTGCCAGTGTGAGAGTTTTTGCACCGGATCTCTCGTTTATTGACTGAACCTGAGTATTTTCCTGTATATCTACCGATGAAAGGTCTTTTACTGCCAGTGCACGGAGGTGAGTATCGATCTCTTTCAAAAGTGTGCTCCTGCACAGGAGAGTTACCTTACTGCCGAATGTGCTAAAAATATACGCAAATTCGGCAGCCATCACACCCCCTCCGATGATTGAGAGTCTCTCTGGGATCTTCTTTATTGTAAACAGGGTGTGAGGGGTGTATACTTTCGGCAGATCAATGCCCGGAATTGCCGGAATCCGGGGACGGGATCCCGTAGCAGCGATTATCGTATCCGCCTCGATCTTCTCATCATCCAGAAAAACTGCTTTTCCCTCAAGCCGGCCGGTCTTCCCGTAGATAATATCCACACCGGCAGATTTTGTCTCCTCATCAAGTACAGACGCGATCTTTGCCTGGATTGCGTGCATCTCCTCAAGCATCCTGGGAAAATTAACCCCGGGAGAAGAATCCATCACGCCGAGATGCTGGAATTTTTGGATAGAGTGAACCGTCCGGGCCACGTCATTCAGGGCACAGACCGGCATACAGCCAAAATGGAGACATTGTCCCCCGATACCCCCGCCCTCGATAAGCCGGACCTCTTTTCCTGCGGATGCGAGCCGGATTGATGCAATCCTGCCCGCAGGGCCGCCCCCAAGAACAACGATCATGGGATTTCTGTCTGTCATAAGAGAAAAATCTGGGTTTTTAAGAAACGGGATCTCCGCTTATGAGACCCGCCCCGGTTCCTGATTAGAAGACTTCGCAGCCTTCGTCCATCGGTTCTGAGAGCAGTTCGCCGGTGAATGCGTTCACTTCGACAATCTTCTTGCCCCGAATCTGCCAGACCGGGATATAGACCTGCTTGGAATCAACGGTGATATTTTTCCTGTCGGGTTTCAATATCTTCTCTTCATAGAAGATCGCATCGCCTTTCTCCTGCTTGATCCGGACTTTCTGGGTGAGCCGTTCGATCAGTTCGTTGATGATACGCTCGGAGGCTTCATCCTTGCGGATATGGGAATCGCACACTTCAGCCCCCCCGGGAATCTCGGTATCCTCAACCAGTTTGCCGTCAATGTCGATCTTTATCCCGTTGATCGCGTTGATTGCGCCCCACCCATCTGCATCAAAAGGAATTCTGCGGTCTTTGTACACCTGCTCTCCGCTGCTCGTGTAGTGGAACAGGAAATGAGGAATGAATCGCAGTTTTGCCGCGCCCTGTACCCCGGCGGTGCGGATCGCAGCCTGCTCGGTGATCTTTATGGGGAGGTGGGGTATCGTGATACCCGAAGGCTCTTCTTCTTTGGCTGCGGCTGCAGCAGCTGCGATTACTGCTGCTTTCTTAGATTTTCCCGGCGTGAGATCAAGTGCCAGTTCACGATCAAGGATATCGGCAAGAACCGCCTCTCCGGTATATCGTACAAATTCATCGATTCCCCACTGGATGCAGTTCTCGGTGGAGATCTCTTTATCGAGAGAGAAGAGCAGTTTCTTGCAGCTCATCTCATGGTCATCGATCATGAGGCTGTAATTGGTCTTATCGAACTGTCCGATCAGGTCTTTCTCGTTCGAACAGAGCACCAGCAGGCAGGTGCTGTCACGAACCGCTGAAAGGTCGAGAGGGTCATCAACCTCTTCAACCTCGTACCGTGCCGCTTCAAGAATGAGTCGCATCGCATTCTTGGCTTTTTCCCGCATATCGTGTTCCATCATACATAAATTGCCTTACTCTTATAGAACAATTTTTCTATTGTAATGTCCGAGATTAGTATAATGAACCTCCCGCTGAAGTTTGTCAACCATAATATCGAAGATTTTGCCATCCAGGTAACATTCGATCCGGTTGCGGGAGATGGAAAAGTTGTATACAATCTCTCGTTGATAAAAAACGAAGATCTTGATTATGCAATTTCTGTTCTCAAGGATGCCAACAAAACCGGTATCAGTGTCAGCGGCATGGTCAAATTTTTTTCATCGGGTGAAAAAGTTGCGGATTTTGTAATCCCCAAAGGCTGTACAGGCATCTGCACGATGTGCAGCATCACGTTTGACGGGCTTCTTATCCGGCGGGGTATCCCCATCAACCCGATTGGTGGCGGGGTCGTGGAAATTGAAAACCGGACCCCGATCCGCTTCACCCATATCATCCTGTACGAACATACCACCATTGATCCCCTGCAGGTACTCATCTCCCAGAAGACCACGTCCATAACCAATGTTATGCGGCGGGGGAGTGGCAACATTCTTGCAAATATCCGGGAGTTCCATATGGAATCAGAGCACCTGGTTGGCAATGTGCTTGATGAACTTTCGAGCAGCAGTTATTCAGGGATCCTTGAAGTGGGCATGCCCAACCTGTCGCTCCTGGGTGTACCTGTCAGCCCGCAGTATGTTGCGATTGCAGCCATTGGCGGTACCAATCCCATGGCAGCGATCCGGGAAGGGGGGCGCTGGGTTCAGATACAGGCAATGAAGGGTCTCATGGAGATCCAGCAGATGGATGAGATCAGGGATTTTTAACTTTTTTTTATCTTATTCCGGCTTTTTTGCCCAGTCCGCGATCAGGTTGTAATACCGTGAGAAGAACCGGACAAACCCGTCTGCTTCTGAGAAGAGTGCGACGGCATCCTCCTTCCCGGTCCCCAGGATGACCAGTACGCGCCGGTTATCGACAATGCAGATACCCCCGGCCATCATATCCTTCACACGGTCAAGTTCCTGCGGCATTTCCGGGTGCTTCTTGACATAGACCCGCACTTTTCCCGTATGGCTACCCTCCCACTGGTGGGTGACAATCTCAATATCTGAATGTTCTGCCTTATCCTCAAGTATCTTTTTAATTTCCGGTGAAATGATCTGGGGGTGGGCGATTATCCTTATGGTATGGCTGGCATCAGCGACGATATCGGTGAGTTTCCTCTGTATGTTTTCGATACCATAGACATTCCATATCAGCTCCTCGCTGCTCTGTTCATGATCGATTCGTTCACGGTGGATCGCTGACAGGATTTCGCGGGCATCGGCAGCATCGTGTTCGATCCTGCTCATCATTATTGTCACTCCTTCCTCAGGAGAGAGGGCAGCAAACCGTTTTGGGGTTGAACGGGCAACAGATATGAGTTTTTTCTCCTGGAGTTGATCAAGTACCGGGTATACGGATGCGCGCGGGACGGTGGATATTTCATGGATCTCACTCGCAGTCGCACTCACAACTTTCAAAAGAGCAATATATACCAACGCCTCGTATTTTGTCAAACCAAGTGATTTGAGGCATTCAACAACCCTTGCGGAGCTGGGTAAGGGGGCTCTCATTGGAACATCACTTTATATCCTGCAATATTAAATGTTGTTATAATAATAACAACACGGGGTCACTGATGGAATATCGCAAATTTATTATTATTATCCTGGTCCTGTTTTTCGGATGCAGCATGCCGGTTCTGGCTGTGGATACCTACCAGGGGTCCGCTCCCCAGATGTCAGCAGTAATCTCGGGCGTCAATGAATATACCGCGGGACAGGATATGACCATAAATGTCCTTGTCCAGAACCGCGGATTGAACACAGTAAAATATGTTACCAAAGGGACGATCGATCGCGACGATCTGCCGACCACTGCCAAGATGGTCACTGTATCTCTCGCACCGGGAAGTGCACCGGTCATCATCAAATCAGATCCCCAGAATATCGGCGATATAACCACGCAGGGATTTGCAACGGTCCCCATCCTGGCAAAAGTCCTGTCTAATGCTTCTCTAGGGGAATATTCGCTCCCTCTCACAGTCAAGTATACATATCTTGAATCGGCTGACAATGATGAGGCTGGCACCCTTCAAAACCATTACCGCACTGTAAGCGAAACATTTCCGTTAACGGTCATGATCAAGCCCCAGGTAAAAATCGATGTGATCGAAGCAATTCCGGAAAACCTGAATGTCGGAAGCGGTGGATATCTCACCCTGACAATTCAAAATACCGGGTATGAAGACGGGAAGAAAGCTACGGTTAAGATACTTCGGAGCGGCCAAAGCCCGATCATTCCGACTGACAGCAGTGTCTTTGTTGGGGACTTCCCGCGCAATGGAACCGTTACGTGCAGGTACAAGGTATCTGTTTCGGGCGATGCCGCACAGCAGACCTACCCGGTCGATGTTGCCGTCACCTATGAAAACCGCGACGGTGATATTGTCACCTCATCGACAGATACTGTAGGTATTCCCATAGGGGGGAAACTTTCTTTTTCAGTTATTTCAGCACCTGCCCGTGTCACTCCCGGTTCGGATAATGTGATTACCGTCGAGTACAGGAATAACGGCGATACAACAGCCTACCATTCACAGGCACGGATCTCCGCAGTTGATCCTTTTACCAGCTCTGATGATACCGCATATATCGGGGACTTAAAACCCGGGGATAATGTTACAGCCCGGTATCAGATACATGCCGGTGAAGAAGCAGAGATCAAGACGTATATGCTGGATGCAGAGATACGGTACCGGGATGCACTGGACAACAGTCAGGTCTCGGACACATTCAAGGTGCCGGTTTCAGTAGAGCCAAAACCAGCATCAAGTGGTCTTGTTTCGATGCTTCCGGTAATCCTTGTTATCGTAATTATTGGCATTGGCGCCGGGTATTATTTACTTGTAATGAGAAAGAAGAAGTGATGCTTGGATGGGATGGGGCTCTCCCTTTGCCTTCGGTCCGGACAATTGCGGAGATGCGGCCAGTCCTTGCCGACTCTTCGTGCGAGGGTCACGCCCCTCTTTATTTTATGTACCGCGATCTGGCGAAGTCAGATGTGGATCGCCAGTGGTTGCAGAGCCAGAAGCTGCGCTATGATCTCACGGTAATTCCCCCCTGCACACTCTGCGGCGAATTGGTGAAGACCAAGGGACATTATCACCCGAAAAACCCGGCCGGGATCGGGTATCCTGAAGTTTACGAAGTACTGGAAGGCGAGGCGAAATACCTGCTCCAGTCGCGGATACTGGATGATGTGGTGATGATCTCTGCACATGCCGGGGATATCGTTATCATCCCCCCGGAGTATGGGCACATCTCCATCAATCCTTCTGCTGATAAGACCCTTGCCATGGCAAATATCGTCTCTACTGCATTTGAGAGCGAGTACGGCGAATACGAGACGCTCCACGGGGCAGCGTATTATGCAATGAGTAATGGCAGCCTGCAGAAAAACCCCCATTACCCAAAGATACCTGAAGTCAGGTATCCCGGTACGCAATGGAGATCTGCAATGCACGGGTTCTGTGCGGGACCCCTTTACTCACAAATCGGGAATGAGTCGATGCTCAGGTTTCTCAATTTCCCGGAAAAATATCCAGGTATTTTTACAGAGTTGCTAAAAGATTAGGTGCCGGGAGCCGCTTGTGCTCGCTTTTTTTCACCAGTGCAAGGACTTTTTCTTCGGTCGGGGTTGCTGCTTTCCACTCGTGCAGTTCAAGAGCCCTCAATGATGCATCGATCTCGGGATAGGAAAGCCCGATCTCGCTCTCGTCACTCTGGCCCTCCCATAACCCTGCAGATGGGGCTTTTTTCAGGATAGAATCCGGAATGTTGAGTTCCCGTGCGGCTTCATAGACTCCATCTTTATACAAATGAAGGAGCGGCTGTATGTCTGCTGCATTGTCACCGTGTTTCGTGCAGTAGCCGAGCATATACTCGCTCCGGTTGGATGTGCCGCATACGAGCCGGTGGTCGATGTTGGCCTGATAATAGACAACTGCCATCCTGATCCGCGCCATAAGGTTCCCGGTCAGGTACCGGGACCCGGTATATCCTGTCATGGCCTTGAAGCCTTCAAGCATCGGTTCGATACTGACTATCCGGTGCTCCATGCCAAGCCGGGTACAGAGTGTCGCAGCATCCTTACAATCTTCAGGATTGCTTATTGCTGAGGGAAGCGAAAGCCCGAGAACTTTTTCAGGGCCTATCGCCCGGCAGCAGAACGCTGCTGCCACCGCAGAATCAACACCCCCGCTGACCCCAATAACGATACCCGTGCATCCACTGTTCCAGTAAGCATACCGGATCATCTGCTCAATCTGTCCCAACCTGCACCCAAGCTCTGCTGCCATGCACATCTCTCTTTGTTATACTAGGTGAATGAATTTTTTCAACTGTTCGGTATCCCCCACCGCGATAAGAGCATCGCCTTCTAAAATGATCTCCTCTGGAGACGGGGCGATGATAGACCGGTTTGGACTCTCGATACCGATGATGCGGACCCCGGTTTTCCGGGTGAACCATTTCAGGGGTTTTGAATAGTTCTTATGGGCATGTTTGAGTATCACCAGATCGTTATTTGGCAGTTCAAGGAGAATGGTGGCTGTTTCAGCAAGAATGATCCTTGCGATTGTCTGGCCCCCAATCATGGGCAGGAGAGCAACATAATCTGCTCCCGCCCGGTAGAGTTTTTCAACAGTAGCAGGCTCATTGGCACGGGCAAGGATCCGTATGACCGGGTTGAGGTTCCGGGCCATGAGGGTAGTAAAAATATTCACATCGTCATCGTTCAATGCAACAACGCAGAACCGTGCCTCTTCTATACGGGCTTCTTTCAACACCGCTTCATCTTCGGCATTGCCGACAACCTGCTCCACTCCCTGTTGTTTCGAGTCCACTACAATGCAGGAGACGCCGGAAGCCTGGAGTTCCTGGTACGCACCAGAACCAACATCCCCGAATCCTGCGATCACCGCGAATGCATCTGCACACCCGTTGATATCGAATTCTTCACGGATCGCAGTGACAATGGATTCGGCCCTGCCAAAAAGGAAGAGGGATGTCGTGTTGTCGACAATGATATCGTGACCGGGTTCTGGAATGAATTTTCCGGCTTTCCAGAGGAATGGGACGATGATACCGAATCGTTCAAAGAGCTGAAGACCTGTAAGGGATTTGAATGCCGCCCTGCACCCGAAAACCACCGGGATGTTGATGAGCCTGAGTTCCTGCTCTGCCTTGTGCTCGAGGTTGATGTTAATCCTGTCAAGTCCGGGAATATCCGGCTCTGCATCCCCGCTCGGGTTGAGAACAGCGTGTCGTGCCAGGATCCTCCCGGTTGCGTGTTTGGGGGACAGTACGTAATCTGCTCCCGCATAACGGAGATACCGTTCAAAGGAGAGCTTGTCCACAATGGAAATGATCTTTCCTTTAACCTGTTCACGAATGCCAAGAACGATGCTGGCTGTCTGCCGCTCATCCTTGCAGATAACAATGTTCTTTGCCTTATCGATATGTGCTGCAGCCCATGTGCCGGGATCGTTATAATCTCCCCAGATCACATAGGCACGTTTCCGGTAATATGTGGCAATTTCAAGGGCGGTTGTCCTGTCCTGTTCAATGATCAGGATATCATGTTCTGAGATTGTGAGGCTGTCAATAACAGAACGCGTGAGCTCATCATATCCCATCACAACGGTATGCCCCGACAGCATATGGGGGGTTTTTCGTGGAGGAGCGGGTGCAAGAAGAACCGTGAGAAACGGGGCGAGGAGAAGCGGGATGACGACAAAGATCATGATCACCCCGGACAACATAATCTGGATCGTAAGGAATGTGGTGTAATCGTTAGTAAACGGGAGCAGCCAGCCGTAGCCCACCGTTGTCATTGATTCGACCACAAAAAGAAGTGCATCAGGCCATGAGATCGGCTTGTTCTCAAACACCGGATATACCGTATAAAATATGTACGTGTAGAGTGCGATGAGCATGGCAAATGCCAGGAAATAGATCGTGATCTGAATTCCCGGTGAGTTCCTGATTACACGCCATACCTGCCCGCGTTTAGTGTGCGCCATCCTTCACCTCAATCTCTCATGTGCCGTCATTGGCGCACTGTGTTTGTATTCCCCGAACCATTCACATGCCTGGATAAGTCCTGCAATCCCCGAAGAGGACCCCGCCAGGTTTTCTCCCAGGTTCAGGAGTGCGTATTTTGTGGCAGGGTGATTGCCCGTATACCCTTCCAGCATCGCGACCGTATCCTTGTGCAGCGCATCTCCCGGTTCCGGATGGGATGTCTGTTCATCGGGAAATCCGCAAAGGGCCGCATACAGGGATACTTCCTCGGTAGAAACTGAAATAAACGGACAGATCCGAAGGATGGTGTCCTTACAGGAATTGCCCCTCACTACTATGTCCATATCCCCCCGGATGAAGCTGTCGAGTACTACACCGGCTGCATCATCAAGGCAAAGGCCCCATGCAATACTGGTGATCCCGTGCTGCTGTGCCATCCTGTCGATCAGGATCGAACGGGGTGGTTTGGATAATGGCAGTGATGTGATATTCAGATTTTTTTCCGTGTCTGCACTCGAAAGGATCCTGGATTCCGGCAACGACCCCTCAAACACTTCCGTATCCAGAGCCTTTGCGATCCCTTTCGCACGCGAGATGTCGCTGTTGTCACTTGTTCTGTCTGCGATGATAATTGCGCTGATCCGTATGTCGCGGCGTTTTGATGTGAGTTGTTTTAAAAAAAACAGGAGTGCACTGCTGCTCTGGTTGCCCGAGAGAAGCACAGCAATGTGATCGCCGGGCCTGAGCCAGCCCTGAGCCCGTATCATCTTTTTTGCTTTGGCTTCAATATCGGCGATCAGGTGCGGGCCGCAGAGATGCATTCCCGAATAGGACTGGAAAATAATTTCATCCCGGTGGCATTTGCTGCACTGCATTATCTGACCTGTTTTATTCTGGAGAATAAAAGATGTTTAAGGTTATGCTGTTTCGGTTCTTGTGCCGGTAAGGAGTGGTTTTATAGTCCGGGACATAACCACTCTAACGATTATGGCTGTCTCTGCGGAACACATCCGCACCCTGCATAAATATGAAAAAACGATTCTTTCAGTGCTTGAGCGCCAGATGTCCCGGTATGCCTGGGTCCCTCTCGAACAATTAGTCACCAGTACCGGGTTTGCAGAATCCGAAGTGAATTACCGGTTAGCACGCCTGATCGAGTGGGGAATGGTGCGGTTCAACCCGGTCCCTTACGACGGGTATGCCCTTGTTTTTGGGGGGTATGACACCCTGGCACTCGCCAGTCTCACCCGCAAAGGGATCATATCGGCACTGGGAACACAGCTGGGTGAAGGCAAGGAGTCGATTGTCTACGAGGCGCTCGGTCTCGGGCCGGTTGCCATCAAGTTCCACCGGATCGGGGGGCGTTCCTTCAATTCTGCCCGGGTCAACCGGGAGTATATGGTCGATGGGCACTGCCCCTGGCTCGTTGCATCAAAGCTCTCTGCCGAACGGGAGTACAAGGCGCTTGTGGCCCTTCACCCGAAGGTCAGCGTGCCGCTTCCCATTGCACAGAACCGGCATACGGTGGTGATGGCGCTGATCCAGGGGGCAAACCTCAACCGTTGCAAGCTGGAGGCTCCTGCTGCGGTGCTCGACGAGATCCTTCTCAATGTCCGCAATGCCTACCAGGCCGGGTTCATCCACGCCGATCTCTCCGAATATAACATCCTCATGGAAGACAGCAGGTGCGTGCTCATTGACTGGCCCCAGTGGACCGAGACTTCTCATCCGAATGCAGAAGTCATCCTTTACCGGGATATTGATAACATCCTCACGTATTTTAAACGAAAATACAAACTCACGTACAACCGCGAGGATGCGATTCAATGCGTGACCGGCTGAGTGTCTTTGGCCTCGATATCATCAAGGGATCAGTAAGGTCCCGTACCTGTAGGCCGGTCTATGCCCTGATCCGGATGGAAGGCCAGACGATCATCAGCGAATCCGAAGTCTCGATGTTCCGGCTCTTTCGGATGCTACGGGAGGACCAGCCCGATATCCTCGCCGTGGACAGCCTGCAGGAGATCGCGGCTGACCAGCGCGAACTCTACTTCTTTTTACAGGGCCTGCCCCCCCAGACCCGGCTCGTCCAGGTAACCGGTGGTGAGCGCAAGGAGACGCTCGGGAAGGTTGCCGCCCGGTACAATATCAGTTTCAACCGCTTCGATCCTTTTGCTGAAGCCCGGACCTCCGCACAGGTCGCTACCCTGGGTGCCGGCGCCGAAGTGATCGCGTTTGAGAACGAGAGCGAGATCATCGTGAGCCGTCATCGCTCTCCTGGTAAGGGCGGGTGGAGCCAGAACCGGTACGTGCGTAAGATCCACGGGGCGGTCCAGTTCAAGGGGCGGGAGATCGAGCAGGCCCTGGTCGCAGCCGGGCAGCGGTACGAGAAGAAGGAGACCCGGGCATTTGGCGGGTGCAGCCGGGTGGTATTCCGTGTGTTTACTACCCGGGACCAGGTACCCGTCTCCACGTACCGTGGTGCTGACGTTCAGGTGCGTATCAATGGCAAGCGGCTCGAACGGATCCGGTTCCGCCCGCTTTCAGGAAAACCGCGGTACCTTATTGTCGGGATTGACCCGGGAACGACAACAGCCTTTGCTGCTTTGGATCTTGACGGCAATCTCCTGCACCTCCAGAGTTCCCGTCAGATGAACATGGGAGATGTGATCGAAGCTCTCTACAAAATCGGAAAACCCCTTATCATCGCGTCCGATGTGCAGGACATGCCTTTTTCCGTGGAGAAGATCCGTCGTGCGTTCAGCGCGGTAGCCTATACTCCAAAGCAGGATGTGAGTGTCGAGACCAAGCTGGAGCTTGCTGCACCCTTTCCGTATGGAAATGATCATGAGCGGGATGCACTCTCCGCAGCGCTCGATGCGTACCGCCAGTACCGGCATAAGTTCCAGAACCTGTTGAAGCGGATACCCACGGGGCACGATCTCGATGAAGTCCGTGCACGGGTGATCCGCGGGCAGTCGTTAGAGCAGGCGCTCGGTGAGATGCACGGCGGTGCAACCCCAGCCCCCCAACGGGAAGCACCCCCCGTCCGGGTTGATGAAAAGCACGATGA
Organism: Methanomicrobiales archaeon HGW-Methanomicrobiales-1; assembly: GCA_002839675.1. Taxonomy (NCBI): domain Archaea; kingdom Methanobacteriati; phylum Methanobacteriota; class Methanomicrobia; order Methanomicrobiales; species Methanomicrobiales archaeon HGW-Methanomicrobiales-1. The sequence continues at coordinate 160,554 of PGYM01000004.1, read as the reverse complement.
ACGGGTGCGGATGCTGGACGGGATGGTCAAGCGACTTCGCACGTTTGTTGCGGAACTGCAGGAAGAGATCAAAGGGAAAGAGTACGAGATTCACCGCCTCCAGGTACGCATCCGGAAGGTCCAGACGAACCGTGATGCCGAGCTGGCAAAAGATACGGAAGTGGTGAAAAAGGATGCAATTATCCAGAGTTTGAAAAAACATTTACGAAAAGAGGAACGCCATAACCGGAACCTCGTCAAACGCCTGGCACGGATTAAACAGTTCGCGGAACTCTCCATGGATGGCGAGGTGCTGCCGGTAAAAGTGATGGACTCGCTGACAAAAGACGCTCTCCGGAGGCTCGCAGACGATGTGGGAATCGATGAGGGTGACATTATTTTTATCACCCGGATCGATGGCTGGGGGAGGAGCGTTGTCAAGGATCTCGCTGATATGCGGGTGAAAGCAGTGGTTATCGGGGCTGCAGTTCTTGCCGGCAGCGATCCGCAGATCCTGCCTGCGTTTCGCGAAGCCGGTCTGCCGATTCTTACTGATAAGGAGGCCGGTGTCCAGATCCGTGGAAAGCAGGGACTCTGCGGAAAGGAGACACTGGATCAGGCACTGCTCCAGTGGCAGGGTGTGCAGGTCCGGCATGAACGGGAGAAGAAGACCGAAATGATCGAGCACATCTTCAAGGAGTATAAGAGCGAACGGGGTAAGGAGGTAAAAAAGAGTGGATGACCGCGAGCTCCTGAATGTGGTAGCAGGGATTGTCGGGCGGGAGAACCTGCTGGATGACTGCGCCGAGCTGCCATTTGGCGAAGAGATCATGGTAGTGACGACCGATATGCTCCACCGGACTACTGATTTTGTCGAGGGTATGACCGATTGGCAGGCCGGCTGGATGAGTGCAGCAGTCACCCTCTCTGATATTGCGGGCATGGGCGCCGTGCCGAAATATCTGCTGATTGCCGTAGGACTCGATGACTGGAAGTCCCTGTCAGGAGTGATGCAGGGAGCACAGGACTGCTGCAAAAAATACGGGGCAACTATCATCGGAGGCGATATCGATCGGCACGGGGAGCTGACCGTTGTAACAACCGGCCTGGGAATTGTCGGCAGGGAATCCATCGTGCGGCGGAAAGGAGCCCGACCGGGCGATCTGGTCTGCATTACCGGCACGCCCGGGCAGGCGCAGGCAAGGCTTGACGGGTATCTCCAGTTTGAAAAGGCGCTCTTTGAGCCGCAGCCCCGGGTGGAGGAGGGCCAGTGTCTCGGTCGGGCCGGTGTCAGTGCCATGATGGACGACAGCGATGGGATTGCACTCTCGTTGTATGACCTGATGAGCGTGAACGGGTGCGGTTTTGCAATCGATTCCGCAAAACTGCCTCTCGCCGCCGGGATCCCCCCGGAACAGGCACGCGAACTCGCGCTCCATGGCGGCGGGGATTATGAGCTGATTTTCACTCTGGTTCCCGACAAATTCCCTGTTTCCGGAGTGCCTTCCACGGTTATCGGGACCGTGGTGACAGAACAAACGGTTACCGTTGATGGCCGTCCGCTTGCAAAACGCGGGTACCAGCACCGGTGGGAATAATCCCCCCAAAGCTATCGGCGCATTAATTACGATCAACACGAGACATTTCCCTACATACAATTACAGGCACGATATGGAATCACTGGAAAGCAAACTGGACCGGTTATCCCCCGAACAGCGCAGGGAGGTTGAAGACTTTGTGGATTTCCTGCTCTACCGTTCAGGTACCTTGCAGGGCGTTTCCGGCCCGGCTGTGGTGAACCCGTCGGCTGCGAAACTAGTACCTCCGGTGATTCCTGTTATGACGCCAATTCTGCAGGATACCCCGCTGGTTGTAGCGAGCGAACAGAATATCCGGCAGGCAGACTCCTCTTCGACCGGCATGCCGGAAGAATCTTCCCCTCTCATTCAGGAGATTACGGTGGAAGTGGAGGATCGGATTTCCCGGGATTATATGGATTACGGGCAGTTCGAGCAGCAGTCGTCCCCTGCAACCGAAGCGGTAAAAAAAGTCAAAACCCGGCTGATCCAGAAGAGTGATCAGGACCATTCCAGTCATCTTCTTGACTGGGTTGATTGATTTATTTATACTTTCAGCTCTTTTGAAATTCTGTTTTCCCGCTGTGCGCTTGATATCTGCGGACACTTGGAGACCTCTTTAAAAAAAAATCCAAAAACACGAGTAACATGTACATGTGATTGTAGCATGTACAAGCGCTAATCACATGTACATGTGACAAAAATCCCATCATTCACACCGGACGATTTTTATCGGGGGGTGGGGGTACCCCCTCAGAGTCATGAGAGGGGGGTGGCTTATTTTTCACGCAAGGGGCAGGGACCCCCTGGGGGTCCCCCCAACCGCACGATGCGGCAACAAAGAGTTTCGGAATATTACCTTACGGTAATCAGAAAAATTCCCAAAAGAAAGATGGACTCGACGGGATTTGAACCCGTGGCCTTCACGTTGCAAACGTGACGATCTACCCCTGATCTACGAGCCCTTTGCAAGCGCTCTTGCGGCATACTATTTTTCCGTCAATTCCATATAGTTGTTACTGTGGTTTGGGTGAAAACCAGGGAATTTTTGAATAAGATCCGGGCTCTTCCCGGGAAAAATTGTCCTTCACGAAAGATCCGACACTCACTCTTTTTTTGCTTTCATTATATGGGAAAAAATTGTGGCTCCCGCTGCAATCATTGCAGTAATTATCCCGATTATCGCAACAATGACACTTGAGTTTTCAAACAATCCCTTGGCCTGCGTAGGCTCTGCTGTTACAACCGGGACAATAATCGAGACCGGTGTCGCCAATGCCTGGATCTGGTTTAGAGGGGGAAGAGTGCCGAAGGCATGTGAAGTCTGACCCGAAATCACGTAGATACTCCCCTCGTAATCAAAGTACCCGCTCTGGGTAAGCCGGAGGATGTGGTTCCCCGGCAGGATACCGGTCAGGTTCACCGGGGTAGTCCCGTAATATACCCCATCAATGAGGATACTGGCCCCGGATGGGGATGAATACACTGTCACGTTCCCTGTCGTTAGCGGGATTGTTTCTGTGGCAACCGGGCCGGGTGCAGTAGTGATGTTTGTTACCGGCAGGGTGGTCGGGGTTATCTGTGTTGTGGCGAGTGTTGTTGGAACGGATACCGGTGCCGGCAGTAACCGGGAGATCAGCCGGTCGAGGATCATATCAGCGTCCCTGCTACTCAGGTATGATGGGACGGGGGGTGTTGTCCACTCGATCACGTACCCTTTGCCGTACTTACCATACAGAAGGGCAGGTATGCCATCATCATACCTCAATACCGTAACAGAACTGTCCCGGGCAAACACCTGCTCCCGGTCAGGAACAGCGCCCTGAACGGAAAACCGGGCTGGCAGCCCCGCGAAAAGTTCCCGGGAAACGGCAGCAGTGGGATCGGATACTTCCAGGTACTGCCCCCCTGTTGCAGTTCCGTTATTGGATCCTGGCAGGCTTGCATTGAACAGGCGGTTTCCGGGATACGTGACAACAAGGATCTTTCCTTCCGCAACTGCTGCTTCCAGTGTTGCCGCTGTTGACCGGGAGAATGTATCGTTGCCCCCCAGGATGATCACATCCACCGATGGCTGGATGAACTGGTTAACATTGCTGTCAAGTTCGGTTCCTGCGGATCCCGGAATCGACCGGATGACCACTACTGAATCATTGTGAAGCGCAGCATCAAACCCGGAAGAGGTGCTGTAAATAGTGACATTATAGGCGCTGACCGGTAGTATGGCCAGGATTGCAAAGAAAATTACTGCTGCTAGAATATGGTATCCTCTTCCTCGTGGCATGTGCGTCTCTTCCTGTCCTCCGGCCGACTGCCGGTATGTAAGTAAGTACGTTGTCAGGAGGTCTGATAAATCCGTTTTGGCACGCGGTACCATCCGGCCCTGAAAATAATTTTAAAAAACCCGGGTAATGGCAATCACGCATTTTTACGGGGCCAAACCTGCAATCGTCTGACTATGAGAGAAGAGTAATCAAAAACAGGAAAATGGACCCGGCGGGATTTGAACCCGCGGCCTCTACGTTGCGAACGTAGCGATCTACCCCTGATCTACGAGCCCGCCTTTTTGTGGCATACAATTTTCCAGCGCAGGGAATATAGTTGTTGCTATCCCGAAACGCAAACGACGTCAGACTGTGGGGTAAGACGACGTGAAAAAATGATTGTATCAGAGAATGATCTCGATGTCGAGCTTCTCTGCAAGTTCCTTGTACCGGTTGCGGATGGTGACTTCGGTAACACCAGCTACTTCTGCCACTTCACGCTGAGTGCGCCGCTCGCCACCGAGAATTGATGAGATATAAATTGCGGCTGCTGCCACACCGGTCGGGCCCCGGCCACTGGTAAGTTCTCGTTCCCCGGCCTGCCGGAGAATCTCCACGGCACGGCTCTGGACTTCGCCCTTCAGGGTAAGTCCCGAGCAGAAACGCGGCACGTAATCGATGGGGGATGTCGGGAGGAGTTTTAATCCGAGTTCACGGGAGATGAAACGGTAGGTTCTGCCAATCTCTTTTCTGGATACACGCGACACTTCGGCGATCTCGTCAAGGGTTCTTGGCACGCTACACTGCCTGCAGGCTGCATAGAGGGCGGCTGCTGCCACACCTTCAATGCTCCGCCCGCGGATCAGGTTCTTGTCCACCGCATCACGGTACACGACTGCTGCCGTCTCACGGACGTTTCGCGGGAGGCCGAGAGCCGATGCCATCCGGTCAAGTTCTGAAAGGGCGAATGCGAGGTTGCGCTCAGTTGCATTGCTGACACGGATACGGCGCTGCCACTTGCGGAGCCGGTAGAGCTGTGCCCGGTTCTTGGAGGAGATTGCCCTTCCATAGCTGTCGCGGTTGCGCCAGTCGATCATGGTCGAGAGACCCTTGTCGTGGATGGTAAAGGTCATCGGTGCGCCGACCCTTGAGCGCTTCATGCGCTGGTCATGGTCGAATGCACGCCATTCGGGACCCCGGTCGATGAAATCATCATCGAGCACCAGCCCGCAGCTCTGGCAGACCAGTTCGGCCCGCTCGTAGTCGTGAACCAGTTGTCGCCCGCCGCACTCGGGACAGACTGTTTCGGTGTGATTCTCTGCTTTCTTCTCCGTCTCTTTCTGCTTTGTCCGCGACTTAAGCGCTTCTCTCTCAGTCTGGAGGGTTTTTAACTTCTCAATTTCTGTCATCCGTATTCCCCGATACTGTTTTTTCTGATTGCCAAAGGTGGTACATTCGTGCCTGTGCGTCCTTATCTTGTGAAGAGTTTATCGTTGGGCAGGACTGCGCATTTTTCGCGGCAGAGAACTGCAGCGTACGGTGCTTTTACATTGCCAAAAAGATCCAGAATCTTTCCCACTGGTTTCATCCGCTTGTCAGTTACTTCACTGTACAATGCGGGGAGCTGGCCGGCATCGCACTGGATAATGAGCATCCGGCTGCCAACGGTGCTCATCGCTCGACCAACAACCTTCATTTAAACAACCTCACGAACACAAATAATGTTGAAATATTTTAGTAATCTATATATGTGCGACACGACGGTATTTAAACATTCCGTGAAAGTATAAATAGAATTTTCAGGAATCCAGGAATTGGTCGATATTTAAAGATAGGACCTCTTTGCACTGAGCATCGGTCAGTCCGGCCCCTTTTGCCACGATAAATTTTGCCTCTTCTGTCAGGATATCTTGAGGAGCATGCGCATCAGAGTCAACCACGAGCTGGCAGTCTGCCTGCTGTGCGATCTGTGCCACATGACCGTTCGTCCGGTTGTGCCCGCCCCGTGAGGTAAGTTCAAGGGCAATCCCGTTCTTTGCAGCAATCCGCGCATCCTTGATCGAGATGAGTCCCGGGTGGGCGAGCACATCGACATACCTGCACTTACAAGCGGCATTGTTTGTCCCGGGAGCAACCGGTTCTACTGTTGTTTCCCCGTGAACAACAACGATATCTGCCCCGAGCACCTTTGCAGATTTTGCCAGACCCGCGATCCGGGTGGGTGGAACATGGGTGAGCTCAACCCCGCAAAGGAGTTTCACCCCATAAATCTGTGCAGTCTCACGGACCCGGGTCAGGGTTGTAAGTATCTCTTTGATATTGGATGCGTCAGCATGATCCGCGATTGCAACGGTCGTGTAACCCATCACGGCCATCCGCCGGATTAATTCTGTCGGGAGCATTTCCCCATCGGAGAGGATCGTGTGGGTGTGCAGGTCATACATGGCAATTACCGCCCTTTATCCATCTTCTGGGCAACTTTTTTTATGAGTATCTCTTTTTTATCGGTCCATTCGGCAATAATACGACCTTCATGGCGTTCCCAGTGTGCAGGATGGTGCTGCTCTTCAGCCCGGAAGGTCACTCCCATCTTCCGAAGGGAGCGTTCAATATCCATAAGAACCGGCCCCTTGGCTGCCAGGCTGCGCGGAACTCTCCTGCCCTCAGCCCGTGTAAACCCTGCATTAAAGTAGCAGGGATAAAGAATGCACTCCCCTTCCACCATTGCATGAAGATTTGTGGGTCAAGGTATAAACAGTGTACGCTCCCACATATGTTTACATGCATCATATCGACGTCAGGATTGAGAAGGATGTGTACGACGTCAATAACGCCCTGGCCAGCCAGAATGCGCAGCATCTGAAGGCTCACGGGGTCCGGGCGTTTGACCTCCTCGGGGCGATCGGTTCAGGTAAGACTGCGCTCATCGAACGCCTTGTCCCGCTGCTCAACAAAAAAGGATTAAAAGCCGGTGCGATTGCCGGGGACGTATATGGGGACGATGACTTCCGGCGCATTGTTGCACTCGGAATTCCGGCGTTCAATGCGAACACCGGCAAAGAATGCCATCTCGATGCTCATCTCGTGGAACACGCAATCGACCAACTTCCTCTCGATGATATCGATGTCCTCTTCATCGAGAATGTGGGTAACATGGTCTGCCCCACGGATTTCCGGCTCGGTGCCGAGAAGCGGATCGTAGTGGTGAGTTCCACGGAAGGAGACGATGTGGTGAACAAGCACCCGATGATGTTCCGGGACTGCACGATCGGGGTTATCAATAAAGTCGATCTGGCACCGCTTGTCGGGGCAAATCTCGACAGGATGCAATCGGATATCAAGCGGTATAATCCTTCGATGCCGGTCTTCCGGACAAACCTGAAAACCGGTGATGGCGTAGCAGCCCTGCTCGACAGTATTCTTGCATAATTTTTGTGGATTTTCATCCGTTCCGACAGTCCGAATTGGCAGGAAAAATTCGGACCTCTTTTTTAAAAGGCCTTGCAGCAGAAAAATGCAATCGGGAAGTACTATAAATAATTCTGAAGGGAATATATAGAGCACCATCTTTGAGGAAGTTAGTTCCGGGAAGATTTTATAGAGAGTGACACCATGCAGTGGCAGGGAGAATCAGTACGTAAGGTAACCGGTGGCAGGCGCCGCCCGGCAGCGATGAAGCGAAGAGCAGAAATCGGTCTTGCACCGGCAGACACCCATATCGGGGAAGACCGCAAGAAGATCATCCGCACGTTTGGTGGAAACGAAAAGGTCCGGGCGCTCCGGGCAGCCTTTGCAAATGTCACCAATCCCGCAAATGGCGAAACCAAAAAAGTGAAGATCCAGACGGTCGAGAAGAACACTGCAAACCCGAACTTTGTCCGGAGAAACCTGCTCACCAAGGGCGCAGTTATCAAGACCGAGATTGGACACGCCCGCATTATGAGCCGCCCGGGCCAGGACGGCGTTATTAACGCAGTGTTGCTCGCATAATCAATATCAGACCAGCAATCTTTTTTCATCCAGACCTGCATATTCTAGCTATGCGAAGGATCTGTTATCGTTTCCCCCAGCGGGTGGATCTCTCATTTGCGATGGGGATGCCGTTTAACGAGACGCTCAGTTATATCGCCGATCTGAATGATCATGAGACGACCAAAACAACCGGAAAAGAGCTGGTCCGGGTCAAGACCCGGGTAGAAATTGCTCTTGACCGGGCATCGTTCGGGGATATAACGCCGGATGTTTTACGTCCCGGGGTAATCACCGAAGCTGTCGATTTGAAATGTTCTGTGCTCGCGCTTGCCCTGCGCGGTGGGGGAAAAGTTCCCATAGCAAATGATGTCTTCTACCTTCGCCTGACCGACCAGGTGTCCCGCACGGACGTTGATATCGCCAAGGATGGCAGCGGCGAAGGACTGGATGCGCTCGATATGAAAAATATTCTTCTGGGTACTACCAAGTGACGCTTCAGGTTACGATCGCAGCACCGTTCAAGCATACCCGCAAGACCGGTATGAGAAAAAACGAACTGGTCTACTATTACGCGCTCGACCGGAAATGGATGAGTACCGACCAGGCGAACCAGCTTCTGCGGAGAGCGGAAGAAGAGGGCTTTTTGAGCCTGGAGAATGGGATCTTTACGCCCCGGTTCGATCTTACTGCTATCACGATCCCCATAGGCTTCAAACCTACATCCGCCATCTTTGAACGCAATGATCCGGCCCAGGAACTTATCCGGCGGATTGCAACGGCTAAAAATATGCAGGAGATCGATATTGTTGCAGAGATGAACCGGACGATCAGGGACGGGTTCGACAGTCATCTCCTGCCACCGGCTGCGCTCGTGTTTCTCGCCAAAAAATATCAGGTCCCCTTTGAGGATCTGTCCGAAGCGCTTATGCAGGGTGTGAAAAAAGGCTGAATCCATACTTATTTTTTTTGAACTGATTTACCCGGATCAACTCCTGAATCAAAAGAGCACAAAGTATTTCGCTCATTTACTCAAAATCTATCTTTATTAAAGTCCGGAGTTAGTTTATGAGAAGAAGAAACGATCCGTGGGATAAACCGTGGGTGAGTATTGCAGCAGTAGTGGGGATCATTGCCGTTGTTATCATAGCCCTCGTATTTTTTTTGGGAAGCGGGAACACTGCCGGGCAGTCGTCAACACCAGGGCAAAGCACGACTCCCCAGGCAACACAGGTGCCTTTGGGAACTTCAGCCCAGCCAACATCTGCATCAGGAACGGGAATAAACCCGGAATCGATCAAGGAAGTTCCCACAGTCACCGTGCCGGGTACCGGGGCATATGTCAGGGTGAGTTACATTGGAAGTTTTGCCGGCACCTATGGTATTAATGGAGAGATGGTGAAGGTGAAGGATTCCGGCGACCGTGTGTATTCTCTGAATGCTACGACCGGATCTGTATCTGCAACATTCCACAAGGAAGACGGTTCCACCCGCCACGATATAACCGTGGAGATCTACAAGGATGGCAAGGCACTCAAGTTTGCCAAGAATTCCTCGGCTTACGGTGAAGTGAGTATTAACTCACCGGTATAATCCCTTTTTTTAACGCTTGATAAAATCTAAAAAAAAAGAATTGGTATCTTATCTCTTGCCGCGGGCTTTTGCTGCAGCTTTTTCTTCCTTTTGCCCTTCGACTTTCGGGAAGATCTCGTCTAAGGATTTCTCTCCGTAGGCGGTTACGCTGGCATTTATCTGCACGAAATCCTGGGTGATCTCGCTGGAGCGGATGGTCTTTCTCCGGCGTTCCCCTTCCATGGTGGGGTGAAAACCGATTCCGCCGGCAAGGAGCAGGTTCCTGCGTCCTGCGCCGGGAATACCCTTCTTTGCAGGGATACCGGTCCTGTCGGATGCACCGGTGATCTTGATCCGGTATCCTGCAAGCCCGATGGGGGCTGCATCTAATTCATCGCCGATACGCTTGCCAACGATCGACCCTGCCGCGCCACCGCTGGCATCGACATTGTAGGCGCGACCGGTCTTGGGGTCTGATAATACGACTTTTAAGTCCACCATTCAAATCTCTCCTTATTGTTTTTTTTCGGAAAAAATCCTTATTATGGATCTTTTCACGTCTGAATTTCACGTCTCGAACTGCCGGCTCGATCGCCTAGACATGAGAAGTACCCATTTAATTATACTGGTACGCTATTAAATCCTCGTGTCCCTCCGGACAAAGCGGTTTTACTTGCCCCAGAAGGGTTCGGTTTTCCTTCGCATCGACGTGTACTCTTCCAGGATCTCCTGCGTGCTCGTGTTCAATGACTTGAGCATCTCCTTCTCAAGCACTTTCACGTGGCGCTCGGGAACATCCACGAACAGGTCTTCGCCCACGTTCAATTGTCTCCCGATTGTTGCCCCTTCGATTGAGATTGCAACTTCGAGCCCGGCATCTGCTTCCCGGATGTTTTCCTGCCGGAGCTGCATGGACTTGAGATGCCCCACTTTTTTGCCGTCCAGCTTGATCAGGTTCACGTCGTTGCGCAGCTTGCCCCCGAGAACCCGTACGCCCACCACGGCCGGGTTGCTCTGCCTGAAGACACAGTCGGGCATGAGTCGGATTTTTGCCGGCATCACCACGTGCTCGAACCGCTGCTTGTCCTGGAGGCGCTTCTGCTCATCCCGCCATGCAATATACTGGTCGATCAGCTGGTAGATCACCCGGCCTTCGAAGACTTTCACCTGGGTATACAGCGGGTTTTTGAGAATTTCTGCGACATCGGGAAGCAGGGGCGTATTGAACGAGAGCAGGACACGGAATACCGGGTTCTTCATGGTCTCGGTGTTTATCAGGTCGTGCCGGCTCACCGGCCCGACTTCCGCCCGCATCACCCCGATCTCTTTTCCTTCCAGTTCCTTGCAGAGCGCTTCAAGCGCCCCGATGGTATCAGCCTTGATGACGATGCCCTCTTCAGCAAGGTTGACATGGATCTCGGTCATCTCCTTTTTGATCTTTGCCTCGATCTCGTCGCGGTTACCCCGGACTACAAAGAACGGGGAGCCTGCAATGACCCCTTCCAGATCGGGTGCGGTGACCTTGACCCCTGCTGCTGCGACTACGGTCTTCTCGCGCTCGAACCGGTCCTCAACAAGGATCTCTTTCATGGGCCGGGGTTTCAGGAGTGACCGCACCTTGGTAAAGATCACATCCCCTTGCGTAGCGACTGCGATCTCATCGCCGATCGAGAGCGTCCCGTCATACAGGATCACGTCCAGGGTTGTCCCCAGCCCCCGCTCTTCTTTTACTTCGAGAACGGTGCCGGCACCCGGCCCTTCGACTTCGAGGACAAGTGCGTCTCCCATGTAACGCTGGGCAAGCCCTATCATGACCATCAGGAGGTCAGAGATGCCCTCGCCCGTGTGAGCGCTGACGGGTACAATCGCAAGATTGCGCTGGAAATCCGAGACCCGATCGAACCGGTCTGCGGAGAACCCCAGTTCGGATAACTTCCCTACCACTTCGTAGGTTTTGTTCTCAACCACGCCCTGGACCCGCTCATTCTGCTTGGCAAACGATGAAAGGAACGATTCGTTCTCAAAGACCCTCCACCCATGGATGCGATCGGTCTTGGTTGCAGCGATCACAAACGGTGTTTTGCAGTTGCGCAGGATCTGGAGTGCCTCAATAGTCTGCGGCTGGAATCCTTGGTTGATATCCACAACAAGGATTGCCATGTCAGCAAGTGCTCCGCCGCGTGCACGGAGTGTCGTGAATGCGTGATGACCGGGTGTATCGATGAAAAGCAGTCCGGGGATGTTGATCGGTACTTTTTCCATCTTACCGCTCAAAGAGCGGATTGCATCGATGGGAACGATCGTTGCGCCGATGTGCTGGGTGATCGCACCAACTTCTGAGCTTACGACCGAAGACCCGCGAATCCGGTCCAGCAGCGAAGTTTTGCCGTGATCCACGTGCCCCATAACGCAGACAATCGGCGTCCTTACCTTCGGGTTTCCCGCCATATACCCTCACCTTTCCTTGTGTATCAGCTCTAATGCGGAAAAAAAAGTTCCCGCTTTTTGTGTATTACCGCGTGTGCGCTTTCACGCCACACTGTTAAGGAATACTGTTCAGAGCCACCTGATATGTAATGGATGTCCGACCCTATTAATAGTCCCCTTGTTACCGTGAGGGTGTTGACCAAAGCAATGCACCGGCAGAAAAACCGGGCCTGTGCCGGACCCCGTTCCGTGGGATAAACGCCGAAGGATCAGGAAGGATAGATTAATCAAAGTGAAGTGCAAATGTAAAAGAGCAAATTGCCGGGGTGGGGTAGTTGGTCATCCTAGAGGATTGTGGATCCTCCGACCCGGGTTCGAATCTCGGCCCCGGCCTTTTCTTTTCATTGGGTTTTCTGGCTGTCGTGTATTGAGCCGTCCATTCCGTTCAGGTTTTTGTTCTGTAGGCCCGGGTTACCAGCCAGACTACAGTACATTTTTGTACAGCAACTAACAAAAATGTACAATAAACGGCTGCACAACTGACAGTTACAGCCTTTGTCAGGATTCATATGGCACACCACAAGTATGTTCACGGCTATTCACCCCGCGAGTCGGAACGGCTCGCCGACCAGGCACAGACCCTCACGGGGCTCCTGCATGATGATACCCACTATCCCGGAGGTTCCCGGGTACTCGAAGCAGGCTGCGGCATCGGTGCCCAGACTGTAATTCTTGCACGGAATAGCCCCGGCGCCTTGATCACGTCGCTTGATATTTCGGAGGACTCGATTAAGCGGGCTGAAGAGAGGATACGGCAGGAAGGGATCACCAACGTGACGTTCCAGCATGGGGATATCTTCCAGCTACCCTTCGAGCCTGCGAGCTTCGATCACATCTTTGTCTGTTTCGTGCTGGAACATCTCGCTGAACCGCAGCGGGCACTGGAACAGCTTCGTCCGCTTCTCAAAGATGGCGGGACCCTCACGGTGATTGAAGGAGATCACGGCTCCACCTTCTTCCACCCGGAGAATGCGGATGCCCACAAGGCGGTACAGTGTCTTGTCGAACTCCAGCGGCAGATGGGTGGCAATGCCCTGATCGGGAGGGAACTCTACCCGCTGGTCAGCGGTGCAGGGTACCAGGATGTCCATGTTTCACCCCGGATGGTGTACGTGGATGCCTCCCGCCCCGGGCTTGTTGAGGGATTCACGAAACTGACCTTTACCGCGATGGTCGAAGGGGTGGCTGATGAAGTTCACCTGCAGGGGCTGATGAGCCAGGATGCATGGGAACGGGGGATTACTGCGCTTTACCGGACAGCCGAAAAGGATGGAGTCTTCTGCTACACGTTCTTCAAAGCAACCGCCCGGAAATAAAGGGGGGACTATAAAGATCTCCGTTATCTTTGGCCCCCGAACCTCCACACTTTCGCGTCGCGTGCCCGATGCCCTTTTTATTATTCCAGTCATCCCTAATTAGTGGAGATTTACTGATGGACCAATCTGTGGAAATGCAAGCAATCAAAACAACCATCCGGGAAATGAACCGGTGCTGGACGGAATCGTGGGACGAGACACGGTTCCGGGAATATATTCATCCCGAAGCAGTCGCCATCGTGCCCACCACCCCCGGGGTTCTCGAGGGGCAGGATGCTTATGTTGCCGGGTGGAGAGGTTTTGTCGAAGCGGTAACGATCCACTCCTGGGATGAGAGCGATCACCGCATACGGATCCACGCGTGCGGGTCCAGTGCGGTTGTTACGTACCGGTTCACTATCTCGTTCACCATGAGCGGACAACCCGTGACAATGAAAGGCAGGGACATGTTCTTCCTTGTCAGGGAATCGGGACGATGGCTTGTTGTTGCCGACCAGTTCTCACCGGAACCCCCGGGTTCGTAAGTACTGATGAATAAAAAATCCTGCAGATGCCAGCGGTATTAATCATTTCAGGGTTCAAAATTAAGAAGATCATTCATGGATACCATTGTTCTCATCGGTTACATTGCCGGGGCGCTTACAACAATCGCATTCGTCCCGCAGGTAGTCCGGGCATGGAAGCTTAAGGAGACCCGGGATCTCTCGCTTACCATGCTCATACTCTTTGCAGCAGGTATCCTGCTCTGGACCTGTTACGGGATATGGATCGAATCACTGCCTGTTATAGCGGCAAACGCGATCACGTTTGTCCTGGTTCTTGTGCTGCTTGGCCTGAAGGTCCGGTACAAATAATTTTTATTTAATAACGGTCTGATAACGGACCCGGATCCTGAAAATCTCTAAAGATTCAATGTTAAATTTTTTAAAAAAGATATTTACGGGATACTATAGGGGGAAATTTCAGTCCTCAAGAAGCACGAGGCAGCTGCCGATCTTGTCGTGCAGTCCCTGCCGCTTCTGGGTAAGCCCAATCATCAAAAAACCGATAAAGATGATTAAGGCGGAGATAAATTTCCCGAAGTGGCGGAGTGTGACCCGCGCAAATGTAGGTTTGTTGCCCTCCATATCGGTTACCATGATGTGCATCAGCACTTTTCCGGGTGTTGCCTGGCTGCGGGAGGATTCGAACCCGGCAAAGTAGAGCCACGGTATCACGATGATGAGCATACCGAGGGCCGCAACGATAGGGCCAAAGGCGGCATCCGCGGTACCCGCTTCGGTGAGTTCCGATACCGGAGCGCCCTGCGCAGCGATATAATACGCGTACTTGATACCATTCGTCATTGAGAAGAAGGTGATCGTGACAATTCCAATAAGGAGGATGAGGATTGCATCCACAATGAACGCGATAAACCGCCTGCCAAGACCCGCATACACGCCGACTTCCGGCCCCTCTTCCTCTTCAGGAACGATGACGGGCTTTACCGGAAGGGATGCGATATCAAACCCGCACCACTGGCAGAATTTTCCCGATGCATCGGTCTCTTTTCCACATTTAGGACAGAACATTCCCTGTTACTCCTGATACATAACGTTAAACCGGGTGTCCTTTTTAATTTAACTGTTCTTTCCTTGTATTTTATCTGTTTTTTCCATGCCGGATCAGCCAGAGATTGAGGAAAACCGATATCTTGGCAGTCTGGTTCGTATCAGCTCCATTCCCGAGCGCAAATCAGAAATATATACAAATTGAAAGCAATTCCTATGAAAAATGCCCTTTTCCTGCTTGCCGCACTCATGCTCGTATTTTGTGCGCTCTCTGCCGGTTGTACGAGTCCGACCCAGGCAGAGATCAAACCCGAAGTCACCCTCACCCCTCTGCCAACCTCTGATGTCACCACTTCCCAGACAACCGGGGTGACCACTCCCATTACCGTTGATACGCTTCCCCCCGAACAGTTTGTTGATCTCCAGCTTACCAAAGAGCGTCCCGACTATACCCTGCACCTGCTGTATAATGGCGGGAAAGGAGAGATATCAGTCCAGAAAATTATGATGAAGGTCACCCTGTCTGATGGACAGGTCATTGAGCAGTACATGAATGACGGACAGCGAAAACCCCGGCGCGGCGATGAGCTGGTGATACAGGGCACAAGGGGAAGCGACCGGGTCGAGGTCTTTGTGAGCAGCGCGGGAAAGACCTACAAGGCTATCGACCGGCCAATGATCATTACATTCGTTTAATATTCTTTTTTTTATCCTCATCCCGCGTGGTGTGATTTCCCGACCCGTTCCGCATATTTCTGGGTCAGGAATCCCAGGATGACGATGATACCTACCGTTGCCGCGAGCACCAGCCATTGCTCGGGACCCGCAGTGCCAACGGCAAGCCGGGTGAGCAGGTTGAGCGGGTTTGAGGGCAGGGCCAGGGTAAAGAGGATCACGACTACCAGTGCAGTAGAGAAGATGAACTGTGCTGCCGTCCGCTCGCGGTAGTGCAGAGCAGTCAGGGCACCCAGCAGGATCAGGATGAGTGAAGTGACCACGACCTGTACCAGGATCAGCCCGGCGTTTTCGATGGCAATGCCATTGGCCATGAGGAGCAGCAACCATGCCCCTGCCTGAATGGGCACCAGCAGTTCACAGGCCAGTACCTTACCCCAGACCATCTCGGAGAACGTGATGGGAGTCGAGATCAGGGTCTCCAAGGTCTCGTGCTGGTACTCCTCGGTGATGAGATCGATGACCAGCGCGGATGCAATGATTGCCGGCATGAAGACCAGCAGGGGGATCAACAGCCCGTACACGAACTCGTAGAAGTCACCGCCCCCGCTGGTTTTGGGAACCTGGAGCGGGACCGGCTGCTCGCTGAGCCGGAACGCCCGTACTGCCCGGAGATCTTTTTCATATTTCAGGAAAATATCCTTGAGTTTCACATCAACGATCGCGCTCTGGAGATCATTGGTCAGCGAATAGAGCGTGATCTTGACCGGTTCATCCGCTGACGGGGACGTATCGGGAACATAGATCACTGCGGAAAGTTTTCGCTCTTTTAACGCAGCAACCCCGGTAGAGAGATCCATCGGGTAGACCCGGAAATCCGGGCTGCTCTCGAGATATTCACGCACTCCTGAATCATTGCCGGCATAGGCGATGTTGTACTTGTAATGTGAATATTTCGAGAGCGAGGAGGGGTCATACATGGAGGTGAGCCCGACCATGAGGAACGATGAGAACAGGGCGATGAAGAGCTGGAGCAGGACTGCCAGCAGGATCGTGCGCTCGTTGAACAATCCCCGGAACTCTTTCTTTGCAATAATGGACAAGTGACGTGCTTTCATCCGAGCCACCCCAGGATAAAGTAAAGGTTATACAGGCAGTGAACGGCAGTAGCGAGCACAAGCCCGATGGCCAATCCTTTCCGCCCCCAGAATTTCAGTGAACACGCAACGATCAGCACGCCCACAAAATGCAGGAGCAGGGGCATCCAGAGTACGCCCAATGACAGGAAAAGGATACTGCCAAAGACCGATTCGGTGATCTGGGCGAGCGTGATGAAGAGGAGCAGTTTTTCTGCAACCAGGAACCCGATCGCCGTTGCTGCGCAGGCAGCGATCAGGTTCTTCCAGGTAAAAAATGCCGGATCCTGGGCATAGAGGGTGTAGATGCCAACACCTTTTGCGCATTCTTCGATAAATGCGGCAAAGATGAGGAGGAGCACCAGGGAATACGGCATGGGCAGGTTGAAAAAGAGCGTGAGGCTCATCAGCTGCAGCATGAACACAAACGGTATGGAGAACCCGGTCAGCAGGAAGAGGGAGAGGAACGGGTGCCTGCGGGAAATGATCTCAGAGAGGAACTCGCGGATCCGCGGGAGAAGTTGTTTTTCGGAAAAGAGCCGCTCCTCTTTGAAATTTTTCATCCCGATATAGAAGAGCACCGCCCCGGTCAGCCAGAAGAGCGAGGTGGAATACAGGTAGTCGGTGACGGTCCAGGGGGTGTTCTGGACAGAAAGCACGATCAGGGTCAAAGGGGAGATGAGAGAGATGACGTGCACGTTTGCAAAGATGCTGGGGAAGAACAGGTACGACGTAGCAACGGTCGAGAAGAAGATCGAGATGAACGAGAGTTCCTTGAAGCTCCGCGAGACCATGCCGATCAGGAGCGCATTTGCAAGGAAGAAGATGATGACCGGTATGAGGGGGAGAATGATGATGAGGGGCGCCCGCACGTAGAGCGTGAGCGCAGTGCAGATGGCCACCATGCCGATAAAGTAGGGGATCATCTTTCCTAGGATGATCGATGAGGAAGCCACGGGTGTTGAGAGCAGGACTTCGCCTTTTCGTTCAATGCGCTCGTTCATGATGCTCATCATGAAGAACTGCGAGGTAAAGTAGAGCGGGAAGATAAACACGAAGACGAGGATAATGGAGTCAAACGGCAGGGGGGGCGAGAGCTGCGATGGAGTCTTGAAGCTGCCCATGGTGCTCTCCGATGAGAGAACTTCGGTGTAGCGCGAGATCTGGGTATTCTTTGCGCTGGTCTTGACCAGTTCCTGCCGGAGTTCCTCCTTGGTAAAATCCAGAGAGGGTGACGGTGTGGGAACGGTACTAATAGCGCCTTCAGGTACCGGTGCCGCACGACTGGGGGCAGCCTGCACGTACTGGCCTGACTGGGTGGATAAGAAGCTGAGTTCGCTCTTCACGGTCTGGACATCGATCCAGAGCGGGTACGCGGCGAAGAGGTCCGTCTCCCGGTTATAGACCGTGTTGACGTATTTGGCATAATCGCGTTCAAGCGTTTTTTGTGCCGCTTTTGCCCGTTCTGTCGGGCTGGTGTACACTTGCCCGTTGAAAATGATCAGGTCATAGGAGTTCCTGTCGTTCACGAGGGTGAATGCATCTGCCTGGTATACGGAGAACCGGGCATCGCTTGCAATCAGTTCTGCGATCTTGGGATCCTCCACGCCAACGACATACATGCCGTCCTGGAGATGCATGCCCGTCTGGGCGGCAAAGCCGGTTACGGCAACCAGCAGGACAAAAAGAATAATGGCAAACGGCAGTACATCCCGGCTCATCATGGTGAAGGATTTTTTCACTTCCCATCGCGCTATGGTCGAGATGTCGGTAAGCCTGCCCATACGAGGTATAACTCCTTAAAATTCACCGGTTTTTCTGCAATGTTCCCGCGGTAGTTATAGTACAGTGTAGTATTTGGGATTACACAAATAGTACTCGGTGCAGATACGGGGTTGCAGGTTTCCCCACAGGGGGACGGTGACGCACTACCCGTGAATCTCCCGTCATTGCAGTTCCGGTAATACTTTTGCTCTCTGCCCGGCTCCCCATGAGAGCACCTGACGGTTCATGGAGAAGATCCCGATCCCGGTTCCTGAACCTGATCGGGTACGCCATCCCAATCTATATCTTTCAGTCCACCCACATCTGATTGAAAGGCAACCACGCATGATAACCGCCCGCAACCTCACCAAGAATTTTGATGGTTTTATGGCACTGGATGGTGTCAGTTTCGAGTTCGAAGACGGTGAGATCTTCGGCATCATCGGGCATAACGGGGCGGGCAAGACCACGCTGCTCAAGATCATATCCGGTCTTATTGCTCCCACGTCAGGAGAACTCCTGATCAATGAGATCGATGTAGTGAAAAATCCGATCGCGCTCAAGGAAAATCTTGGCTACCTTCCTGAAGAGTCCCGGCTCTATGAGACGATGACTGCGGAGAATTACCTCGCATTCTTCGGTGAGATCTACGGACTTTCCCCGCAGGAGATTCGCGTCCGGTCAAGCCAGCTCTTTGCTGCACTGTCGTTGGAACCGGAGGGAAAAAAGATCGGGGAGTTTTCCAAGGGGATGAAAAGGAAGGTCGCGATCGCCCGGTCGCTCATCCATGAACCCAACTTCCTTGTCTATGACGAAGCCACCAGCGGCCTTGACCCGATGACCTCGCGGTTCATTGCCGATTACCTGCGCACGCTCAAGAATGAGGGCAAGACGATCGTGCTCTCGGCGCACAACCTCTACCAGGTAGAGGCTATCTGTGATAAGGTGATGATCTTAAAACGCGGGAAGATGGTCGCATTCGGTACCATGAAGGAGCTGCGCGAGCAGTTCGGCTCCCTGACGTATACGATCTTCTTTTCTGTCGATAATCCCGGCAAACTTATCGGGCATTCCAAGACCTACCGGCAGGAAGAGGGACTCTTTGTGTGCGATGCGGAGAATATGGCCGAACTCAATGAATGCACCGGGCTCATTGGTGAAGCGGGGGGCAAGGTCGAGAAGATTGAGTCGCGATACCCGTCGCTTGAAGAGATGCTGGTCAAGATCGGGAAATAACCGTCAGGGTTCACCCGATTTTTTTCAATGAAGGTGAAGATATAAGAGACAAAGATTACCTTTATATCCGGATTTTTTTTGAGTTTTTTTAAGGATCGCAAGAGGGATTCTAATGACATGCGCATCAGCACCTCATGGCAGGTCTGGCCGGTTACCGCACACTCTTTTACCTTTCCGGGCAATCTCTCACTGACCGATGATGACAAATCCCGCAGTCTTTGACCGAATGACCGATGAAGAGAAACGCGAATACCTGGATTTCCTGCTCTGGCACTACCGGGTCGTAGACGCATTCTGGTTCATTTATGTTGCCGAACAGTACGGCCAGCCGGTTGCCGAGAAGATCAATGAGCAGGTGTGGGGCAAAGCCGGCGGGATGGCAGCAAAGGATCTCGTGCAGCGGTTCGGCATTGCCGAGAAGGGACTCTCCGGGTTTGTCAAAGCACTCCGGTTGTTCCCGTGGGCGATCATCGTCGATTATACGATTGAGGAAAAAGAGGATGAAGTGATCATCACCGTGCCGTCATGCCCCACGCAGGAAGCCCGGCTCAAACGGGGACTGGGAGAGTATGTCTGCCGCGAGATGCACCGTGCAGAGTTCACGAGCTTTGCCCGGATGATCGATGAACGCATCTGCGTGGAATGCGTGTTTGCACCGCCCGATCCCCATCCCAAAGAACTGTTCTGTAAATGGCGTTTCTATCTTAAACCGGAATAAACCCTGTTTTAATCTTTTTTGTCCAGACTCCTGTCCAAATAAGGATATTTTAATACTGTAAAATCGTTCTGTACTATGTATTGCCCGATGGGAGTGCTCTGGACAACACCCGGTTTGCCAGAGTGCTTACTTACCCCATGTGAAAAAATGTGAAGAGTCAGGTACTGCCATAAGGTATATTTTTTCATGTCCAGTCCGGTGCACAGGATCTCCATTCTCTATGTCGATGATGAGGAAGCACTCTTAGACATTACTCAGATCTCTCTCGAAAAAAACGAAGATTTCTCTGTCAGCACTTCACTCTCTGCAGAGGATGCCCTCCGTACAATGAAAGACCGGGCATTTGACATCATTGTCTCTGATTACCAGATGCCGGTAATGGATGGTATTGCCTTTTTAAAAGCCGTCCGCAAGCAATTCGGGGATATCCCGTTCATTCTCTTCACCGGCCGCGGTCGGGAGGAAGTTGTAATCGAAGCCATCAATAACGGGGCAGACTTTTATCTCCAGAAGGGCGGGGACGTCAAGTCACAGTTTGCCGAACTCTCGCACAAGATCCGGCAGGCAGTGGCCCGGCGGCAGGCTGAGCATTCCCTGGTCGAGTCGGAAAAGCGCCTTGCCGATATCATTGATTTCCTGCCCGATGCCACGTTTGCGATCAACCGCGAAGGGTTCATCATCGCGTGGAACCGCGCCATCGAGGAGATGACCGGTTGTCCCGCTTCAGCAATGCTCGGAAAAGGCGACTATGAATATGCAATCCCTTTTTACAGCCAGCGGTGCCCGATCCTCATTGACCTGATCTTTTCATCGGACGATGAGATCTCAAAGTTCTACTCGAATATACTGCGTGAAGGTGTATCCCTGACCGCAGAAACAAATCTTCCTCACCCGAAAAGCAGCCCGATCACGGTCCTTGCCAGGGCAAGCCCGCTCTATAACCGTGAAGGGGAGATCACCGGTGCCATTGAGGCCATCCGTGATATCACCGGGCGGAAGAAAGCTGAAGATGAGCTGCGGTCCGCGTACGAGCAGATCACCGCAAGCGAGGAGGAGCTCCGCGGACAGCTCGATGTGCTGGCAGAGAGCGAGAAGAAGATCCGCGAGAGCGAGGCACGGCACCGGTTCATGATCGGTTTCTACGAGAAGACCCGGGGCCCCGAGCAGGAACTTCTCGGTTATGCCGTTGAGGGCGCAGGCGCAGTGACCGGCAGCCCTATCGGGTACCTTGCTTTTCTCAGTGATGATGAGAGCGAACTGACCATGTATGCCTGGTCGAAGACGGCGATGAAGGAATGTTCTATCCGGGACAAGCCCATCACATACAAAACCGAGAAGACTGGTCTCTGGGGCGAGGCGGTGCGACAGCGTCGTGCAGTGATCACCAACGATTATGCTGCCCCGAACCCGGCCAAGAAAGGATACCCGGCTGGACACCCCGAGATCGTCCGGCACATGAATGTCCCGATCATGGACGAGGGACACATTGTTCTCATTGCGGGTGTCGCAAACAAACCTGCAGATTATACCGAGGGGGATGTCCAGGAACTCACGCTTCTCATGCAAAGCCTCTGGCAGGTCATCAAACAACGCCGGACGGAACAGGCGCTCAAGAAGAGCGAGGAGAAGTACCGCGAGCTGGTGGAAAATGTCAACTCCGTTATTCTCACCCGGGACAACCGGGGGGCCATCACCTTCATCAATGAATTTGGAGAACGGTTCTTTGGCTATACTCTCGACGAGCTGATCGGCCGGCAGGTTGTTGGCACGATTGTCCCTCCGGTAGAATCTACGGGAAGGGATCTTGTCCAGCATCTCCAGGATATCAGTGCAGATCCTGAAAAATTCCGCAACAATGAAAATGAAAACATAAAAAAAGACGGTTCGCGGATCTGGATGAAATGGACAAACCGCGCCATCCTGGACGAGAACGGGAATCCTGCCGGTGTATTGTCTGTTGGGATTGATATCACCGAGAAAAAAGCAGCGGAAAACGCCCTCCTCGAAAGTCACGAACGGTACCAGGCACTCTTTGAGCTGGGCGGCGAGGCCATCTTCCTTTTTGATAAGGCTACCGGCGCTATTCTTGCTGCAAATACCGGGGCCGCGGAGATGTACGGTTATACCCGGGAAGAACTCCTGCAGATGCGCAATGCAGATCTCCTGGCTGAGCCGGAGCAGACTGTGCAGGTCACCATCAACCCCCCACCGGGCACCGAAGTGATCCCCCTGTGCTACCACCGCAGGAAGAGCGGGGAAGTATTTCCTGTGGCGATTCACGGGCGCGTGTTTAACTGGAAAGGAAATAATGTCCATGTATCGGCTATACAGGACATCACGGTACGGCAGAATACGGAAAAAGCACTGATTGAAAGCGAGCAGCGGTACCGTGTCCTCGCGGAGCATGCATTTGACGGGGTAATGGTCCAGGACTTTTCCGGAACGATTCTCTATGCCAACCCCCGTATTGTAAGCATGTTTGGGTTTTCCGGCGCAGAAGAGATCCTCGGGCAGAATGCATTATCCCTGGTTGCCCCGGAAAGCCGGACCATGGTGATGCGTGATATGCAGAATGTCATTGCCGGCAGGGGCGGCCACATCCAGAAATACAAGGCAATGAAGAAAGACCGGACTTCTATCCTGATAGAATCTGTCGGTACCAGCATAACGTATCGCGGAGAGTCGGCCAATATCATCGCACTGCGTGACATTACCGATCGCGAACGCGTGGAAGATTCCCTGAGACGGGCAAATGCCAAGCTGAGCCTGCTCAACAGTGTCACCCGCCACGATGTGAACAACCAGGTTCATGCCCTGCTGGGGTATATCCAGATCGCCGGGATGCAGAACACCGATCCGATGGTGACCGATTTCCTCAGCAAGGCGGAGGTGGCCGGGAGTCATATCACCCGCCAGCTGGACTTCACCCGCATGTACCAGGACCTCGGTCTCAAGGATCCCCAGTGGCAGGACCTGCGCAAGCTTGTTGACCGTGCGGCTCCGAAAACCATCGAGTTCATCAATGACAGCAGGAACATTGAGATCTTTTCGGACCAGATGCTGGAAAATGTCTTTGTAAACCTGTTTGACAATGCGATCCGGCATGGCGATCACGTGACCCGGATCGCAATCTGGTGCATGGAGGCGGAAAACGGGATTCTCATCGTTGTTGAAGACAACGGTGCCGGAGTCCCGCTGTCCCTGAAAACGAAAATCTTTGACAAAGGTTTCGGGAAACATACCGGCTTTGGACTCTTTTTAGCCCGTGAGGTGCTTGCCATCACGGGCATGTCCATCCTTGAGACCGGGGTACACGGGAAGGGTGCACGGTTCGAGATCTATGTCCCGAACGGCACCTTCCGGATCGTGCCGAATGATCCCTTTGCAGAAAAAGAGACGGGATCCTAAACATTTCAATGCCTGCGTTCACGATGCCGGTATGCCGTAAGAACCAGCCAGTGCATTTCGTGAGAAAACCGGGAATTACCCGAATCTCTTTTTTGCCGGTTTATGGTCTTTTGCCGGTTCCGGAACCTGTGCAGTAATTTCGGCAATGGACTCCTGCGTGAGCCTCCCCCGCTTGCCAACAACATCTCCGACACGGATGGTCCGGATACGGGTGGTAAGAACGTAACTTTCTGCAAAAAGATCGAGCCCGCCTTCGGAAAAATCGTCCAGTGAGATTGGTATGCACGGTGCATCGGTCGGTGGCCGGCTGCTGACCGGGCAGATCTGCACGTTCCCGTTTTCTGTTGCCGAGATCACGATGGCCGGGCGCGTCTTTGCCCCGCCCCGCTCCTCAAAAGCAACCGGTGCAAGGATGACATCGCCCCGCAGGTAACGCCCCATATCCTAAGTAATCCGGCACCATCGGGCATAAGCCGATTGATCCGTCAAACGCAGGATTTTTCTTCCCGCGTGGTTCATTCACATGCAGGAACACACCATGAGAAAAACTGATACAGTGGGAGAAGCTGCACCAACAGCGCATGAGGCGTCGCTCCTGATGGGAGCAACCATGGCGATATCCATGATCGGGATATTCCTTGGCATTTTTTTTATGTTTATCAACATTGACACCACGATCAGGGTTGCCGCAGCGATTCTTGTCGGGTGTGTGGGGTTCATCAGTTTCATCCGCCATTCCGTGTACTACCGGTCCGACCAGATCCGGATGGGCTGGCGGCAGGATCATCCCGAATTCCAGCTCGAGGTAGGGTACGCAAATCTTGCGCTCGGCATCTGGGCACTTGTTGCCGCAGCGCTCAACTGGGGGTTGGTCTGTGGCGTAATGCTTGCCATCTACGCAACGTACCTCCTCTGCACCCTTATCCTCCACCTCACTGAAGCTCATGCATGGGAGGAGCTCCACAAAACAGCACACCGCTCACGGGCGGTCCGCAGCGTAATCTCAACCCTGTTTTTTGTACTGGTGCTCTTTGGTTTTGCAGCGATTGCGTTCGCCCGGGAAGGGGTACTGCCGTTTGTGCAATTGTAATAGAAACTCCCCTTTTTTTTGACGAGGATTCTGGTACATGTGACCCCCTCGGCATCCCTGAATAAGTATCAGTTAACCTAAAATGCTGGAAAAGGGATTTGCGCCATCATCTGCATAGCAGATGTGCATCGCAAATCCCTAAATAAAAATCTTTCAGAATATCGTGGGAATATCTATGCCGGACAGTCTAATTCCCGACAGAAAAAATGGCGGAGTTTCTGGCCCCCACGGGATCCCCCCCGATGCACAGCGTCTTTATCAGCGGGCATCTGAACTTTCAAACCAGGGAAAGACCGAGGATGCGTTGCAGTATTTCAAACAAGCCATTGAAATTGCACCGAACTATACGCACGCACTGCACGAGATAGGGAACTGCCTGTATGAACTTGGCCAGCAGGAAGAAGCAAGCATCTACTACAGCCGTGCACTTCAGGAAATTGGGAATCGCCTGTACGAGATTGGCAGGTACGAAGAGGCGATGGGCCGGTACTGGGTGGCGATCGGCCGGTATGAGGAGGCCGGCAAATATTATAATCCGAAGTTTTCACAGGACACGGTTTCCAAAGAAACAGGCCGGGAGACTAATCCGGAGTGTAAGAAAGATAGTGACTATTAATGGGAAATGGTACCGTGATTTGCAGGAAACAAAATAAAAAGAACGCAGAGATCAAAAATAAAAATCACTAAAAAATTTAAAATTATTTTTTTCTGATATCACAAGATTTTAACATTCATTTTATGTCAATAAAATCTAATATTACCTTGCAGTATTGCATGGCATATTCTTTTATAATTACACCCCCTGTTCCACTTAATGGATAACCCCCCGGAGCCCTTAAAAAAAATTAAAACTCTCCTTCGGCTTCATCATACCGGGCTTACGATAACTGATATTGCAAAAAAATTAAAGCTTAACCGGAACTCTACTGCAAAATATCTTGAAATGCTCCTCATTTCGGGGGATGTGGCACTCAGTGCGTACGGACCTGCAAAGGTCTACACTATCTCGCACAAGATGCCAGTATCGGCCATGCTCAAATTTTCTGCGGATCTCATCATTATGATCGATCAGGAAATGCGCTTTCTCGATGTAAACGAGAATGCTCTCACCGTTCTTGGATTATCCAGAACAGATCTGATTGGCAAAAGAGTGGAAGAGCTTGACTCTCCCCTCATCTCCCGCCTCTCAATCCCGGATGTGTTTGAGGAGATCCAGATTACCGGGGAAGTCCAGCGGGAATTTGTCGTAACCCGGCAGAACAAAGATTACCATTACCGGGTCCGGCTCATTCCTACGGTATTTGATAACCGGGAAGAAGGGATGACGATTATCGGAGAAGACATCACAGATCAGATCCGGTTTGAAGAGCGGCTGATGGTCTCTGAAGCTCGGTTCCGTGCCATTGTTGAAGACCAGACCGAGTTCATCTGCCGGTGGCGTCCTGATGGCTCTATCACGTTCATCAACGAGTCCATGAGCCGGTATATCGGAATCACCTGCCTTGCCATATGCGGGCAGAGCTTTTTTTCCTATATTTTACCTGAAGATCAAATCCTTGCACAGGAAAGTATTGCCCTGATAAACAAAAACCGGCAGGTCCAGTCAATGGAGATACGGCTACTGGACAGATCCGGGCAGTACCGCTGGTACCAATGGAATACCCGGGGGATATTTGAAAATAACGGCTCCCTTATCGAATGCCAGTCTGTAGGGCGGGACATAACCGAGCTTAAACGGTCACAGGAAGCACTCCGTCAGAGTGAATTGTTATACAGGACAATTCTCGATAATATCCAGGATGTTTATTATCGCTGTGATAAAGATGGCAAAATTATCATGGCAAGCCCATCACTATTAAAATTGACAGGATTTTCCTCTCTCAACGATCTTATCGGGTATAAAATTACTGAAAAATTGGCTCTTTTCCCGGAAAACCGGAATAAATTTCTGACCACAATTTACCGTGAGAAAAAAGTTACCGATTACGAGGGAACCATAAAAAGAATGGACGGGTCAACGGCCATTGTGTCCATAAACAGCCAGCTTGTGTGTGATACCGCGGGGAATGTAACCGGGATTGAAGGAATTTTAAGAGATATTTCTGCACGGAAACAGACAGAAAGGGCACTAAGGGAGAGTGAAGAACGGTACAGGAATGTGGTGGAAGACCAGACTGAATTTATCTGCCGGTTCACTCCAGATGGCATCATCACGTTTGTCAACGATGCCTACTGCCGGTGTTTTGGATTAGACAAAAGAACCATTATAGGAAAAGTCCACGAGGTGCTTTTACCCGCTGAAGATACCCGATTAATGAAAAAACATCTGGCATCTTTAACCCCGCAAAACCCATCAGGTACGATCGAACACCGCATACTCCTTCATGAGGGAAAAATACGGTGGCACACCTGGACAGATCATGCATGTTTTGATGCAGAAGGAAACATCACAGAATACGAGTCCGTTGGCCGCGACACTACCGAAAAGCATGAACAGGCCCAGAAAATCCGTGAAAGTGAAGAACGCTTTCGCATGATGACCGAACTCTCCCCGTTTCCTATATCCTTTATTGACAGTTCTGGCGATTTCCAGTACCTGAATAAAAAATTCGAACTCCTTTTCGGGTATACCATTGAAGATATTCCTACCGAAAATGTCTGGTTCTTAAAGGGATTTCCCGATATTACTGATCGCATTAACGCAATCCGTACCTGGAAACAGTATCGCGGGCATGTCGGGTGGAACAATGAACGGCCGCTGATATTTCCGGTCACGTGCAAAGACGCGACGGTTCGCCAGATCCATTTCTGCCCGATTACTCTTGCAAGTGGCGAACAATTTATTGTGTACGAAGACCTGACCGATAAAGCTGAATCAGACCGGCTCCGTTCCGTCCTTGCTTCTATTGTAAATTCATCAAATGACGCAATTATCGGGAAAGGAATTGACGGTACTATCCTGAGCTGGAACAGAGCTGCGGAACGATATTACGGTTACCTCGCAGAAGAGGTGATCGGAAAGTCCATTGATCTAATTGTTCCGCCGGAATTACGTGATCAGCTCTCACTCTTCCTCCGGAGGGTTGGAACCGGAGAAACCATCGACCGTTTTGATACGTTACGGCTGCGGAAAGATGGATCGCGAATTGAAGTGTGCGTCACCATTTCCCCCATCAAGGATGAAGAAGGCCACATTATTGGTATTTCCACCATTGCCCAAAACATTGCCGACAGGAAAAAATCTGATGTAAACCGGATGTTCAGGCAACAAGTACTTCACCGGCGCTAAGTGGTATCAGGTCATATGTAAATTAAGTCAGCAGCAATCGGGAAACCGGATCAGCAAATAATTTTGCACGTAGCCGGATGGAAAGGAAATCCGTAAAGAGGCTTAAAGCAAAATTTGTCAGAACATTCTGAAGAAGAAAATAAAATTATGGTATTTGAGGCGATGTCAAATATCAGTGTGAAGGAGATCCCGTAGGGTTCGACCCCGCTGGCCGGGGGGATATCTTCTCCAGTGCTTCTTCTGCAGCCACTTTTACATAGCCGTTATCTTTTTTGAGGACTTCCTGCAGGTTCTGTATAGCTTTAGGATCCCCAAGCTTCCCCAGTGCTGCTGCCGCTGCGAAGCGAACGTCCTGGTCCGGATCTCTCAGGAGTGATATCAGGTGATCCACGGAATGGGTGGCACCAATATTTGCCAGTGCATCGGCTGCAAGGTACCTGACCCAGCGGTCCTCATCGCCGAGTGCCTGGATGAGGAATTCTGTTGCCGGCTGCCCGAACTTTTCAAGATTCACAACATTTTTCCACCGTTCAATATTGTTTTTATTTGCAAGTGCTGCTACTGTATTCTGCATAGAACAACTCCTCCCCCACCGGGGGTTGAAAAGTAGTCCAACAGAGAGAATAATCAATATTTGCCAGATATTATTGCATGGCGAATATGAGAAGCAGAGAGTGACTCAGGAATATCGGTACACGGTGAAAAAGGAGCATACTTCGCCTGTTTAAAATCAGGGAGAAATGTCGATAACCTTGAGTGGAGCCTCCCATTAACGAAATAACAGAATCCTTAATGCCCCGGCATCCCATTGAACAGTAATGGCCCGGTGCGATCGCTGTGGAAACGAAGTGGCGCTCCCGTTCTCCTGCCAGTACTGCGGGGGAAACTACTGCGCAGAGTGCCGGCTGCCGCCCAACCATGACTGCGTCAATATCGCGCTGTGGAACAGCAAGCCCGGCCCCGCTGTCGGAATATCCTACGGGAAAGGCGGCAGGGCAACTCCCACAGGCGGCGGGTATATTGCAGGCCCGCGACGCTCTTTGGAAAAGAAACGGGCAGAAGGGATCCCGTACCTGAAGATCATGATCGCAATTATTGTCCTGATCCTTCTTGGGCTCGCCGGGCTTGTGCTGAGCGGGTACCCGCTGCAATAATTTTCCTCTTTTTATGCTCCCGCCGGGCGGCATCGATCCCCCGCTTTGATAATTACCGGAGTCCCATTATTCACACGAGAGGAATTTGGTTCCATGCGTCCGCTTCATCTTCTGGTCATTGCGAGTATCTTTGGTATCCTGGTTCTTCTGGCCGCTGTACTGATCCTCACGAGCCCGGCTCTGGTACCTGCACCCGCGAGTCCACTTGCTGGGGATGTGAAATATGCCCTTGATACCCCCCTCCCCGGCCCCCGGTACTATACCGGTGTTGATTTTGATACGCTGAAATCGAATGATCATCTCACGGTCATACCGCTGAAAGGTTACCGCCAGCAGGTGACCAATTACAGCTGCGGAGCAGCAGCCGCGATGACGGTGATGTCCTGGTACAAACATCCGGTAAATAATACCGATGCCGATGAGGAACGGATTGCCCGGGAAATGTACATCAACGTTTCTGAAAAAACCGGCATCAACCCGGAACAGCTTGCGGCATGGTTCAACCGGCAGGGCATGAACGCGAGCTGGGGAACCGGCGGGACCGGCGAGATGCTGCGCAACAACCTGAAAAACGGTATCCCGACCATGGTGGAATGGATGGACTGGGGCGGGCACTGGGTGGTTGTTGTCGGGTATGATACCCGGGGAACTGAAACGGTCTGGGACGATGTGATCATCTTTGCCGATTCCGTGGACTGCCACGATGACCGGGTGGATGGAATCACGTATGCGAACTACGGTCAGTTCGATGCCATGTGGTTCGATGCCCATTATTTCCCGGAGAATATGCGGGAGCGGGCGTATGTTGTTGCCGTACCGGGCAGCTCCTGTAACCCCTCCTGAAAAAAGCACTGCTTTTCCCCTTCCCGGTACACGATTGCACCGGGGAAAAACGACCGTCAGGTAAAGGGGATGTCCTCTTTGCAGAGGATGTTGCCGGAAAAGGACACCCGGCCCGGGTTATCGGCACGAAACCCTGTCGGCAGCACTTTGTGACGCTGACCTGATCAGGATCGAGTACCACCGGACTTTTTTTTCTTAAAAACCGGCTCGAGATGAGCACTTACCAAAAGGGTCAGGGAAGTTTATCCCGGATGGGTAAGCACACAAAGATATGATTAAACGGCTGCTGCTTTCTGGAGCAGGAGACGACCGTTCGATGTAAGCCGGAGTACGATCTCCTTGCTGGATTTTCCCCCATCGAGATAGCGCTTGGAGAGTAAGATACGGACATTTGACCTGATGCTGCTCTCGCCATGATTGGGGAGAAGCTGCTCTACGACATGGGTGATATGACATCCCTGGTTATCACCGACTGCCTGTAGAATGTGAATATGGATAGGATCAGGCACAAAGACTTGCGGGGCTTCAAATGATATCGATTCCATAATTCAACCTCGTTATTGGATTAACCGCATACAGATTTCCCTCTGTGCAGGAACCTGTGAACGTGTTATCATACTATTATTGGTTGTATGAGATGAAGTAACCATTCATAAAAAAAACCCGGCAAAATATTTTTTTATAATACCCGGTCTATCGGGCCAGTGATCGTGTGCAGTGCCGGTCATATCCTGTTGTTGACCAGGAATTTTTACAGGAAATTCCCCCGTGATCCTGAAAAGTCTCATGTTCCGGTTGGCCGGACATATGGCAGGAAATGCTCACCCCCGCAATGAGTGCCGGTGCGCAGGGTCGTGTTCCCACTCAATGCTTTTATCCGTCTGAGTGATGAAAAGAAATGTATGACAAAGAAAGAACACGTGATGAAAGTTGTTGACGAATCAACCGGTCTTATGGAATGCCTTGTGTGCGGGGCAAAGCATAACGCGGTAATGAAACCCGGTGCTGACGGGAAATTCCTGCCCGAGAACTGGGAGTGCGTTAACAAGTGCAGGTTAATCCATCACGATGACGCATCGTCCCCCAAAAAATAATTCTTTTTTTACATCTGTTTCATGGTCAGGTTTCTCTGTTGACCGGTGCCTGTTTCCCTCTTTAATAATTGATCCAGTCCGCGGGTAATTTTCCCGGGTTTTGCCGCGTGTCCGTCATTGTAAAAAAATTTCCGGAAAAACCCGACCACAAGGCATTCAAGAGTCTGCGTTTTACCAAAAAGATGGAGAAAATGCTGCGCAAGAGAAAATCCCGTTACGGGAAGGTTGCCTGTCCATGACCCGCGGGAAAAAACCGGAAGCGGCGATTGCAGAGGCCAAAACATTTGCAGAGCGGATGGGATATCGCTGGATGGAAAATTCCCTTGAAGACTTACCCTATGATCTCCAGATCTTCAAGCCCAAATCATTCCGTGTAGTGAAAGTAAGGCAGACCCGGTATCATATCGATCCGAACGGCTTTTACGACCAGCAGTTCCCGGACGAGGTTGCGGGCCTGCGCTTGCTGCCGTTCCCGCAGTTTATCCTCAGGGAGCTCTGGCTGCGCACCCAGCACGAACGGGTCTGGCGCCGGCTCATTGTTTATGATCTCTCGGTTGCTGAGATTGAATGGTGGGGACCGGATGATTATACGAATCCCCATGCGAGATGATCGCGGGGGAGACGGGAGCCATCATCCGGCTTTTCCTTGTCGCGCGAAAAAGATGAAGCCCCGGTTTTCTGGCGCTCTTTTTTTTATTCGCGGTAAAAATTACCTGAAATTTTTCACAATCTTTTTTGCGGATTACCGGGAAAACCTATGGATGGATACATCTGAATTTACGGCCGGGCACCGGAACAGTCCCGCCCTGAAGCTGATCACCGGCTTTTTTTGGATCATCCTTGGTGCAGCAGTCCTGCTTGCCCTGATGATCCTGCTCCTTCCCGACAAGCTCTTTCTTGCGCTCAGCAACTACCTCCAGATCATTGCCGCGATTGCCGGGGCCCTGGTGCTCCTGTATGTCTGGCACCGTGACGGCGGACCGGAATACCTGCTCTATGCTGCGGGTGCTCTCGGGCTCTGGGGGATTTCAAACATCGTCTGGTACATAAACATCCTCATGGGCCTGAGAAACGAAGTTTTCCCGAGCCTGATCGATATGGGCATTATCGCTTCGATCATGATCCTCTCGATCGCAATCCAGAAAGGATTTCCCCGGAAACAGATCGCACCGCATATCCTGCTGGGGATTCTTATCCTCTCTCTGGCAATTCCCGTTGGTGTGCTGGTGACAACAGGCATCAGTGCAGCTGCACTGGTTACGCTGCTCTACTTCTTTGCCTGCGGATCGCTGGTCATTACCGGGCTGAACCACTCGTTAAGTGAGCACCCGAAAATCCTTGCCGGGATACTCCTCTTTGTGATTGCGTTCCTGATCTACCCGCTCCGGGAGATGTTCCTTATCGCAAACCCGGTCCTGCCGGTGATCGGCACATTCGTTGCTGCCGGTTTCTCGCTGATTGTCATCGGGTTAGTATCGAATAGTACCCCGGCAACAACAGCGTGATCAGCAGTGCCGGGAAAATAAAAATCCCAAATCCTTTTTTCACGGATAGTCCAGGAGAAATTTTCCAGCCTGTCTGAAACCTTTTGGGGGGATTTGCATATTTTTCATCATTTCCCTCTCCAGGAATTGCCCCTTTGGAGGGATGTTTCCCGGGCAGAAAATTCAGCTTCTTCTTAATGCGGGTGCCGGAACCACCTCTAAAATACTCCAGCCTTTTCACGATCTATTCTCCGACGGAGACCCGTACAAAGAAACCTGCCCGGGAAATTCTCCAGTGGAAGTGGTGCCAACGCCCGACAAAATTCTTTGTTTAAATCGTTATTTTCGAAAAATAGCCGTTTTAATCCGAAAAAAACCGTGCAATTTAGCGGGCTTTGGATGGGCCGGGAAAATGGCACAATATTACAGGTCATCCGGAGCCGCATCCTGCTTCCGGAATACAATGTTGCCCGAAAATAAACCCTCTTCCCGGGCAGCAATAAAAAAGAGATTAAAACCAAAAAAGGGTGATATAATGTGTTTTAAATCGCAGTTATGTCCTTGTAATCCCCATAACCTGACCAGAGATCAGCCTTTTTTATCCCGCATCCTCATTACCCCCGCCGCCCAACTCTTGATCAGGAGCATACCAGACCATGAAGATCCTTGCCATCCACGGCAGCCCCCGGACAATCCGGAGCACTACGCGAAAATTCGCAAGCTTTGTGCTTGAAGGAGCCGCAGAAGCCGGTGCAGAAACGGAGATGATCGATCTCTGCGATGTACGGGTCACCCCCTGCACGGCTTGCGATGCCTGCTCGTTTAATGGCATATGCGTGAATGATGACGATGTCCCGATTATCGTTGAGCGGATGAAGGAAGCGGACGGGATCGTGTTCGCGTCACCGGTGTACATCGACAATGTCTCCGGCCAGATGAAGATCTTTTTTGATCGGCTCGCAGATGCAATCCATTACCAGGTACTTGCAGGAAAATACGGCTGCTCTGTTGCAAGCACGCACACCTCTGGTGGCGATGAGGTTGTGGCGTACCAGAACCATGTGCTGAATTATCTTGGCGTGATTACAGTTGGAGGTATCAGTATCGCAACGGCCGGGAACGCAGAGACCATTGACGCTGCGGAACCTTCCGCCCGGGCGCTTGGGAAGAAACTCGCAGAAGCGATCCGGGATGGTTTTTCCGATCCGGAACAGGAAGAAGAGATTGCCGGAAACCGGGAATTTTTCCGGGATATTGTTATCGAGAACCGGGATTTCCGCACCGAAGAGTACGAGCGGTGGATGCGGATGGGCTGGATCAAATAAAAAATTCAGTCCGTCCAAACAGAAAAATCCCGTTCGGATTCCTGCAACGAAGGGAATCTTTGCATTCAGTTACAAAAAAAAAATTTAAAAAACTTTTGTTCTAAAAAATAATTAATAATTCTCAGCCGCAATCTCGTAATATGCCTGAGGGTGATCGCAGACCGGGCATTTTGCCGGGGCGGTTTTCCCGCTCTCGACAAATCCGCAGTTCCGGCAGTACCATTTCACCGGAGTTTCGGCCTTGAATACGGTTCCTTTTACCATATTTGCATGAAGTTTTGCATACCGGGCCTCATGGTGAGCCTCAACTTTTCCCACCATCTTGAAGAGGTGGGCAATCTCTTTGAAACCCTCCTTCTCTGCAGTTGCAGCAAAACCCGGATAGAGCGTGCCCCACTCCATCTTCTCGCCCGCAGCAGCAGCAGCAAGGTTCTCTTTTGTTGTTCCGATCATACCCGCCGGGTAGGCTGCGGTGATCTCCACATCCCCGCCTTTGAGCTCTTTGAAGAAAAGTTTCGCATGCTCTTTCTCCTCTTCAGCCGTTTGCAGGAACATACTTGCAATCTGTTCGTATCCTTCTTTTTTTGCTGCACTGGCAAAAAACGTGTACCGGTTCCGCGCCTGTGACTCACCGGCAAATGCGGCGAGCAGGTTTTTCTCGGTTTTGCTTCCTTTGAACTCCATGGTTGACTCACTCCTCAAAAAAACCATTCCTGTCCGCTCTGTATTCTTCTCCGGAGCGGGAAGCCTGGTACCAGTTGTATACCTGTCCCGGGGGAATAATCCTTTCATCAGCCCGTTTTCGGCTGATTTATATATATTGCATTTCAGACCTTGGTTCGAGCATCGTAAGCAATGTATAATGTCCTTTATATCGATGACGAAAAGGCACTTCTCGACCTGGCCCGGGTTTATCTGGAACAGTCCCCGGAATTTTGCGTAACAACCCGGACTTCAGCACAGGAAGCGCTCGACTCCCCGCTTATCAGCACCTGCGATGTGATCGTTTCGGACTACCAGATGCCGGGCATTGACGGCATTGCCCTGTTAAAAACCGTCCGCGAGCGGTATGGTGATACCCCCTTCATTCTTTTTACCGGGCGCGGACGCGAGGATGTCGTGATCGAGGCGATCAATAACGGCGTGGATTTTTATCTCCAGAAAGGCGGGGATCCCAAAAGCCAGTTTGCCGAGCTTGCGCACAAGATCCATATGGCCGTGGAACGCAAACGGGCCATGGATGCCCGGCTGGAATCAGAAGCACGATTCGTTACATTCTTCAATGCAAGTCCTGTCAACCAGCTGATCTTCGATTATTCGACCGGCAAGATTATTGATGTCAATGATCGCCTCCTCAAAGAGATCGGCATGCACCGAGAGGATGTCCTGGGAAAGACCGGCACTGAACTCGGTGTGATCCTTGATCCTGTCCAGAAATCCCACATCCTCGAACAACTCGAGCGGGAGGGAACCATCCAGAATGCCGAGCTGAATATCAGGATCCCGGATGGCCGGACCTGGTCCACGCTCACCTCCATGACCCGGGTAAAGGTTCATGGGCAGGAGCTTGTCTACATCCAGTCCTTTGATGTAACGGCGCAGAAAAGGGCGCAGCAGACCATCGATGCCCTCCTCAATGCACCTCCTGATGTCTCTTTTATGGTCGACAGAAATGGGATCATTCTTACTGCCAATCATGCAGCTACGATCCGGTTTGGCCTGCCGGTGGATCGCCTCAAAGGTATGGATGCGTTTACGCTCATCTCCCCTGACCTTGCCAACCTGCGGCGGATGAAAATCAACGAAGCGATCGCAACCCGGAAACCGCTGGTATATCTTGACAACCGGACCGGGCGATCCTATGAGAACCATCTCTACCCGGTCGCCGGGTCGGAGGGAGATGCCGATGCGGTCGCAATCTATTCCCATGATGTAACCGAACAGCGGCAGGCAAAAGAAGCATTGAAGAAATCCGAGGAAAAGTACCGGCTCGTTGTTGAGCACAGCCACGATTCCATCTACATCTACCGGGACAACCACTTTCTCTTTATCAACCAGCAGGCCGAGGAGATCAGCGGGTACCCGCATGAAGAACTCATGAAACGGGAACTCTGGGATTTCATCCACCCGGAGGATCGCGAGCGGCTGAAAGAAGCGGCAGCCCGGAGATTTGCCGGTGGGCACGTATCTTCAGCTTTCCAGGCCCGGATTCTCCGGAAGAACGGCGAAGTGCGTGATGCGGAATTTTTCGTTGATCTAGTTGAATTTCTTGGGAGGCCGGCGATCCTTGGCATTGCCCGCGATATCACGGAAAAGAAGCAGGCAGAAGTGGTGCTTCGCGAGAGCGAACTGCGGTACCGGAAGATCCTGGACACCATGCAGGACGCCTATTTCCGTACCGACACTTCCGATCGCATCAACATGGCGAGTCCTTCTGCCGTCCGGATGTTCGGATATGATTCGGAGGAGGATATCCTTGGTATCCCGGCCATTAACCTGTATGCATCCCCTGAATTCAGGGACGAAATGCTGCAGGACTTAAAAAAAGAGGGCAGGGTAGTAAATAGTTACGGGGAAGGGTTGCGAAAAGACGGCACCCCCATCTCGGTCTCCATCAATGTCCAGTATTACCGGGATGACCAGGGCAGGATTCTCGGAACCGAGGGCATTGTCCGGAATGTCTCCGACCAGAAGGACATCTGGGAGGCGCTCTGTGATAGCGAGGCACGGTTCCGGGGCCTCACCGAGCAGTCGCAGGATCTCATCATGCTCTTTGACCGGAACCTGCGGAATATCTACGTAAACCCGATAGTAGAACGGGTCGCGGGCATTTCCCCGGGGCAGTGGATGGGAAAAACCCACGGTGAGACCGGGTTCGAACCCGAAATTGTTGAGTCTTGTGAGCGAGCCCTGCGGGAGGCATTTGCTACGGGAAAAGAGGGCCGGATCGAGCTCAGGCTTCCCTCCTCCGGACTCTGGCTCGATTGCCTTTTAGTCCCCGTCCGTGGACCTGATGGGATCGTTACTGAGGTTATCACTTCTTCGCGTGATATCACCGACCGTAAGCGGGCTGAAGAGATGCTGCTGAAAAGCAAAGAGGATTACCGGCTTATTATCGAGAACATGCAGGACGTCTTCTACCGCACAGACCGGGAAGGCGTCATCACCATGATCAGCTCGTACGGTGCCCGGATTGTAGGCTATGACAATCCTGCCGATATCATAGGGAAGATGCGGGCGACCGATTTTTATGCAGATTCCGATGAGCGGGACGTGTTCATGGGGTATATCCTGAAAAATAAGGTTGTCACGGGATATCCCCTGACCTTAAAAGACCGGTCCGGGGAACTGCACTATGCGACAGCCAGCTGCCGTCTCCTGTATGATGCTGAAGGGAACATAAACGGCATTGAAGGAATCCTCCACGATGTCACCCATCTCAAGCAGGTGGAGGATGCCCTGCGGCAGGCCAACCGGCAGATCAGGCTCATGACCAGCATCACGCGCCACGATATCCGCAACCAGCTCCTTGCCCTCAACGGCTGGCTGGAACTGTCCCGGGAATCGGTCGATGATCCCCGGCAGATGCTGGAGATGATAACAAAAGGACAGAAGATAGCCGGGATCATCGGCCAGCAGATCAACTTCACCACCGTATTTGACGACATGGGAGTAAAACCCCCTGCGTGGCAGGACCCGGCTGCACTGATCAGGAGCACGGCTGCGTCTCTTCCGTTCAACAGGGTGCGGCTGGAAATTGATCTTCCCGGTATTGTGCTGTTTGGCGATCCCCTCCTGGAAAAAATCTTCTATAATCTCTTTGATAACGCGCTCCGGTACGGTGGAGAACGGATGACCTTTGTCAGGGTTTTTTCGCGGCGCGATGATACGGATTTAATCCTTGTTGTCGAGGATAATGGTACGGGAATTCCGGCACAGGACAAGGAGCAGTTGTTCGACAGCGGGTTTGGGAAGAACACCGGCCTGGGCCTCTTTTTGGTAAAGGAGATCCTGGCCATTACCGGTATGACTATCGGTGAGACGGGAATCCCGGGGAAAGGAGCCCGGTTCGAGATCCGGGTTCCGGCAGGTAGATATCGTGTTGACGGGACCGGATCACCGTGATAGTACATCTCTTCCGGCACGGTTTTTTTATAGCGTTTTTCCCGCTGATCCATAACTGACCTCCGGACTTTTTTTGTTCTTTCTCCTTCCGGGAAAATCCGTTTTTATTCAACAATTTTATATTTAATTCCGCAATTTTATATAGAATAACCAGCGCATGAGGATACTATAGTTCTGGATACGACCGATGTTTTCTGTACTCTATGTGGATGATGAGCGCGATCTCCTCGAAATGGGCAAGCTCTTTTTAGAACAATCGCCGGAATTCCACGTCGAGATCGCTTTATCGGCCAAAGATGCACTTGCATTGCCGGCGATCCAGTCCTTTGATGCCATCGTTTCGGATTACCAGATGCCGGATATGGACGGGATCGAATTCTTAAAGGCTGTTCGCGGGCAGTTCGGCGATGTCCCGTT
The DNA here is from genome assembly GCA_002839675.1 of Methanomicrobiales archaeon HGW-Methanomicrobiales-1. Lineage (NCBI taxonomy): Archaea > Methanobacteriati > Methanobacteriota > Methanomicrobia > Methanomicrobiales > Methanomicrobiales archaeon HGW-Methanomicrobiales-1. The sequence goes on along the minus strand of PGYM01000004.1, from coordinate 122,082 downwards.
CATCCTCTTTACCGGCCGAGGGCGGGAGGATGTGGTTATCGATGCGATCAATAACGGGGCTGATTTCTATCTCCAGAAGGGCGGGGATGTCAGGTCGCAGTTTGCCGAACTGTCGCACAAGATCCGGCAGGCAATAGCACGGCGGCGAGCGGAGCACTCCCTGGTCGAGTCGGAAAAGCGCCTTGCCGATATCATCGATTTCCTGCCCGATGCCACGTTTGCGATCGACCGCGAGGGGATTATCATCGCGTGGAACCGCGCCATCGAGGAGATGACCGGTTACTCTGCTGCTGCGATGCTTGGGAAAGGCGACCACGAGTATGCAATCCCGTTTTACGGTAAGCGGCGACCGATTCTTATCGATCTGGTATTAGCGCCGGACAATGAGGTTGCACTGTTTTATACCCATATCCAGCGCCAGGGGGTATACCTGACCGCGGAAACCGATCTCCCTCACCCGAAGGGGAGTTCGATCACGGCCCTTGCCAAGGCAAGCCCGCTCTACAACCGCGAAGGGCAGATCACCGGGGCCATTGAAGCGATCCGCGATATCACCGAGCGGAAGAAAGCAGAAGATGAGCTTCGGGCCGCGTACGAGCAGATCAGCGCAAGTGAAGAGGAGCTGCGGGAACAGTACGAGGAACTGGCAGAGACCGGGAAGAAAATCCATGAGAGCGAGAAGAAGTACCGCGACCTGTTTGAAAATTCCGTGATCGGGATCTTCCGGACCACTTTTAAAGGCAAATTCTCTGCCATCAATGCCACGTTCGCCAGGATCGCCGGTTATGACTCGCCGCAGGAGATGATAGATGCCGTCAACGATATCCGGTCCCAACTCTATGTCGACCCGGAAGACCGCACGCGCTTTAACGATCTGCTGAAATCCGAAGGGCTGGTTAAGGATTTTGAGGCCCGGTTCTACCACCGTGACGGGCATATGATCTGGGTCAAGATCAATGCCATTGCGGTCTGCGATCCGCAGGGAACAGTCCTGTATTATGAAGGCACGATTGAGGATATCGAGGACCAGAAGAAAGCCGAAGCTGCCCTCAAAAAGGAAAAGACATTCTCGGACGCCGTGGTTGACAGCGTTCCCGGGCTGCTCTATCTCTATGAGAGTGAGGGCCGGCTCATACGGTGGAACAAAAGCCACGAGACGATCACCGGCTATACGGCTGAAGAACTCGCCGGTATGCATATCTTTGACTGGTTCAAGGGAGATGACCCGGCAATTGCCGCTGTTACTGCCGCGGTAGAACGGGCACTCAGGGAAGGGTATGCCAGCGTGGAAGCAGACCTTCAGGTAAAGAGCGTGAAGAAGATCCCTTTTTTCTTAACCGCACAGCGGCTGGAGATTGATAATAAGATCTATTTCACGGGTGTCGGGATCGATATCACGGACCGGAAGATGGCACGGGACGAACTCCGTGCTGCCTATGAGAAAGTGACCGCGACTGAAGAGGAGCTGCGGGAACAGTTCGAACAGCTTGCTGACAACCAGGAGGCGCTCAAAGGTTCTGAAGAAAAATTCCGGGACCTTGTCGAGACTTCGCCGGATCTTATCTGGGAGATGAATACACAGGGGGTATTTACCTATATAAGCCCGCGAATTACCGCGCTGATGGGATACCCTCCTTCGGAAATTGTTGGTAAAACCCTCTCATCCCTTGTCCCGGATTACGCATTACCGGAGTTCGAGGAGATCTTTTCTACCAGTGTCCGGATTAAAAAACCCCCGAAGGGATTTGATATACCCATCCGGTGCAATGACGGGCATCTCATTATCATGGAAGTCCGTGCAGTCGCGTTGCTGGACCGCGATAACCAGTTTAAAGGATTCAGGGGGATTGCCCGGGATGTCACGGAGAAGAAAAAATCCGCAGACGAACTCCGTGCTGCCTACGAGCAGGTGACCGCGACTGAAGAGGAGCTGAGGTCACAGTACGGAGAGCTTGCCCGCAGGGAACAGCGGATACGGGAGAGCGAGGAGAAGTACCGAACTCTCTTCAACAATACAAATGATGAGATCTATGTCCATGAGATATCCCCCGATGGTATGCCCGGCAAATTCCTTGAAGTGAATGACAGCATGTGCGACAAGCTGGGATATACCCGCGAAGATCTGCTCACGATGACGGTCCGGGATATCGTTTCGGATGCGCACCGGGACAAGATGGATGGAATCGGGCAGAAATTATCGGAAACCGGGAAATACACATTTTATGCAGAACACAAGAGAAAAGACGGATCTCTCTTTCCGGTTGAGGTCAGCATTCATGCGATTACATTTTTTGGAAAAGAGATCGTACTTGCCGCGGCCCGGGATATCACGGCAATACGCGAAAGCGAGGAGCAGCTCCGGAACGTTTTCGATCATTCCCCGTTCGGCATGCATTTCTATGAGCTGAAAAATGACGGCTCGCTCATCTTTACCGGGGCAAATCCTGCCGCAGATACGATCCTGGGTGTAAAGCATAGTGGATTTATCGGTAAGCCCATTGAAACCGCATTCCCCGGGCTCGTCAAGACGGAGATTCCCGACCAGTACCGGCGGGTTGCAGCGGATGGTATTCCGTGGCATACCGATCAGGAAATCTACCATGAGGGAAAGATCAACGGGGCCTTTTCTGTCAGCGCATTCCGGACCGTGCCCGGTGCCATGGTGGCAACGTTTTTCGATATCACGGAGCGTAAACGAGCAGAAGAAGCCCTCCGCGAGAGTGAGGAACGGTACCGCACCGTTGTGGAGAATATCGAGGATGCGTTCATGCGGTCCGATGCCGAAGGTCTGATTGTCATGGCCAGTCCATCCGCGGCAAGTATGCTGGGGTATGACTCGGTGGAAGAGATGATCGGTAAACCTATGGCCGGTTTTTACCTGCACCCGGAGGTCCGCCAGTCCCTGATCGAAAAAATCACCCGGGATGGGAATATTGTTGATCAGACAATTGAATTACAGCGAAAGGATGGCTCCACGTTCTGGGGTTCCGTAAATGCCCACTTCCTGCATAATGAGAACGGGGAGGTGAACGGGACTGAAGGGTTTATCCATGATATCACGGAGTACCGCGCCATGGAACAGGCGTTCCGCGAGGCCAGCCACAAACTCAATCTCTTAAACAGCATGACGCGGCACGATGTGGTGAACCAGCTTACGATCCTGCAGGGATATGCCCAGATCGCTGCCCTGAAGAAAGGCGACCCGGTCATCACCGATTATCTCGGCAAGATCATTACTGCGGCAGATACTATCGCCCGCCAGATCGAGTTCACCCGGATGTACCAGGAACTGGGTGCAAAAGCACCGGCCTGGCTTTCGATCGAGGAAATTATCGGACGGGTAGAAAGCCGGGTCCCGGTAACGTTCTCCGGCACCTGCAGGGGCATCGGGATCTTTGCCGATCCGATGCTGGAACGGGTCTTTTTTAACCTTTTTGATAATGCGTTCCGTCACGGTGTCCGGGTGACTGAGATTACTGTCCTCTGCGAGCGCGAACCCGACAGCCTGCTGGTGATTGTGGAAGATAATGGTACGGGAATCCCGGTTGAGGAGAAGGAGAGGATCTTCGAGCGGGGAATGGGAAAGAATACCGGCCTGGGATTGTTTTTGGCACGGGAGATCCTTGCTATCACCGGTATTACCATTCGGGAGACCGGCATTTTCGGTAGGGGGGCACGGTTCGAGATATTCGTGCCTGAAGGGAAGTTCCGGTATACCGGGTGATTTACAGAATTCCTGATGTTTTTGGTCCTGTTTTTTCCTTCTGGATCCAAGGAATTTTGCGGTATTACAGGTTCTTTGATCGTCAGGACCGTAAATATCCGGGGGATTTCATGCTGTGGTCATCTGATTTCCCGCAAACCCTGTTCATCGCCCAAGCTTTTAAGGAACATAAATTTTGCCGGTGAAGGGTGAATGGCAATGAGACCCCGTAACGAGCCTGCAATCTGATAACCCCTGTAGTACGAACGCAACCGTACCTGCACAAAAAAAAGATCGCCACACCAAATTAATAGAAATTTTTTTATAAAACCTAGTGATGAAAAGAAAAGGTGTGCGTATCAACACACGCGAAGAGGGGATCAGTGAAGTCATAGACGAGATACTGATCATTGCGCTTTGCATTGGTTGTGCAGTAGTCATCCTGATTGTTGCATACGGGGGGCTCCCTTTAACCCAGAAGACCGCTTATGTCGTCTCGCAGTCCGATGTAAAAAGCGTTGCCGGACAAAAAGTGATCACCCTTTTTAATCGCGGGGGGGATCCGGTATCTTTCAGCGACACGCCACTTGCCAACTATAAGGCAACTGTGTACGTGGATACCCCCGCCGGATCGTTTGCTGCCGTTCCTGCGCCGGGAACGAATGTATTCACACCGGGAGACCTGGTGTATCTCTATTACACGGGTTCCGGTTTTATTCTGGCCAACGATCTGGCCGGGGCCTCCATCGTAACACTTCCCGCGGGTCAGATATCAGTCAGGTTGGTTGATGCGACCTCCGGTGTCCTCATCAGCCAGGAGATTGTGATAAAAGAGACCGTTACAGCAACTGCCAATATATACGTTAACGTGACGGCCACGGTGAATGTGACCAACACAACAGCAACTCCAACAGCTACGTCCTCTCCTATTGTTACCGCAACGGTAAATGTGACTGCCGTCCCGACTGCAAACGTGACCGCAACAGCAACTTCGACAGCTACGTCTTCTCCTACTGTTACCGCAACGGTAAATGTGACTGCCGTCCCGACTGCAAACGTGACCGTAACAGCAACTACATCCGTGACACCGACTGCAACAGCGACAACTTCGACACGAACTATCACCGTGAGATGGTCGCCAACGGGATCAGGCTATGGTTCCCTGTCCCCTCCGGTCAAGCTGACGAATGGGCAGGAAATATCTGTTCCCCGGGGAAGCAGCAAGACTATTTACTTTGTTCCGAATGCCGCTGTGGCAGTCCTGACCATCAAGCTGGATGGAACAATAGTGTATACCGGTTCATCGAAGGGAATTACGATCTCATATACTGTAACAAACGTTGTGGAGGATCGCCAGCTAACCGCAACGTTCGGATGATTACCCCTCTTTTTTGTTTCATAGCCAGGTCTGCTCCGGAAAGATCCCGGATCCGGTAACGCCCGGACGTCGCAGGATGGGGGTCGGACCACATTTTTTCGATCAGTAGAAAACCGGGAGCCCTCTGGCATCTCCACCGTATTTTCTCATTATTTCTGCGGTTTCTGACCAGTGTCCGGACGAAATGTCCCTCACTGACCCCCCTCACCATCCTTTGTTTTCCGGGCAAAAGAGGGTGCATTTTACCTCGTAATATCTAGAAAACTATGGCAAGGTGCGTGAGGGGGGGTCAGTGAGGGACACTTTGCGATCTACGGTGATCGGATGCCGTCCCATGACTCCCGCAAATTGGGGGCACTGTTCTGCGAACCGACCATGATGGTTGATGCGATGCTTCCGGTGATCCGAAAGATGGGTCTGCCGGAGGATAACATCCGGTCCGAGTCCTTCCCGGGATACTAAACTAAAAACAAAACGTACCCGGGCCTACCGGTAATCCGGTATTTACGGCCGGAAATACAACAGGTCCCCTGTCAAAAAAACAATGAGAAAACGGGCCTGAAGGGATTTGAACCCTTGACCTGCGGATTAAGAGTCCGCCGCTATGCCGAACTAAGCTACAGACCCAAGCCTGTTAGACCTAATAATGTGGTCGATAATGCCGAATAAAGGTTTTGTATACCCACGCAAAGAATTCCTTAATACCCTAGAATAGTACATCTTCTGTTACATGCCCGAACCAGCCCCGTTTGAACAGCCGGGACCAACAAAATATTGTATTTTCGGCTGTGGCACGAACGGTTACAATATCATAGTGGAACTCGTAAAAGAGCAGGAGCGCGTGATGGTCGTCGACAAGGACGAGTCCCGGGTGCGCCATCTCCGCGACCAGAACTTCGATGCCTACCAGCGCGATATCACTTCGTCCGATATGCTGGTGGGCCTTCCCCCGTTTGAGATCGCGTTCGTGATGACCGGCGACGGGGATGCCAATCTCGCTGCCGTCCTGGCGATCAAGAAGCGGTATCCCGCCGTGCAGGTCGTTGCCCGATCGGTCGACCCGGTCAATGGCCAGAAGCTCACCGAGGCCGGTGCCGAGTTCGTCCTGTACCCGCAGGAAGTAGTCGCCCGCTCGGCGATTCTCCAGATAAAAAAACAACACTCCAGCCGGATCTCCCAGCGGCTTTTTACCCTGCTTTCCGGTTGGGAGGGCACCTTAGGGATCATCACCCACAAGAATCCCGACCCTGATGCGATCTCTTCGGCACTGGCACTTGCTGAAATTGCCAAACGGGCCAACCCGAAAAGCCTCACCACCCGGATCTTCTACGAAGGCAACATCGGCCACCAGGAGAACCGCACGTTTGTCAACCTGCTCGACATCAAGATGGAGCACCTGACCGCAGAAGCCATGCAGCAGTGCAACTTCCTCGCACTCGTTGACTGTTCGGGCCCGGGCGCCAACAACGATATTCCCCCCCAGACGAACATCAACATCGTCATCGACCACCACAAGGATGGCAAGCATATCGCAACCCAGAGCACGTTTGTCGATATCCGGCCCGGGGTCGGTGCCACTGCCAGCATCATGACCCAGTACCTGCAGGAGCTGGACGTGCCGGTGGACAAACGCGTGGCAACCGCCCTGCTCTATGGTATCCGCACGGACACCAAGGAGTTCAAGCGCAACGTCACTCCGCAGGATCTCAACTATGCCGGTTTTTTACTGCCGCTCACGGATGCAGACCTGCTTGACAAGATTATGTCGCCTTCCATGTCGCAGGAAACGCTTGACGTGATCGGAAAGGCGATCCAGGAACGAAAGATCCAGAGCGGGTACCTCTTCTCCAATGTCGGTTTTGTGATGAACCGGGATGCCCTCCCGCAGGCTGCTGATATCCTCATCACGCTCGAAGGAGTGAACACGGCACTGGTCTATGGTATCACCGACAACGCGATTGTAATCTCCGCCCGCAACCGTGACATCCGGCTGCACGTCGGCAATGCCCTGTCTGAGGCGTTCGGGGAGATGGGCGATGCCGGCGGTCACCCGAACATGGCAGCAGCAGCCCTTCCGCTCCACTTCTTTAACCAGGTCGAGAACAAGGAAGAACTCCTGAAACTCGTGATCGAACCGATTCTTGAGAAGTTCAAGAACCTTGTCGGGCTGGAGAACGAGGATAAGAAAAATGCAGTTTAAGGACTGGGAACCGCACTACTGCGAGATCCTGGAATACTTCGGGTTCGATCGTGCAGGCGACGAAGAAGCAGCCCGGCTGCTCGCATCGCTCCTGCCCCGCGATAACCTGCTCTCGCTTGCTTCACTGGCCTATGACAAACCGGTGACGGTCTGCGGCAATGCCCCCTGCCTGAAAGACGAGCTGGACAAGATCCAGGGCGTGGTCTTTGCTGCTGATGCGGCTGCCGATGTGCTCGATGCCCATGACATCCGTCCGGATGCCGTCTTCACGGATCTCGACGGTGCGAGCGACCGGCTCCTTGCATTGAATGAAGAGGGGACAATCGTGGTCGTGCATGCGCATGGCGATAATATCGCCCTGCTGAAGCACTGGGTGCCCCGGTTTAAAGGCCCGCTGGTCGGAACAACGCAGAGCATCCCGCTCCCCCACGTCCACAACTTCGGGGGTTTTTCCGATGGCGACCGGGCTGTTTTTGCCGCTGACGAACTCGGCGCTGAAAAGGTCACGCTCATCGGCTTCGATCTCGATGATCAGGATGTTGAACCGGTGAAACGCGGGAAACTTTTCTGGGCCAGAAAACTTCTCGCCCTGCTCGGTCACAACGTATGAGTCCCGTGGCAGTCATCCTTGACGGGTACGTGGATGAACCGGCGTGTCTTGGCGTTCCCCCCTATGTCTCGCCGTACATCCGGACAGTGGCCGGGGCATTGATCGCCCACGGTTACGTGGTACTGTATCTCACCATCGACCAGCTCCGCCTCGACCCCCTGCGGACCGCTGAATTGAACCGGGCAGACCTGCTTGTCGTGATTGCCGGTGTTACGGTGCCCGGTAAATATCTGGGCGGCACACCCGCCACCTTAACCGAGATCCAGCAGGTCGGCCACATGGTACGCGGCCCGAAGAAACTGATCGGCGGGCCGATTGGTTTTGGTTATGCCGCGGAGGGGGGGCAGAAAGCGATCCGGCAGGTGATCAGCGGGTTCGATGCCCTGCTCACCGGTGAACCGGCCATTGCGCTGGACAATTTTCTTGGCGGGAACGAACCGGCCGGGGTGCTCGACTATACCCGCACGGACCCGTGGAGCATATCGGGCAGTACGATCATTACCCAGCATCCCGATTACCCGTATGTTATGTGCGAACTGGAGACCGCCCGAGGCTGCTCGCACGGGGCGACCGGGGGCTGCTCGTTCTGCACCGAGCCATTCTATGGCCAGCCGAAGTACCGCAGCATCGCGGGAATTGCAGCAGAAGTTGCCGCACTCCATTCCCATGGTGCCCGGCACTTCCGGGTCGGACGGCAGCCGGATATTCTTGCCTATGGTGCGGGAGCCGGCGAGTATCCCGCCCCCCGGCCGGAACTGCTCGACCAGCTCTTCTCATCGATCCGCACCGCTGCTCCTGAATTAAAAACACTCCACATCGACAATACGAACCCGGCCACCATTGCCCGGCACGAGGAGGCGGGCCGTGAGGCGCTCCGGGCGATCGTCCGCCATCACACGTCCGGGGATGTGGCTGCGTTTGGCATGGAGACTGCCGATCCGGCAGTGATTGCGGCAAACAATCTCAAGGCGCAGGCCGATGAAGTGTTCCGGGCGATTGAGATCGTGAATGAAGAGGGGGGCATGCGAAGGGACAATGTGCCCGAGCTCCTGCCGGGAATCAACTGTGTCTGCGGGCTTGCGGGCGAGACAGAGAATACCTACGCGTTAAACGAACAGTTCCTTGTCCGGGTGAGGGATGCCGGCCTGTCTGTCCGGAGGGTTAATATCCGGCAGGTGATGCCCTTTGAAGGCACGCCCGTGTACACGAACAATACGCTCGGCAAATACGAGCAGCGGTTCCGGGCATTCAAGGAATTTGTCCGGAACAAGATTGACCTCCCGATGCTCCAGCGGGTGTTCCCTATTGGTACCGTGCTCCGCGATGTCCGGATCGAAGTTGTCGGTGATCTCTCGTTCGGGCGTCAGCTGGGGTCCTACCCGATCCTTGTCGGTGTCCCGCTCAAACTGCCCCGGAATACCGTTACCGATATGGTGGTCGTGGACTGGGGCATGCGTTCAATCACCGCATTGCCCGTGCCTGTGGAGATCAACTTACTTCCTGCTTCTGCGATGAAGTGGCTGCCGGGTATCGGGAAGAAGAAGGTGGCGGCGGTTATTGCTAAGCGGCCGTTTACCGGGATTGAGGCGTACCGGAAGGTAGCGGGGAATTCAGCGATCGATTCAGCGATTGCTTTCAACCCGCAATGAGGCACCCTGTAGGTGGGCACAACGCCCCCTGTTCTTTCCATAATTCCTGCCGGTGTATCCGGTACGGGCTGGCAACGGGTTGCTGTTCAGAAGCAGATGAACAAAAACAAAGTAAAATAAGATGATTTTTAAAAGTGGATGATGAGATTTCACTATCTTCCTGTTGGGGTACATGAATGAATAAAACCCGATCGTTTCAGATACTTGCCGTCATTGTCGTGCTTGCAGTGATTCTTGTTGCAGCACTGGTCCTTTTTCAAAACGATCAGAAAACCGGCCCGAAAAAGACCGTCGTCGTCTATACCTCTGTTGATCAGGTCTACTCCGAACCGGTTTTCCGCGATTTTGAAAACCAGACTGGTATCACCGTCCTTCCTGTGTATGATGTGGAAGCCACCAAGACAACCGGGCTTGTCAACCGCCTGATCGCCGAGCGGAACCGGCCGCAGGCCGATGTCTTCTGGAGCGGGGAGTTCGGCCAGACCCTTCTCTTGAAAAATGAGAGTATTCTTGCTGCGTATTCCTCCCCTTCAGCCGCAGACCTCCCCCGGCAGTTCAGGGATCCAGAGGATTACTGGACCGGTTTTGGCGGCAGGGCACGGGTCTTCATCGTCAATACGGACAAACTCACCCCGGATCAGTACCCTCACTCCGTAAATGACATGCTTGATTCCCGGTACCCGGGCAACACGGTCGGGATCGCTTACCCGATGTTCGGGACTGCCGCCACCCATGCAGCAGCTCTCTACAGTTACCTTGGAACAAAAAAAGCCCGGGACTTCTTTACTACGATGAGCCAGCGGCAGGTCCGGGTCGTTGACGGCAACTCGGTTGTCCGCGATCTCGTGGCCGATGGCCAGCTCGCCTTTGGCCTGACCGATACCGATGATGCGTGTGGTGCGGTAGAAAGGGGGAAACCTGTTGTGATCATTGTCCCCGACCAGCAACCCGGGGAGATGGGAACCCTGGTGATTCCCAACACCATTGCCATGATTGCGGGATCTCCGCACCCGTCAGAGGCAAAAACCTTCATTGATTACGTGCTGGACCGGAAGACCGAGGACTCGCTGGTCTCCTCCGGGTGGATCCAGATCCCGAGCCGCGATGTCCCGACAAAGACTGCCTGCATGAACACCACCGGGATAAAAGTAATGGATATATCGTACCAGGATGTCTACACCGGCATACCGGCAACCCAGAAAGACCTCATTGAGATTTTCATCCGATAACCTGTATGGCAACCCCCCGCCTTTTTTTCCAGAAAATCAGAGGACTGCTGACACCACAACAGTGCATGTATGCACTCGTGCTGGGCATGTTTTTCCTGCTGATCACCTGCCCATTAATCGGGCTGGGGGTTGATCTCTTATATGCCGCCCTGAAAGGAAATCTCGATCTCTCCACCCCCTTTCTCCTCTCGCCCCGGAGGTCGGGGCTCCTTGTTGCAAGCATCGGTCTTGCCGCAGCAGTGGCATTCTCCGGAATCGTGACCGGAGTACTTCTCGTCTCTCTTCTCTGGCGGGCTTCCCGTAAGATCCTTGTTGTTGTGCTCCTTGCAATGCTGGCCCTTGCCGCAATTCCCCCCTATATCCACGCCCTCACCTGGTCTTCCCTTCTCGGGTACGTGACCGGGTTTATGCCCGGTGTGCCGGTTACCGGCTGGGGCATCAGCTACTGGGTGGAGTTCATGGCGCTGCTCCCGTTAGCCACGCTCCTTTCCTGGATTGCATTTGCATCGGTTGACTTCCACCTGGTCGAGGCCGGACGGGTCTTCCGGTCGGATATGGATGCCTTTTTTAAGATCCTGCTGCCACTATCGGCACCGGCGCTGGGTGCAGCGTTTGGGTTTCTGTTTTTGATCTGCTGTTCTGACTATTCGGTTCCCTCTCTTTTCGGGGCCGATGTCTATGCCCTGGATATCTTTGCCCAGTTCAGTGCCACCGGGAGTTCAGCCCTGGCATCTCTCTATGCCCTGCCCCTCATGGTCGTCACGATTATCGTTATGATTGCCTGCCGCTCGGGAATCCGCACCCTTGCCCAGACCCCGGACTGGTTGTCGGCCCGGTTCGGTACTGCCCCCCGCTTCCCCCGGTTCTTTGTCGGGTTGCAGGCCATTGCCTGCGGGATCATCGGCCTCCAGATCCTAGTCCTCTTCTCCGGTCTCATCCTCACGACCGGCACCCTGTCAACCTTTACCCGCTCTGTTGCCATGGCGCAGGGGGAATTGACCTACAGCCTGCTGATCGCAGCCGGTGTCATTCTCATCTCCTTACCCCTGGCACTGGCTGCTGCCTATGAGCTGAGACAACCGGGTCTCCGCGGGGCCGTGGCATGGATCCTTGTTCTTCTCCCTCTTGCAATACCTGCCTCCTTGACCGGTATCGGCATGATCCTGTTCTGGAATACACCCGGCCTCTCGATGCTGTACCCGGGTCTGCTCATGCCCGTCCTCGTATCGGTTGCACGGTTCGCCCCCTTTGCAGCCATCATCCTCTTTGTCCAGCTGCGGTTCATCGATCCGATCCTCTTTGACGCTGCCGCAGTTTTTTCCCGGAGCCGTCTTGAGACATGGCTGCAGATCCGTCTCCCCCTCTATGCCCCCGGGCTTCTTGTTGCCGCGGGAATCCTTGCGGCGCTGACGCTGGCAGAGCTGGGGGCAACGCTGGTCGTAGCCCCGCCCGGTCATGGCACGCTCACGATGCGGATCTACAATTATCTCCATTACGGGGCGGCCGGGGAAGTGGCAGGCTTATGCCTCCTGATTACGATACTTACCCTGATGGCAGGTGCGTGCACGATTGCTGCCCTTTACTGGTTGTACCGCGGACCGGGCAGAGCCCCTGAAACAGATGGGAGGAAAAGAGAATGATCGTCCTTGAAGATGTCTCCAAAACATTCGGGAATCACACTGCTGTAGACCATGTTTCCTTAGAAATTCCGGACCATGCACATATTGCCATTCTCGGGCCCTCGGGCAGCGGCAAGACAACTCTCCTGCGTCTGATTGCGGGCCTGGAGATGCCGGATGAAGGTACGATCTCCATGAATGGCAGGATGGTCAGCAGCCCGGACATGTTTGTTCCCCCTTCGGAGCGCAGGATTGGTTTTGTCTTCCAGTCTGCTGCCCTCTGGCCGCATATGACCGTTGCGAAAAATATTCTCTTTGCCCTCGATGGATTGCCGGAAGAAGAGCAAAAGCAGCAGCTCGATACCCTCCTTGTCCGGATGGGAATTTCTAACCTGCGGGACAGGTACCCGGATCAAATCTCCGGTGGGGAAGCCCGGCGGGTAGCCCTTGCACGGGCCCTTGCACCCCGGCCGGAAACGCTGTTGTTCGATGAACCCTTAACCAACCTGGACCGCCCGCTGCGGGATGATCTTCTCAACCTTATCGCAGAATCGGTCCGTGCTGACGGTTCCAGCATGCTCTACGTGACTCATGATGAATACGAGGCAACAACGGTTGCCGATACCATCATCCGGTTCGACAGGGGCCTGGTCCTCCGGTGAACAGATACCATGCCCGAGAAAAAATACCGGAACCTGATCGTGAATGCGGGCCACCTGCTCGCCGGGATCCTGATCATTGTTGTGGTTGTCCTCATCCTCCAGGCAGCCCTGGGATACGTGCAGGTCAAGAGCACTCCCCCCGGCTGGGAGATCATCCGCCCCCCAGCGGAAGTCTCCACCCTCCTCATCGATAACGATACGCTTTGGACCGGCGGGAAAGACGGAATTATTCTCATTAGCCGCACGAATAACTCCCGTCTCCCCCTTCCTGACGGAGCCCCGCCCACGAGCTATGTCCGGCAGATCTTCCGGGATCATACCGGCAGTATCTGGATCGGCCATGACGGGGGGCTGGTGAAATTCACCCATGCATCGTGGGAGATCATTGCCCCGGGCCCCGGGATTCCCTTTACAAAAGTGTTGAGTCTTGCTGAACGTAAGGACGGGACCATGGTTGTCGGTACAGAGACCGATGTTTTTGTAAACAATGGCAGCGGGTGGGTAAGCCTTCGACCCGGGGGCATGCCTGCGATCGCTTCTGCTGACGTACTCCTCGCCCCCAGATCCGGTGATCTCTGGGTCGGCTGCGGTGCCGTGATGCATGGAGCACTCTACCGGCTGAACGGGACTTCGTGGCACCAGTATACTGTCAGTGACGGTCTCCCTCACCCGGCGGTACGGGCGCTGACCGAAGTACGTGATGGTTCCATCTGGGCTGCCACCGGCTATTCCCGGAACGGCGGTGCAGCCCGCTATTCTGACGGGGTCTGGATGAACCTGACCCGGGCAGATGGGCTTGCCGGCGAGTCCACCCGCTCGGTCTTTGAGGATACCCATGGGCGGATCTGGTTCGGGTCCGAGTATGACGGGATTGCTGTGCATGATACTGGTACCTGGAAGATCCTGACAGAGAAGGAAGGGCTCGCGGGCTATGAGGTCAAGACGATGACAGAGGACCCGGATGGGGTCTACTGGCTGGGCACCAATGGCGGGCTGACGCGGATATCATCGGATGTTGTGATGGGGTAACGTGTATTACCGCGGCAGGTACTACTCAACAGAAAAGATAAAATCCCGTTGTTTTTTAACTATTCGGATACTGTCAATTCAGGGGCAATACAACATTTTTTTAACTGATAGTGAGATAAAACCCTATCCTGAAAAAGGAGCAAATAAGACGAGAATATATCCAAAAGATACCATCCCGTGTCAGATAATGAGGAAAATTCCATGGATTTTAACGAAGCAGAACAGAAACGGATACAATTCTCCGCCCGGTTGGTTCGCAAAAGCCTTAACCAGCCTGCAGGTGACCGATGCCCGGGGAACGATCTGGCAGCCCAATCCTTCCGGGGAAGGCTGGATATTCTGGACCGGGTCTGCGTGGCAGCCGGGAACGCCCCCGGGGATATCCGGGTCGGGTATGGCAGCCGGAGCAGGTGCTCCCCAGAAATCAGCAAAGGATTTCAACGAGTTCAAGTCCTCGCTGATGTCCGTTGACGAATTCAAAAAAATTTCAAAGGATGTCCCGCTCGCAAAACGGCCGCAGAAATGGTGGGATCTCCTCTCCATCCTTGGCGGAGTTGTAGCTGCTGTCATCTGGTTCTTATATGGGGGAATCCGGAGCAGCAGGGAAGGACTCGACCTTATAACCCCTCTCCTGATGATCGCGATTCCAATAATCCTGGTATGGTTCCGGGCGGATATCGATCAGATCCTCTTGCCCCTCCAGCCCCACCGGAAAAAAATTTCCAAGATTATTTTAATCGGGCTGGGTATCGCCACCCCGTTTCTTACCGCGTGGATACTCTATAACATCATCCATATCAGCCAGTATCCCCTGATGCAGGCAAACATGGTTGTCGGGACCTTTGCGGCCTATATCATAACCCGGGACCCGCAATTGGGAAGTGTCCTATCCAAAAAAGGACCCCTTGCGGGAACCGCCATGATCATCTTTGTTATCATGCTTTGCTCGTGCGTCATTGCTCCGGTTATGGCAGATGACTGCGCCCGGGACCCGCTCAATGCCCAGGACTGCCTGAGGACGAACGGGTATGCCGAGGTGATGGCAGGCTTTATCACTACCATTCTTGCCACGCTCATAAACGGGCCGATCATTCTCCAGGGATTGCTCCAGGGTGCAGCGGGAGCAGCGGGAACAGCGGGAGTCCAGCCACCGGCACCCCCGGAAGGACCGTATGTGGGAGACGAACGGGAGTTTATTGACCACCGGGGCCAGCGCCGCACAGCCACTCTTGGGGCTGACGGGAACTGGGTATCGGAAGAAGGTACCCTGGTGAACATGGAAGGCCTGGACAAGGCCCGGGAGCAGTACCAGGCAAACCAGGCATGGATGACAGAACAGCGGGCAAAGGAAGCGGCTGATACCCTTGAAAAGATGGATGCCTATGCTAAGGAAATGGCGGCTCTGAAAAATTATAAATCGCCGGAGACTCTCAAATTCAAAAAAGAGTATAGGAAAATCCTGGAAAGCATGCATAAAACAGACCAGTTTCGCGCCGAGATGCTCCACAGCCATGCGGGCGATATGAACACACTGACTTCGGGTGCTGAATGGATTAAGTATGGTAGTGATAAAACCATTGATTTTCTCGGCCAAATCACCGGTCCTGCCGGCAAATCTATCGCCAAGGCCTATAAAGTCGGAACAAATCTTGGCGAAGGTCTGGGGGAAGGCATGGCGGAAGGTGGAAATTATACCTCACACCTGGCAAAAGGGATTGGAAATACCGCTGTTGATCTTATCGGTGACAAAATTGTGGATAAGGGATTTGGAAAACTGGGTGAGAAACTTGGTACCAGTGGAAATGCCGGGAAGTTCATTAACTGGCTCAACAACGACATAAAAGTTAATCCGGATCCCCTGGCACTCAAGAATTTAATCGGTGGGAACAAGGGAGAGATTGCTGCACGGGGGATAGGGAACGCAGCAAAAGGCTGGCTGAAAGGATGGGGGCCGGGTTATGGCACCGACGCACTCAAAGACACCTTTATCGGCAAATGATGGATTTCGCAAATATCGAATGGATTAGAGAAAGGATGGAGAAATCATGAGTGACAAAACCACGTTTACAATTGAAGAAGACCTGTTTGAAGCGATAGGATCGATCTTACCGGGAGAGAAAAGTCCGCTTTCCCTTTTCAGGAGTAAAGGGCTGCCGGTAACCGGAGACATGATTGCACGGATACACTCCGCCGGGATTACCGATGCATCAGGAAAGATTAAACCGGAATACCAGCATGCACTGGATACGCTGGCGCACACCCGCAGCTTTGCAAGGCTGAAATTCAGTGCCGGGGAGAATATTTTTGAATTTATCGTGTTTTTCCCGACTGACCGGTCAAATCCTGTCTCTCTGGTCCATAATGGCAGCCAGTATGTTGTGCACGACCCCATGGAAGTTACTGCGGCATTCACTCTCGTAGATCAGAATATCGGTCACAGCATCCTTTCCAGTACAACCTTTAACGGGGAATTTACCCAGTCAGAAGCTCTTGCACTCTTTGCTCTCATGGACCTTGAACGGCGTACTCTTCTCCATGGACTTGCCGACGGTTTGGATCCCCAAAATGCCGGGTTCGATCTTCCCGCCATAACAGAACAGGTAAACAACCCGAAAAAGAATTTCCAGTCGCTCGAATTTGTCCTTCAGTCCCGGATCATTCTTGAATCTATACCCACGCCTGAACAAATCGAGGGCGGGCTTAAGACCCTGGCCGGGAAAGGAATGGTTCTTTGCAAGGGTACCCGGTATTCGCTCAGCGCTGCCCTTTACGCGATAACCAGCAGGTTCCTGATTATGGACAGTTTCGTTGTTTTAGAAACGGGAAAACTCGATCCGAAGAACACAATGTGGGGCGGGACGTTCTTGTCGCTGCAGGCTGGTGTGAATGATGTGCTTTATCTCGAAGGACATGCAGAAGAAATCACTGTCAAATGCATTACTCCTGCTGAACTGCTGGACCTTGTGGGAAAAATCCTGTCGGATCATGAGGTAATAAGTATACCGGTAGAAGCCCAATCAGCTCCCGCTGCCCATCAACCCGCCGTGGCGACTGATAAAAACAAGTTCTGCCCTTCGTGCGGTACAGCCATCCATCAAGGGAAGATGTTCTGCCCCCAGTGTGGGGCCAAGATCCCCTGAAATCATTTTTATAACCTCTTTTTTTATCTCTCCGGATTTTCAATATACTGAAATATTAGTGAATACCACAGTGAAACAACCTGATTTAACTTTGTTGCCAGGAACAAAGGATGGTGTTCGCAAAAGCCTTAACCAGCCTGCAGGTGACCGATGCCCGGGGAACGATCTGGCAGCCCAATCCTTCCGGGGAAGGCTGGATATTCTGGACCGGGTCGGCGTGGCAGCCGGGAACGCCCCCGGGGATATCCGGGCCGGGTACGGCAGCCGGAGCAGGAGCCCCCCAGAAATCAGCAAAGGATTTCAACGAGTTCACGTCCTCGCTGATGTCCGTTGACGAATTCAAAAAAATTTCAAAGGATGTCCCGCTCGCAAAGCGGCCGCAGAAATGGTGGGATCTCCTATCCATCCTCGGCGGGGTTGTTGCAGCCATCCTCTGGTTCATCTACGGGGGAATACGGAGCGGTCGGGAAGGATTCGATCTCATCACCCCTCTCCTGATGATCGCAATTCCGGTGGTACTGGTATGGTTTCGGGCAGATATCGATAAGATACTCCTGCCTCTCCAGCCGCACCGGAAAAAAATTTCCCGGGTTCTTTTGATAGGGCTGGGTATTGCAGCCCCGTTCCTGACGGCATGGATACTCTACAACATCTTCCAGATCAGCCAGTATCCCCTGATGCAGGCAAATATGGTAGTAGGAACCCTGGTGGCCTACGCCGTCACGCGGGACCCGCAGATCGCACAGGGCAAACAATCTTTCCCACGCACAGGTTCCGGAGCTGCCATGATCATCTTCTCGGCTATGCTGGTTTCCCTGCTCGTTATACCGGTTATGGCCGATGACTGTTCAAGCGATCCGCTAAATGCCCAGGACTGTCTCCGGACTGACGGGTATGCTGAAGTCATGGCCGGGCTGGTAGCAACAATTCTTGCATCGTTTGTCAATGGCCCCATCATCCTGCAGACTCTGTTACAGGGTGGAGCTGCTGGCGGAGCCGGGGTCCAGCCACCATCCCCTCCCGGGCCTTTGACACCCCCGGGTCCAATCGTACCACCCCCGATTACACCCACGGCACCCCCTGAAACTCCTCCGGAACCCCCCGCGGGACCCTACAAGACAACCCCTGAGGAGCAAAAACAGCTGGATGAGGTTTTGGCCGCCATGAAGAAGCAGAAAGAGGACATGGCTGCGGCAGCAGCAGCCGCAAAAGCAAAAGCGGCAGAAGCAGCGGCAAAGGCCAAGGCGGCAGCGGAGGCGGCAAAAGCAGGACCTCCCATCGACCCACAAACCGGAAAACGGATCCTCACTCCTGCGCAGGAGGCAAGGAAAGCGGAGATCCTTGCAGAGATGGCAAAAAATTCGGCCGAAGCGGAAAAGTGGGGCAACTATGCCAATAAACTGGATTATGCGGTGAAAGGACTCACGGCTGTGGAAAAGGCCGCAGATATCGCGATCGACATAGGCGCCACCCTCTCGCCCGGCGCAGGAAGCAGGATCAAGAATATCTATGCTGCGACAAAGACGATCGGCAAAAATATGAGCCAGAGTTACGCGGATGGCAAAGGACTCGGGGAGGGGTTCAAAACAGGCGTTGTCGAAGCGGCCACTGACAAGGCGCTGGATTTGTTTGCCGGCAAGGTAACCGACAAATTCAATGGTAAAATACCGGGATTCGGGAAATATGATACCCACATGACCGATTACGGGAAGGACATGTCCCTCTCTCAGGTGAAGGACAAGCTGAGTAAGGATATGCTCAAAGAGAGTGGCGATATTGTGCAGGATCTCCGTAATATCATTCAGCACAGCGATGCCCAAAAAGCGGTGAGCAACTCGCTCAAGAATGCAATGCAGGGACAGGTACAGGGCACCACACTCTGGGATCCGTTCAAGAAATTCTTTGGTATCTCGAAGTAATCAGGAGAGAAAAAATTATGACAGGCCAGATTCAGTTTACGATAAAACCCGAACTTCTCGGGACCTTAGGAACTCTTGCCGGGAGCCCGGTAAGCAGCATATCGCCGTTTAATTACGGGAAAGGGACCCCTCCCGGACCGGAGGGAATTGCCCAGCTTGCCAGTTTGGGGATTTGTGATCCACAGGGAAAACTTCTCGCAGATAAACAGGCGGCGGTCTCAACCCTTGCGCAGACAGATGCATTTACCCGGATATACTTAACGACCCCTCAGGGAGTCACGGAATATATCGCCTACTTTGCACCGGACAAGACGATCGCCGGTGTCATCAATGATGGCGGAATGCAGATCATCACGTATCCGGCACCGAATGATGTCATGCTGGAGCGTATCCGGCAGACCATTGGTTTCTCTGTTTACCGGAACGGGTCGTTTGAGGCCCACCTGACCCGTGCAGAGACGCTGGTGCTTTCGGCTATGATCGATCTCCAGCGAAAAGAGATGCTCCGGAAATTTTCGGATGGCACGCCGGCTGCCCGCTTGGTCCACACTCCCAAGACAATCGCTGCGATGCTGGAGGTACCCCCGGGTAATTTCCAGTGGTTCTCGAGTGCCTTTATTGATCTCTTCTCCCGGGACCATATCCCAAAAACCGATGGCATCGGGAGCGTTCTTACCGCTCTTGCAGCAAAAGGACTTGCAATATCCGATAACAACGGGTATACCCTTTCAGATGATGGCATCCTGCTCTCGCGGGGTCACCTCCTGCCTACCATGTACCTGACGATGACCTCAGGGAAAGCAACCCCGTTAGGAACAACAAACGCAGCCGGATTTTCGTGTATCATCAGCGGGATTCATGATCTCCTGTATATCGACTATAACGGGGATGATGTTGAACTTCGCTCGGTGGCATCCTCAGAGATCCACGACTATGTTTCGGTATTTCTGAACGATACTGCTGTCATCGCCAAACTGGACTCGCTCTCCCAAAAAGCACCGGTACCTTCCCCGGAATCCCCGGCAAAGACCCAGAAGTTCTGCCCCCAGTGTGGAACGGAAATCCAGCCCGGAAAGAAATTCTGTCCCCAGTGTGGAGCAAAAATTGAAATGAACTAATGTGTGATTATCATGGTAACTGAATCCCCCTCTAATAATGAACAAATCTGTCCGAAATGCAAAAGTCCGGTTGCTTCCGGTATGAAGTTCTGTGAAACGTGCGGCGCGAAGATTGAACCCCTCCTGGTATGTGCACAGTGTGGCGCCCCGCTTCTGCCGAATGTGAAGTTCTGCGAATCCTGTGGAAAACCCGTTGCAGCCCCTGTGGCACCTCCGGTTTCTGCAGCACCCCCCACCCCGGCTCCGGTAAAGGTACCCCCGGAAGTAAAACCTCCGGCTCCTGCACCTGCTCCCACAGAGGTGAAGAAACCGGCACCAGAACCAGAGCCGAAAGCCGCAGCCAAAGAAAAAGTTCCCGATAAAAAAGCACCGGAGAACCGAAAGGAACCGGTAACCCGGGCCCCCGGCAAAGCGGTGCCTGCATCCAGCACCCAGACCCTGATGATCGCTGGTGTCGTAGGACTTGTTATTGTTGCAGCCCTTGCATATTTTGTGCTCCTGCCCATGCTCTCCGGATCAGGAACCCCCGGCTCCGGGAATAGTGCCACCCTGTTTGGGGCAACCCCGGTCCCGTCCGCAGCTTCGACTGTCGCTCCTGCACAGAGTTCCGCATCCACATCGTATGTTCTGGAATCCACCCAGGTTCCCCCCGCAGCCCTTCTCGTTTATTACGAGGTTGAACGCGATCCGATCACCGGTCTCGTAACGGTTACGTTCAGGGGAGGTGCAGGCCAGTATGGTGTCTCTGATGTCTCCATCCGACTCACCCGGTCCGATGGCCAGGTGCTGACCCAGTCTTTCAAACCCCAGCAGATTGGCAGTTTTATCACCCTGAAAGGGACACTGATGACTGACCATATTGAAGTGACAGCAAATTACTATAACGGGGAGAAATACCGGATCATCGATCAACTGTTTGAATACAAGAAAAAATTCTGATCACTTTTTTTTAAGAAAAAGAATTTCCGGAACAGATCCTTTAGATCTGCTTTAATTCCGTTACTTTCAGAATATCCGTCCGGGTTACAATCCCGAGGATCTTCCCATCTACCACTACCGGAATCCTCCCGATATTATTTGAAGACATGATCCTCAGTGCATCGATCACCGGTGCTTCCGGAGGGAGCATGATCAGGTCCCGGGTCATGATATCGCGTACCTGCATGGCATCGCGATCAATGGATGAAGTGCTGTTGACATCGGCAAGGGTGATCATACCGACCAGGGTATCCCGTTCTACTACCGGAAAACCGAGATGTTTGCTGGAATACATCATGCCAATGACCGTGCTTAAGGGCATGGTCGGTGGAACCGTAGTCACGGGTGTGCTCATCATATCCCCGATCGTCACATTCTGCAACAGGTGGCTGTACTTCACGGCCACGGACTCCGCGTTCGCACCGATGTAGATAAAAAGTGCAATCAGTATCAGGAAGGGCGAGAACGTGACGAGCCCGAAGATACCAAAGATAATCGCAAACCCCTTCCCGATATCAGCGGCAATTTTTGTGGCCCGGTGGAGTGGCATTCTCGTTGCCATCCATGCCCGGAGCACCCTGCCGCCATCCATGGGAAATGCCGGTATGAGGTTGAAAGCGCACAGGAGAATATTGAGCATGCCGAGATAGCCAAAGACAAAGATCCATACTCCCTGCTGGCCGGGGTTCGCGCTCACGAACGGTGCAGCGTAGACGAGCCCGCAGCAGAGGAACCCGACGAAAAGGCTCGCAATCGGTCCCACGAGCGCCATCGGGAGCTCAACCTTGGGATCCGGTGTTCCTTCCTCCATCTGTGCAATGCCGCCAAAGATCATGAGCGTGATATTGTTGATTGCGATCCCCTTGCGCAACGCGACCACAGAATGGGCAAGCTCATGCACGAGCACGCCGGCAAAAAGCCCGAGTGCGACAACGGTGCCCAGGATCCATGGCATCAATCCGCTGCTGATGACGGAGATGTCTATCGGTACTGAGAAGATGCCCTTAAGTAACTCGGTAGTGGGCAGGATCTCGCTGCCGATGATCCAGGCAAAGAGGGGAATGACTAACAGGAATGTGTAATGAATCAGGATTGGAATCCCAAATAAACGCCCGATCCGAAAAGATCCGTCCATATGAAAGGATTATCTTTTTAACTCTTAAGTATATACTCTCTCTGATAACGATGGAAAGCCAGATTACCGATTTGTTCGGACTCCAGATCTACACCGATAAAGGCATGTTTGTCGGCGAAGTCGAGGATGTTGTCATCGATGTTGACAGCAAGAAAATTGAAGGTGTCGTGGTTGGCAAGGTCAACGACCAGCTCTTCGAGCTGAAGAACTACAAGGGACTCAAGATCCCGTACCGCATCATCAGTGCTATTGATGACATTGTCCTGATCCGTCATCTGCCGGGTGCATTCTCCTCCGGCTCAGGCAACGGCGAAGAGTAACAACGCACAAAAACTGCGGGAACAACCCGCACACCATATTTTATCTCATCCTGTATGGTCTCTCCATGGAAAACCGTGAACTTTTTTCAAATCTTACGACGATTCCCCCCATTTTCGTACGGCTTGACGGGCGATCATTCCACCGGCTGACCGAAACGCTCGGTCTTGAAAAACCATTTGACGAGTTTTTCAATACTTCGATGTGCATGGTCTGCAGTTCCCTCCTGTCGGAGAGCGGTCTGAATCCTGATTTCGCGTTCACATTCTCCGATGAGATCAGCCTGTATTTCACCCAGCTCCCGTTCAATGGCCGGGTGGAGAAGATCGATTCGGTGGCGGCATCGTTTGCCGCAAGTTCACTTACGCTCGCACTGGGGGGAACTACGCTGCTCTCTTTCGATGCCCGGGTAATCCCAGCAACACCGGCATTTGCCCTGGAATATCTTGCCAACCGGCAGAACGAGGCATGGCGCAACCACATAAACGGCTACTGCCAGCAGGTGCTGATCGAAGAAGGGATGAACGGGAAGAAAGCCGCAGAACATCTCAAGGGCCTTCCCTCAAAAGAACTCCACGAGATGATGCACGTGCGGGGATTCAATCTCGCCATGACGCCGGCCTGGCAGCGCCGTGGCGTGCTGGTGTACAAGAAGCTCACCGAGAAAGAGGGGTTCAACCCGATTACCGAAGAGACCGTTGTTGTGGAGCGGAGTGCAGTCACGGTGGACAAGGACCTTCCGCTGTTCACGAGCGATGAAGGAAAAGTGTTTCTGGAAAAATTAATTGGATCCCTGTGAGCAGGGTTCTGTTTTCTGTTATTCCCCTGAAGAATTGCGGCAGGTTTTCTCATATTTTTAAGATTCCTGTGGCTGTTTCGAGGCACTGATATTGTACCTGATTCTCACTTCCACACATTTCACGGCCGGGACAACCAATCCCCGGTTCAATGCACTCGGTAAAAAGCCAGGTCCGTGCAATCAATCGTGTTAAGGCGATTATCTCTCTTAAAATATAAATCCAGCCAGAATGCTTTGATATATCAAAACAGAAATCCATAAATACCATTATAGTACACTAGAAAATATCGCCTTAAAGGAGGTGATGTTTTGTTTGACTGGGCAATATTCCTGAAAATCATCATTGCAGTCCTCCAGGCCATTTTACAGAATCTGCCACCCATGTAACCGGGCGGGTCTGGACTTTTAAAACAAATTTCCTCATTTTCGGCAAGATGAAATTATTTAAAAAAAAGTGAAAAAAAGATTTTATGCTGTTTTCGAAATGCCAATCGTCATCGCAACGCCTTCGACATCCCAGTCTTTGACCATCTCGTAGGTTTTTGCCGCTGCACCGGTATTATGAATTGCAAGTTCCCGTGCCCGCACTTCTTCCATAATTCCCGTACGCCATGAATCCTGTATCAGGGCACAGATTCGTTCATCTGCAACAGCGGCATCGGCAACGATGA
This sequence comes from Methanomicrobiales archaeon HGW-Methanomicrobiales-1, assembly GCA_002839675.1. Taxonomy (NCBI): domain Archaea; kingdom Methanobacteriati; phylum Methanobacteriota; class Methanomicrobia; order Methanomicrobiales; species Methanomicrobiales archaeon HGW-Methanomicrobiales-1. The sequence continues at coordinate 97,925 of PGYM01000004.1, read as the reverse complement.
AATCCTCGACTGCGAGATCGAGCTGCTTGCGCATCTCGTTTATCCTGCGGATCACTTCTCGGGCATAGCCTTCTGCCTCCAGTTCAGGAGTCAACTGAATGTCGACATATACCGTGGCATCCGGCATCGGCGCCGAGAACACTTCGGGTGGGAGCAGTTCGGTAAAGGTCACGTGATCGGCACCGATAGCAAAGACGGCAGCCCCTTCTCCAAGGTTCACCGTTCGCCCGGCACTGATCTCTGCCTTGAGCAGGTTGCCATCTGCTCCCTCGATGAGTGTTTTTACGGCAAAGGAATCTTTCCCGAAACCTTTTCCGAGTGCCTTCATGACCGGTTCTGCTTTCCAGCCGATACGCTCCCACCTGCCCGCTACAACGCGGACGGTCTTGGCATTGGCCCGGTCCTTGCAGACCGCGTTGAGACGCTTGCCGATCGCATCCTTGACCGGTTCGGAATCCGTGACTACGACCACTTCAGCCACCGGCCAGCGGAGTTTGCGCTTGCCGGCCTGGCGGGCATTCGCAGATGCTTCATCAAATGAACGGACGATCCCGACTGCCTCTTCGAGCGCGATGTCAACCAGTGCGGGTTCGCCTTTGTTCCAGTCGAGCAGGTGCACGCTCACGGGATCGTTTGCGCACCGCAGGTTCTGGTAAATCTCTTCGGTGATATGCGGGCAGACCGGGGCGAGAAGGCCGATGAGTCGGCGCAAGACATAGTAGATCGTCTCGTAGGCAAAGTGCTTGCTCTCGGATTCGCCTTCGAGCCACATCCGTTCGCGGACGAGCTGGACATACCAGCGCGAGAGATCTTCTAAGATGAAGTTGATCAGTTCCCGGGTAGCCCGGTGGAGCTGGCACTCCTTGATCGCGGCATCGACCGTGGCAGCCACCGAGTTGATCCGGGAGATGATGAAACGGTCTTCGTCGGCCATCTGCCGGAGGTGTGAGCGGATATAGGCATCGTCCCAGACCCCGCCGGTGTTTACCGGTTCGAATTTGTCGAGGATCATGTACGGTACCGGGAAGCGGTACACATTCCAGAGGATGTTGGCCGTACGATTGACCGTGCCGACACCATCCCAGTTGAACTTGAGGTCATCCCACGGTGCGGAAGAGGAGAGGATGTAAAGCCTGAGTACATCCACGCCCACTTTTGCAATCACTTCTTCAGGAGTGACTACATTGCCGAGGCTTTTTGACATCTTCTTTCCCTCGGCATCGAGGGCAAACCCGTGCATGCAGACGCTCTTGTAGGGCGCTTTGCCAAACGCAATTGTGCTGGCACCGAGCTGGGAATAGAACCAGCCCCGGGTCTGGTCCTGGCCTTCGGTTATGAAATCAGCAGGCCAGAGGTTCTCGAAGTCCTGCGTTTTTCCGGGGAACCCGACCGTAGCCCACGAAGCCACGGCAGAATCGAACCAGACATCGAAGATATCCTCGACCCGTTTCATCGTACCGCCGCAGGTGCACGGGATCGTGACATCATCCACATACGGACGGTGCGGATCTGCAAGTGGTTTCCCGCTGCGTTCCTCGAGTTCCGCGATGGTGCCGATGACGCGGTAGGCATCGCATTTCGGGCAGACCCAGACCGGGATCGGGATACCCCAGTAACGCTGGCGCGAGATACACCAGTCGCGGGCATCCTTGATCCAGTCGTAGAAGCGTGCACTGCCGGCCCATTCGGGATACCAGGTGACCTTCTCGACTTCCTTAAGCATCAGTTCCCGCATCTCGGAGATCTTTAAGAACCACTGCGAGGTGGCCCGGAAGATGATCGGGGTCTTGCAGCGCCAGCAGTGACCGTAGCGGTGGGTGATAATCTCCTTTGCAAACAGGTGATCCCCAAGAGCCACCAGCACGTTCTCGTTGGAATCCCGGACGAACTGGCCGGCAAAGATCCCGGCTTCTTCTTTAAATTTCCCGGCACCATCCACCGGGCAGACAATGGCAAGCCCCTCTTTTGTGCCGAGCACGAAGTCGTCCCAGCCATGCCCGGGCGCGATATGCACCATGCCGGTATTTTCCAGTTCAACAAAATCTGCGGCAAGGACTTTGTGGGCGATCTCGCACTGGAGCGGTACGCAGGAGGCGAGCGGGGATTCATATTCCCATCCCACGAGTTCGGCGCCCTTCTTTGTCTCAACAATGGAGTAATCTTTGCAGCGCCCCTTCTTGAGCACCGCCTTTACAAGAGGCTCTGCAATCCAGAGAAGCGTCTCTTTCTCGTCTTTTTTGGCGAGCACTTTTGCGTACAGGAAATCCTTTGAAATCGCTACGGCAACATTGGCCGGCAGGGTCCACGGGGTTGTTGTCCAGATGACAAGGAATTCATTTGGCTTTCCTTTGAGGGGGAACTTGACGAAAACCGAGGGGTCGTTCTCGTCTGCGTATTCCACTTCAGCGTCAGCGATTGCCGTCTCGCACCGGGGGCACCAGTTCACAACCCGGTACCCGCGTTCGAGCATGCCCTTGTCTTCTGCCTTCGCAAGTGTCCACCATGCCGCTTCAATGTATTCGGGCATGACGGTCTTGTACGCTCCGGGGAAATCGAGCCAGACCCCGAGATTGGCGAACTGGTCGTCCATTAAGAGTTTGTTCTTGATCGCAAACTCCCGGCACTGCTCGATGAACTTCTGGATACCGTACTTCTCGATATCCTTTTTGGACTTGAAGCCGAGCGCCTGCTCGACTTTCACTTCAATGGGCAGGCCGTGCATATCGTAGCCGGCCCGGTCGATCACGTGGCGGCCGTTCATCCGGTGGTAGCGCAGAATAGAGTCTTTTAAGATCTTGTTCCATGCCGTGCCGAGATGGATGGTGCCCGTGGTGTAGGGCGGACCGTCCACAAAGAAGAACGGTTTGCCCTGACTGCGATGCTGTTTTACGGTTGCGTACGTATCGTTGGTGCGCCAGTTTTCCTGTATGGCGCTTTCTATAACTTTTGCATTGAAGTTAGCTGCGACTTCCTTCACAAAACCCCTCTTGTATTAAGTATCGGACGCTTTCGATTCGCGTGCGTGAAGGAATGTTGGATTCCCTGCACAAAGTAATTATCGTGCACCACTCCCGCGAGTGTTGTAAAAGAACTCTTTATGGATGTCGTATAATGCAGTACAAAGGAAATGTGCAGGCATAGGCATGCACACCGGTCACGGGAGTGAAACCTGATGGAGACATACCCTATAATTCTCGGCGGCGTAAAGAAGCAGACCGATGAGATCGTCAGCGTGCGGTTCCCCTTTACGGGCGAAGCGTACGCGCAGGTCTGCCAGGCAAGTTCGTTGGATCTCAAAGTGGCAGTTACCGAGGCAGTAAAGGGTTTTGAAACCACGAAGAAACTCTCGTCCGGCACCCGGTCACAGATCCTTACAAGGCTTGCGGACGAGATTCACACGCGGGCAGACGAACTCGCCGAAGTCCTTGTCATGGAAGGGGGCAAGACCCGGAAGTTTGCCCTAAGCGAGGTTGCCCGGGCGGAAGTTACGGTCAGGACCTCGGCTGAGGAAGCCAAGCGGATCTATGGCGAGATCATCCCGCTGGACTGGAGCGATGATACGGCGGGGCGCACCGGTTTTCTCCAGCGCTTCCCGCTCGGCCCGGTAGTTGGCATCGTGCCGTTTAACTTCCCGCTCAACCTCGCGTGCCACAAACTGGCGCCGGCAATTGCAGCGGGCAACTCGATCATTCTCAAACCCGCGTCATCCACCCCGGTCTCCAGCCTGCTGCTGGGCGAGATGGCGATTGCCGCGGGCATGCCACCGGCAGCGATTAGCGTAGTGCCCTGTGCCGGCGGGCGTGCTGAACAGCTGGCCCGCGACCCCCGGGTTGCGTACCTTTCATTCACCGGTAGCTGCACGGTCGGCTGGCACCTGCGGGAGATCGCCGGCAGGACCAAGGTCGGGCTTGAACTCGGCGGGAATGCTGCGGTGATCGTGCACGAGGATGCGAACCTCGACTATGCGGCCCAGCGGATTGCCACCGGGGGGTTCATCAATGCCGGGCAGGTCTGCATCTCGGTGCAGCGGGTGCTCATCCATCGCCCGGTGTACGAACGAGCCGCAGAAAAGATCCTTGCCGCGGTCAAAGCTCTCAACGTGGGAGACCCGCGGGACCCGGCAACGGATGTCGGTCCTATGATCGACCGGTTAAAGGCAGAGGATGCGTACCGGAAAGTGCAGGAAGCCGTTAAGCAGGGCGCACGGATCCTGACCGGTGGCACGCTGGAAGAGACGATGTTTGCCCCTACCGTACTGGTGGATACGACCTCCGCGATGCGGGTGAATAAAGAGGAAGTATTTGCGCCGGTCATCTCCCTTATCCCGTACGATGATTTCCCCGAAGCACTCCGGATAGCAAACGCGGGCGAATACGGATTGCAGGTGGGTATCTTCACCCAGAATATCAACCGGGCAATGCAGGCATTTGCTGATATGGATACCGGCGGCGTGATCGTGAACGATATCCCGACCTTCCGGGTCGACCAGATGCCGTATGGCGGGGCGAAGGGCTCGGGGCTTGGCCGGGAAGGACCCCGGTACGCGATCGAAGAGATGAGCGAGCTCCGGTTGATGGTGATCAACCGGAACGGTGGAACAGAGTAAGGTTTTGCCCTGCCTTTCCCGGGTCTCCCGTTTTCCCGGTAGAATGGTTGCCAGAACAGCACCATGAACCTTATGGGCTCTGCCCGCCCTATATACCCTTAATGAAAGTCGCGCTCGTCAACTCCCGGCAGGACAAGGCGGGAGTGAATATCCGGCACCATATCGAGCAGCTGCTGGCCGCCGATCCTGACGGACGATGGCAGGAACGGGGGCGGACGTACGAATTTTTTGAGACAGAAGATCGGTTGATCCATACCGAAGATGTGGATGAACGGATTAACGCCGACCTTGTGATATTTTTGTCACGGCATTCGAGTGTCAACCCGGTCCCGGTCCTCACCGTTCATGTCACCGGAAATTACGGTGCAGCCGAGCTCGGGGGGTCCGCCCGGACACTCGCTCCTGCCGCACCGGCAATGATGCAGGCAACCCTGCGGGCGCTCGCAAAACATTGTCCGGAAGGCTACCGGGTATCTTATGAAGTAACGCATCATGGTCCCACGGCCCTGCACCACCCCTCGTTCTTTGTCGAGATCGGGAGCACCGAGAAGGAATGGACCGATCCTGTCGCCGGCAGGGCAGTGGCCGAAGCCGTGCTGGACGCAGTCCCGATCAATGCAGTCCCGCTTATCGGGTTCGGAGGAACGCATTATGCAGTCCGCCAGACCGAGATTGCTCTCACCTCCCGCGGGGCATTCGGGCATATCGCCCATACCCGGGAGATCGCCGGGCTCGATGCTGACATGATCCGCAGTATGCAGGCACAGAGCGGGGCTGTTGCTGCCTATATCGACCGCAAAGCGCTTGACCGTACTGTTTTTGAGAGTCTTTCAGGATTGCTGGACCAGCTGGCCATCCCCCGGCTCTCGGAAAGCGAGATCTCAGCGATAGGCCCTCTCTCGTGGAATACCTACCAGGCAGTGCGGGCAATGGCAGAGGCGGTATCCCCGGGTGCCCGGTGCTATATCCATGCACTGCGGGGGGAGGGAGAACTCAGCCTGATCCGGGCAAATCCCGTTTTACTGGCTGAAACAGCCAAATCGGACGAGCCGGGGCTGATAAAAGATCTCGATAATCTGCCGGTCGTTCACTTATCCACGCGTGATAATCGCCTGCTTCCTGAATTTATCACGTATAATGAACATTTGCCTGAAATAATAAATGATTTAAATACCTTGTGCGTAAAAATCATACGTAATAAAGAGATCACTGTAACAGAGAGCGATCACCTGATCATAACTAAGGTACGGTTCGACCCTGAAAAAGCGCGTAACCTCGGGGTACCGCCCGGACCTGCCTACAAAAAACTGGCTGCAGGCCAGTCCATAGAGATCAATGGTCAGGAAATCACACCAGCCATGGTGTCTCTGCGCAGTGAGACCGACATCCACATCCCGGGGTTGGAGAAGTTTTCATGAGGTCCATTGTAGAAGAGGCACTAACTAAGGCGAGAGATGAAACCGTCACTCCCTCGCAGAATAATGAAGACCTCGACCAGATTCTGGCCGAGATGAAGACCGAGATCACTGTGATTGGCTGCGGAGGCGGCGGATCGAATACGATCTCCCGCATGATGGAAGAGGGTATCCACGGTGCAAAACTTATCGCTATCAACACCGATGCCCAGCACCTGATCCGCACGCATGCCGACCAGCGTATCCTTGTCGGCAGGCAGCGGACCCGGGGTCTTGGCGCCGGCTCCATACCCCAGATCGGTGAGGAAGCGGCCCTCGAAAACGAGCAGGAGATCCGGGCGGTAGTATCAGGCTGTGACATGGTTTTTATCACGGTCGGTCTCGGTGGCGGTACTGGTACCGGTGTTGCTCCCGTTGTGGCAAAGGCTGCCCGGGAAGAAGGCGCTCTCACGATCGCGGTCGTAACCCTGCCGTTCGCTGCGGAAGGTGCCATCCGCATGGAGAACGCAGAGGCGGGCCTTGAGCGCCTGAGGGATGTGGCAGACACGGTCATTGTTGTGCCTAATGACCGGCTGCTCGAAGTCGTGCCCAAACTCCCGCTCTCCGCAGCGTTCAAGATAGCTGACGAAGTCCTGATGCGTGCGGTCAAGGGCATTACCGAACTTATCACGATGCCCGGTCTCGTCAACCTCGACTTTGCCGATGTGCGCACGGTCATGGAACGCGGTGGCGTTGCCATGATCGGTATGGGTGAGAGTGACAGCGAGGACAAGGCGGCAGACTCGGTCAAGAAAGCAATCCGATCCCCGCTGCTCGATGTGGATATATCCGGAGCAACCGCTGCGCTTGTCAATGTGGTGGGCGGTCCGGACATGACCATGGAAGAAGCCGAAGGCGTGGTGCAGGAAGTCTACAGCCGCGTCGACCCGAATGCCCGGATCATCTGGGGTGCGCAGATCGACCCCACCATGCAGTGCAAGATGCGGACCCTGCTTGTGGTCACGGGCGTACGGTCGCCACAAATATATGGTCGGAGCGAGAAACTTACCCCCAAAGTACAGAAACAGTTTGAGATCGATTTTCTCAAGTGAGCCAATATGGAAATTTCAAAACCTGATTTCAAAACAGACGTGCTACATGAGGAATTATTCCGTAAGTACCTCAGGGTCTTAAAACTCGCGCGCACTCCAACACGGGAAGAATTTGGAAAGATTGCAACGGTCGCTGCCGCTGGTGTGCTCCTCATCGGGCTGATCGGGTTTATCATCTACGTATTATTCGAACACCAGAAACTGCTCGGATTCTGATCCTGATGACTATGACTCCCCAGGCTCCCCCCGCAGCGCCATTGGTTCCCGCCGCCCCGGAAGTCTTTGTCAACCGGATCTTTGCGATAAAGACCACCTCCAAGCAGGAGCGGACGGTAGCGGATAATATCTTAAAAGCGATTGACACCAAGGCAACCGATGTCCTGGTGACTGCGATCATTGTACCCAATGAACTGCAGGGCTACGTACTCATCGAAACGCCGGAGAAGATGAACCGTATCGAACAGCTCGTGGAGCTGATTGCCCACGCGCGTACGGTCATCAAAGGCGAGACAAGCCTTGCAGAAGTAGGACATTTCCTGATCCCCAAACCGGTTGTTGCCGGTATTGATGAAGGCACGATTGTCGAGCTGATTGCCGGACCGTTCAAAGGCGAAAAGGCAGTTGTCAAGCGGGTTGATTCCGCGAAAGAAGAGATCACGGTCGAGCTCTACGAGAGCGTGGTCCCAATCCCAATTACGGTTCGCGGTGACAATGTCCGTGTGGTCGAGAAATTCTCGGACCGATAATTTTTCTTATTTTTTTTGCTGGAACTGACAGACCGTACAGGTTCCTGAGCGGGTCAGTCTGGAATTTTATTCGGAATTACGAAAACGGAAAATGATTATTTAAGCGATGGCTCCCCGCCTCAGGGCCTCTCCGAGACACGGCGGGGCAAAGCGGTTTTATTCAACGTCTTTGATTAATTATCGTTCGTATCTTTCATATCGCGACAGGGCGCCAGAAATTTTCTGTAAATCCGGAAAAAAGAAAAATCGAAACGGGGGTCAAGGGGGTGCACCCCTTGGGATGCCTCCCCCTCTGGGGGAGAGAGGGGGTCACCCTCATAACTACCACAGAAAATTTCTGGACAACCGGGAAAAATAGAATTTTTCTAATTTTTTTTAATTACTGTTTAGCAAAAGGATCAAACATACCGGTTATTCCAGCACCACGCTCTTGCTCCCCGATACCTCATACACGGTCAACTCGGTCGGCGCAGCCATCCACCCAGCACATTTCGCAAAATGGTCCTGCATGTGCGTGGTGGCGAGATGCACATCCAGATGTTTCTGGCTTTCCCACTCTTCACAGAAAATGAACAACCCTTCTTCAAAGACGTTCGCATGGAGTTCGTACCGATGGCATCCCGGCTCCGCACGGACAAGGGGGATAATCCGTTCAACCTGAAGAGCAAAATCCTCGCAATGATTGATATAAACCCGACACCTGGCTGCGACAAGTAACATAGGTATTATTTGGATTGTATCAGGAAAAAGTACCTGATTTTCTTATAAAAAAAGATAATCGGCCGGATTCATTCCGCTGTAATCCGGTCATAGAAAACCGCTGCGAGCACAGCGCCGATGATCGGCCCGATGATGTAGATGGGGAAGAATACCCAGAGGTTCGGGCCGCCGAGCAGGAAGTCCATCACATACGGTCCGAAAGTACGGGCCGTGTTGAGGGATGCACCGGAAATGTTACCGGCCATCGTGATCATCCCGGCCACGGTCAGGCCGATGATGAGCCCGGCAAATCCCGTGGGGGCACGGTTGTCCACCGCAACTCCCATGATCACGAGCATCAGCACGAAGGTTGCGATTACTTCTACAAGGATCGCCTGCCCATACCCGATACCCGGAAACGGTGCCGTTGCCCCGAGACCCCCGATCGTGACCGCATCCATTCCCACGGTGAGGAAGAAGAGCAGGCTGCCGATCGCTGCACCAATGCACTGGGCGATGATGTAGGCAACCGCGTCACCGGTCGGGAACCGCTTCGTTGCCCAGAGCGCAATGGTCACTGCCGGGTTGATGTGTGCCCCGGATACCCTGCCAAGCGCGTAAATAACGGCAGTGATAACGATACCGAACGTGATCCCGATGGCAAACCAGTCACCAAGCCCGCCAAGCTGGCCGATCCCGATGTTGAACGATGTTGCCGGTTTTGTGCCGTGCGCAAGCATCAGGGTGATCGCCGCGGCACCGGCACCAAAGTACACGAGGAGCAGCGTCCCGACACCTTCTGCAATGCTGCGGTTGGCGAGCGAAGCCATTGCTCAACCCTCCCCGTACGCAGCATTGCAGTCCGGGCAGAGCATCCGGGGCATCTTTTTTGGCAGTTTGTGGGATGGGATGGGATAACTTCCCTCCCAGACATCCACTTCTTTTCTGATCGTATGTTTCATGCAGGTTCCCATACCGCAGGCAACACAGACTGCCACGGCATCACTGTCTTTGCCCTCTTTGGCGCAAACGTAGCACTTCATGATTTTCATCCTGTCTGTCCCGGTACCGGGATCAGACCGCATCCTTCCACTGGCAGGAGCAGTGCCGGAAATCCATCAGGGCGGCCGAGGCACAATCCTTGCAGATTCGTGCAGGAGCTGCCGGTACATCCTTGCTCAGTGCGATGATGTTGGTCATCAGCGTTGCCGTGACCGGCTCGCTTGTTAAGAGACACGGGTAATCGGAGAGCCGCATCATGGCGGAGAACCGCACGGTCATCGCACAGGCAGGGTAGGCATACCGCTGCGGGTTGGCGATGACGTCGTTTTTCAGGATTGGGGAAAGGTTGATTTCGAACCCGGCAACTTTTGGTTTTACCAGATCGGGTCCGTTGGCCTGCATTCTCCTTGCCTTGTCCACCATCTTCCAGCCCCGGTAGATCATGTCCATGAAATCGCAGTTGTGGAGTTCGATGGCCGCACTCCGCTTCGGGTAGAGCTGGACATAGTTGTGGTAGCGTTTGGTTAACATGTCCACGACCATGATCGCGTTGAACCCGTCGAGTTCGAGGATATATTCCGCTGCGCTTGCGGATGCACCGGTTGCAACCGACAGCACCTCATTCATGGTCTTCATCTTCGGTGCTGCTGCGTGCAGGGTCTTGTCCATCACTTCGGTCACGGACTCGATAACGGCCATGATCACATCATCCTTGCACATGTTGTACGTGGACTGGGAGATGTGGTGCGCGATATCCCCGACACAGTACGCCGGTATAGTCACGATGTTGCCGTAGTGGACCCCCTCATCCAGCGATGCCTTGACGGCCCCCTGCATCTTTACGCGGTAGTCCTTCATGTACTTCCGGCAGTCGAACGAGGACTGGCCAACGCTGTCCATGAGTTTTGCCTGTGCATCCACCGGTGTGTCGTAGATGGACTGGATCATGGAGATTTCCTGCTTCACCGCGTCAGCGAGAGTAGCCCCGCCTTCTACTGCGTGAGCAAAGACGTCCCCGAAACCATATGAGGTGTTCATTCCCCATGACTTTGCAGCGAGAATCGCCTGTTTATGGGCAACCGGGATATCCGTTGTTTTGAGGATCTGGTTAACGATATTGCTGCTGCTGCCCGGGATCAGGGCAAAGTCCACGACACAGGTCGGGCCGTAGAACCCCGCGTACCGGCGGGCTGACTCTTTGCCGATCATGGCTTCAGCCTTGCCGATGGCTTTGATGAATGCGTCTACACTCTTGCGGAACTTCGGGTCCGCATCGTAGAGCATCTCTAAGATGACCGGCGTCTGGTAGTGCTCGACAAAGGGATCGTCTTCAGGACGTATGGTGTTGGTCAGGCCTTTTAAGATCGTATAGTGGGCATTGACCGAATCGGTGTGCAGGGCAAAGACTGCCTTGCTCTGGCCCCCGATGGCTTTCATGCCCTTGACCGCGTCTACATACACTTTGGTGTCGTCAATGACGAATTTCTCACCGCGTTTCTTTTTGATCTGGTTCACGTCGGCGTGCTGGGCTGCCATCGCTTCGGTGATCATTTTCTTAATGATTTCCTGCATAGTGCTGCAACTCCCGGCACCGGCATCAGGCAGGGTGCCTACAGGCAACCTTTAGCGCAACCCTATATTAATACATTGAGGCGCTCCAATCCGGATTTTTGCAGTGCGGGAAAAACAAGTTTCCTGTTCCCGGCAGATAATCTGCCAGGCATTTTCCGGATGGAAACCAAAATCCCCGGGCATGCAAAAAGTCCTCTGGCCGCAATAAAAATAAAGCCGTCATCACCGCGAAATTTTTATAATGTCAACACTCTAACATTGACACATGCTTCTGCCCACGAATGAAAAGCAGTTCGGGTTCTGGAAGATGCGGCGCAGCGGCACTCCCAATATCACGATTGCCAACCTGCTGGGCATCTCCCGGCAGGCAGTGTCCAAGGCGCTCCTTGTCATGGACGATAAGATCGAGGCAGCACTCCGGGAGATGGCAAACGCAAACCAGATTGCGATTGAGAAGATCAATGCGGAGCAGGGGATCCTGCTTGGCCGCTCGGTTCCTTTCCAGACTCCCGCCATCATCTTTGTATCCGATAAACACGGGATGCAGGTCTGGTACGAGCATAACGGCGACTGCGGCACGTGCCAGCGGTATACTGAATGCATCGAGCTGCTCTGGGATTATGCAACCGAACTTAACATCCGGATCGAAAAGACCGCTGACCCGACAAAAATGGCAGAAGAATTGTTTATGAAAGTGAAGGCGATAGTTTGACAATTACACGCATATCAGAAATTGTTCACAAGTGGATGGGCTGGTGCCCGAATGCACATATGACCCGGGTAACGAGTAACGAAAGTGCCGCGCTCAGCTTCAGTGCGGGAAATCCTTCGCAAAAAAGCCCCGGGCCCTCCGGAGCCGATGGATCAGGAAAGCCCCTGGACAGAATGTACGAGCACACCCAGAAGGGATTGGTCATCATCGGGTTGGTAACTGCTGCTATCATTCTCATTCTTGCAACAACGTACCTCTTCGGGATTGTCTGGGTTGAGGTTGCTGTGCTCGGCATCATGATTATTGTACTTGCGATCACCTCCACGCTGACTGCAACCGTGACTGATGAAACCCTTCGGATCCGGTTCGGGCCGGTCGGGCTCATCCGGAAGAGCTGGCCCGTGGCAGAAATTGCCTCGGTCACCGCGGTTACCAATCCCTGGTACTATGGATGGGGTATCCGCCTGACCCCTCACGGCACGCTCTACAATGTATCGGGGTACGGGGCCGTGGAAGTCCGGCTGTTCTCCGGAAAGAGCTTCAGGATCGGCACCGATGAACCAGAAGTTCTTCGCAGGGCCATAGAAGATGCCCGGGCAAAGAAGAAGCCTGCACTGCCTTACTAAAAAGGGAAAATTCTTTCATCCCTTTGTTATTCAGCAATGATACAAAAACCGGGCTGAGGCCCGAATCCCCGCCTCGGCACGCGGGGTCTTTTACCCATCCCGCCCGGTCCTCACATCGGTTGAAATCACTGAGCTGAGCAGAGGATATACGGGAACCGGATAAGCACGGGGTTACCGGGCTGTGGTCCGGTAATGCCCCTCCGGTACTGTGATCTCAAACCGTGCTCCTTTTCCCGGCTTTCCCGTCTCCTCGATGGTCATGCCGGTGATATCGAGAATTTCCCGGGAGATGCTCAGGCCAAACCCGGTGTTCTTCCCGAATCCCCGGTCGAATATCTTCTCTTTTTCACTCTTGGTCACACCATCGCCATCGTCTTCGCAAATAATGACCCGGTTCCCGTTGCGTACCTCAAAAGAGAAGTGTATTTTCGTGATCTTGCCGCCGTGACGGATCGCATTGTCCACCAGGTTGAAAAAAACCCTGGCAATAAGTGGATCGGCTAAGACTTCCGTATTGGCAGGGAGATCATTTTTGAGCGTGATTTTTCCCGTCTTTACGTCCTTTCCCGCGTTATCCGCCAGTTTCCGGATATCATGCCACTCTGGAGCACGTACCCCGATCTGCTCGTATTCTTTGGTGAACCGGATCATGGCAGAGATCTGGTCGCTTGCTTCAGTGATCCGGGTGAAATAGTCTTCGAACGAGGGATCGGGCATTTTTGCGTGCAGCAGTTCGACAAACCCGTTGAGTCCCTGGAGCTGGTTATTGATATCGTGGCGGGTGATGCTCGAGAGAAGGTTGAGCTGCTTATTTGCCCGCAGCATCGCAACCTCCATGTTTTTCCGGGAGCTGATATCCCGCATCGAGATGAGTATGGCGGGCGAATCCTGGAACAGGATCCGTTTCCCGATAGCCTCAATCCAGATCTGCCGCCCGCTGGCCGAAATGACCTGGTAATTCACCGGGTAACTATCGATCCCCTGTGCAACCTGGCTGAAGTCATGGAGGATCCGGGATTTATCCTCCGGGGCGATAAACTCCAGCACGTTTCTCTTCTTAATTCCCTGCTCGATATCCGGCACATCCACAATCCGGCCCGCCGCCTGGTTTGCAAAGAGAAGATTTCCGGTAAAGTCCGTGATCAGGATACCGTCAAGCGAGTGCTCGACCAGCGCCCGGAACTTCTCCTCGCTCTCCCGGAGCGTCTGCTCTTTCTTACTGAGTTCATCGAAATTCTGCCGGAGTTCTTCATCAGCACCTGCAAGTTCTTCATACGCGGCACGAAGTTCCTCATTCTTTTGCAGCAGTTCTTCTTCAACCCGTTTCAGCTTGGAAATTTCTGCGGCCATGGTCATGATGGCTGACCGGTTGTTGATGGTGATTGGGATGGTGGAGAACTGGACGTGAACGCCGATCTCGCCTTTCCCCCTGAGAACCATCGGCACATTTTCGAGTTTTCCTGACAGCAACAGGTGCCCGCTGAGCTTCCCAAAGTCCAGCAGGGAGAGCAGTCCCAGCTCGACAGGACTTTTTCCGAGTACTTCTGCCTCCACGTACCCGCTGCTTTTTAAAAATGCTGCATTGACCTCAATAAATTTTCCATCCGGAATACTGTTGATCGAGATGGGATACGGGCTGTTGTCGAAAATGGTCCGGAACTTCGCCTCGTTTTCCCTGAGCGCCTCATCCGTTTTCCTGCGCTGGGTAATATCGCGGATGGAGAGGAGCATGGCCGGCAGGCCCCTGAATGAGATTTTTTTGCCTATGCACTCAACCCACCGCTCATCTTTATTAAATGTGATAATTTTGTACGTTACTTCGAAGCTGTCGATCCCGCGGGAAACCTTGAGAAAATCAGCAACTGCGTTCAGCCGCATTCCCGGCGAGACTATATCCAGCACATTGAATGTTTCTGTTATCCGCTTGTCAGTGGGATAATCGACAATGTCCCAGGCCTTGTTGTTTGCAAACTGAAGCATCCCGGTAAAATTCACAATGATAATGCCCTCGCCCGATTGTTCCACCATTGCACGGAATGTCTCTTCACTCTCCCTGAGTGCTTCTTCTGCCTTCACGCGCCCGGAAACATCGCGCAGGATACCGGATAATGCAACCATGGATCCTGATGAATCAAGAACCGGCGCACCGTTATCTTCCATCCAGTGAAGATTCCCGGCTTTATCGCGGATCCGTATTGTTGTCACCATTGACTTCCCGGTCGATACGGTCTTTTTAAAATCTGCCACTACCTTTGTCACATCTTCTTTTGCAATAAATTCTGTAAAATTCCGGGAGATTACCTCTTCCGGTGTATAGCCGTACCGGGTGATACGGGGGCTGATATGAGTGATCATCCCCATCATATCGATCATATAGATGACATCATCAGTAATTTCGGTAAGGAGGCGGTATTTTTCTTCACTTTCGCGAAGTGCCTGCTCTTTCTGGCTGATCATTTCATAATTATGCCGGAGCTCTTCTTCTGTTGCCGTGAGTTCTTCAAAAGCAGCATTGAGATCCTCGTTCTTCCGGAGCAGTTCCTGTTCTGCTTCTTTGAGATCGGTGATATCCCTGCCAACCGACTGGTATTCGACAAGTGTGCCTGCCTCATCGAAAATGGCCCGGTTGCTCCACTGGTGCCACCGTTTCCGCCCGTCCTCCAGGATCACGCGGTTCGATGTGGTGCCAACCGGATGTTCCCGCGTCAGTAAGGCAATATTTGCAGCAACACCGGCCCGGTCTTCCTCCGGAATGTTTGTGATGTACAATTTCCCGATAATCTCATCGCGTTTTTTGTTGAAATACCGGCAGTAGGCATCGTTGACAAAGACGAACGTCCCATCCGGCCGGAACCGGCAGATGAATTCGGTCTGGTCTTCGACCACATTCCGGTACCTGGCCTCGCTCTCTTTTAAGGCGGCATCCAGTTCTTTTCGTTCGGTAACATCCTTGAATATCCCGCGGGTATACTCCGGCCGCCCTTCCACCATCTTGCAGTTCGCTATACCCTCGACATACACCTTCTTCCCGGCGCGGTCCTTAAATGTCGCATCGATGATTCCAACGTTCTCTCCGGAAATCACGCGCTGGAATGTCTCCATGCAGTGTTTCAGGCTCTCCTTGTGGATGATATCGAATATGGTGAGCTTCTGGAGATCCTGTTCCTGGTAACCGAGCGTGTCTAACCATTTTTTGTTGACGAACAGGAAATGGCCATCCGGTGTAACACTCTGGATCAGGTCATTTGCATTCTGGAGATCGTGGTAGCGCTGCTCCTGCTCCTCGAGCGTTGTGAGAGTCCGCTTCATCACAACGGATTGCCGGATAACATGGGTGAGTTCCTGGTAGAGGACTACGGGATCGCCTCCCTTCTGGAGATAAAAATCCGCCCCGTTGTTCAAGGCCTCGATCACTACTTCTTCCCGGCCCCGCCCGGTAAAAATGATAAAAGGAGTGGTTTTATCGGTAGCCCGGACTCTCTTGAGAAATTCGATGCCATTCATTTCCGGCATCAGGTAGTCAGAAACTATCGCATCATAGCTTTTTTTATTGAGGATCTCGAGTGCTGCACGGGCTGACAGGGCAGTGTCAACAGAGAATTCCCCGCTCTGCTCAAGGAACTCTTTTCCCATCTCAAGCAGGACGGCTTCATCATCAACGCAGAGGACCCGGATCCTGTCTGCCATGATACAACCATGTCTGCCGTAATGAATATCCTTTTCGCTATTGTTATTGTGCACAGCATAGCAAACCGCTTTTTTTATGCCGTGTGTCCGGGTGATCGCGATGCCTCTTTCCGATACAAAAAACCCGGACCCGTGGCTCTCCAGCGCTGCCGGTGCAACCTTTTTAACCCTGTTTCAGGTTAATGAGGTGTGAACCTGTACGCCCCTTTCGGAATATGAATCTCGAACCGGGCGCCCGCACCGGGTTCTCCGGTCTCTTTTATGGTGATGCCGGTTATCGAGAGAATCTCCCGCGACAGGAACAGGCCAAGACCGGTGTGTTTCCCGAATCCTTTTGAGAAGAGTTTGATCTTGTCCTCAACGGAAATGCCAACACCGTTGTCGCGATACGTAACGATCGCCCCTTCCGGGGTTTCTTTAACGGAAAGCACAAGGGTGGTCACGCGTTCTCCATGGCGCAGGGAATTTTCAATCAGGTTGTAGAAAACTTTCGCAATCAGGGGATCTGCATGCACTTCGAGATCGGACACCTGCACATCCGTCACGATCCCCCGCAGCGGGAGTTGCGATGCAGCAGACTGGAATATTGCCGCTGCGTTATGCCACTGCGGTGCCTGAACCCCGATGTCCTCATAATACCGGGTGAATTCGATCTGCTCCTGTATCGCATCAGCCGACACAATTCCTTTTCTTATATATTCGCCCTGTACCGGATCCTGTTCACGTTCCTGTATGAGTTCAAGATAGGTGCGAAGACCCATGAGCTGGTTGAGGATATCATGGCGGGTAATTGAAGAGAGCATGTTGAGCTTTCTGAGTGCCTGCTGCAGTGCCAGTTCGATCTTTTTCCGTTCAGTGATATCCCTGATGATGCCGACAATGAATTCCTCCCCCGCAGAATCGATGTAGAGGGTTTTTTTGGTACTGACCATATGGGTGTTTTCTTGAGAGTCAGTTATGCTCTCCTCATTCTCATTTACATAACCCGTACGGAAGACCTCTTCATCATTCTCATGGAATACATCGGCCTCTTCTTTTCTGAAAAAATCGTAATCCGATTTTCCCAGCAGGTCCTCGCGGGCGTATCCGGTAAACTGGCAGAAACTGTCATTCAATTTGACAAAGTTGTGCCTGCGATCCTTGATGAACAGGGGATCTGCCAGGGTATTGATCACCGCGTCCAGGTACCTGTTGGATTCCTGTATTGCACGCTGGATCTTTTTCTGGCGCGTGACATCCCGCAATGATTCGATCGCACCGGTGACCTCCCCATTCTTATCCATGAGAGGCGTTGCGCTGATCCAGAGCGAGAAACGGGTGCCATCCACGCGGGTAATCTCCTTCTCGGTCTTGACGGTATTTGCTTCGAAGCGGACTTGTGGATACGCGGCTTTAATCCCTTCTATGTCACGATGCAGGATATAATCGATGAGGATTGGACCGGGATCTCCTAAAATCCATGCCGTGTACGAATGTTTCCCGCTGCCGAGGATATCCGGTGCCGGAATCCCGCTCATCCGCTCCATGGCCCGGTTCCATGCAATAACATTACCCGCTTTGTCGATCACAAACGTCGCGTCCGGAAGGACATCGATGATCGCAGCAAGGCGCCGGCTGGTTTCGCGGTGGGCATCTTCTACGAGCCTGCGTTCCGTGACATCTCTCCCAACAATCTGGAGCCCTGCAAACGATCCATCCATCATAACCGGAGTCCCGAGATATTCTATCGAAACATATCCCCCGTCTTTTTTCCGGGTCCGTGTCGTGAAATTTACCGGTGTTCCTTTCGCAAGATCCGCAAATGCTGTAGGGAACAGATCCAGGTCATCCGGGTGGAAAAAATCATCAGGATGTTTACCGGTAATTTCAACAGGATTCATTCCCAGGATTTTTCCAAACGAAGGAGAGACATAAGTTGCTTTTCCTTCCCTGTCCGTAAGGAAAATTATGTCGGAACTCCGTTCGGCTACGCCCCGGAATTTCAGCTCGCTTTCCCGCAGGCGGGTTGTCAGGAACGAGACAACGGCAGCAATCAGGATAAACATGATGATCCTTCCGCTGGCTGATAACAGTTGCCCGGGGATGACAGGATCGATGAAAAATACCATGCTGCAATAGGCCACTGAAATGACAACCGAGAAGAAGACTCCCCGGCGGGGAAAGAAGTAAGCCGTGAGAATAATCGGTACGTAAAAGAGGTGCGGGAGAACATTGGTAATCCCGAATATGAGCCCATAACCGTTCAGGACCAGGACGATGACTGAGATAGTGGCAATAAGTCCGGCAAGTATAAGCGGCCTTTTTTGCAATTTGGTGAGAAAGGAATGTTCCATACCGGCAGACACCTGATTTAGTACGAAGTGATTGTTCTTGGGATGCGGGTAATAATAATACTTCTCGCGGTTAAAATGCTCGTGAACCGGGTGTGCCGGTCCGACTGCCCTGATGTAGCCTTACGTTGTGTTGGGCCGGGCCCGGAAAAGGAAAAACTCTCTCCGGAAATGCGGTTCCTGTTGTCTGGCGTTTCACCGTTTCAATGTATAGCATCACCGTAAAACCAGTTCGGCTTCTGCCTCTTCCGGGACAATAACATTCTCCTGTACCAGTTCGCCATACCTTTTTTGATTGGCTGCCTCTATCTTGTCCTGGATATACGGGGAGAAATAGCCTTTGTACCGGTCCTGCAATACGGGAAGCATCCAGTCCTGTTCGGTAATCGTTTTGCGGCACTTGGGAGAACCGCACGCACAATTCATGGCAAAGATCATATCGCTTCCCCCTGATTCTGAAACGGTCATGCAGTAATCAAAGGTGATCTCCTCACCGGCCCTGATATCCCGCATGGCAACCAGAAACACCTGGCCCTTAAAACCGCTGTTGGGATCGCAGCTGTGGTTGAAAAAATCCGTATCTTCCGGTATAGTGCCGGCAGGGCCCAGGACAAACCGCTCTTCGATCTGCATGGTATAACTCTGCATATTCACCGGAAGCTGATACATATCATCGATCAGCATTATTTTCCCGCCGAATATGGCCAGCCGCTCATCTTTTCGGATATCCGCCCGTGCAAATATCCCGCAGCCCTGGGTATCAGAACATCCTTTCTCAAGACGAGGATTCAGCCAGCTGTGAGTGATCATGAACACGCTCTTTAAAGGTACTTCAAAAATGTAAGAGCTCAATCCTTTTGTCCGTTGTGGTGTAACCGTACTTCCGGCCCGGGTAAGACCCGGACCGAATCATTTCCGGAACATTGCAGGGAATGCCAATTACGTGGCCTTGCGTCCGGTGATCTCGCGGATTACCGACAGCATGGTCGGGCGCCCGTTGAGATCGAAAAGACTGACACTGATATCAAGGATTTTTTCCCGGTTGTCTTTTGTCCGGTAATTGGTCTGGAACACAGCCCGGTTGTTTCTTTTAATTTCCTGGTAAATAACAGGAGCCCGCTCTTTCATTTCGGGAGTGTCGAGATCGACAAGGCGTATATCCTGCATCTCTTCGCGGGTCATGCCAAGGATCCGGCATGCCTCATCATTGGCATCGATGAATTTTCCGGGTCCTTTCGGTGTCATTTCATTGACGATTATCCCGTCGTTTGCATTCTCAAAGAGCGCCCGGAATTTTTCCTCGCTATCCATAAGGGCATTTTCCGCACGCCGCCTGCGGAGCGAAACGGCCACGATATGAGAAAAAGATTCGAGAAGTTCGGTCGACGGATCCGGCTGGCCGGCTTTCATTGCCAGAACCGAGGCACCGTACAGCTGCCCCTCGATAATACATGCAATGCCAATGAACCGATCAACGCCAGCCATTTTCTGGATCGCTGCGCTGACAACGGGCGGGATCTGCCCGAAACTGATCTCGGTCAGGGTCCTTCTCTTACCCACGATATCCCGGGTAATCTCCCGGTACATCTTATCGTTCAGCGGTATCCGCATATCATAAGGCCGTTTGCCCAGCAGATGGACAACTTTTTCCATCATGCCCGGCGCAATTTCCATATCGCTTACCCGGAGCGAACGGTCCACCGGGTCATAGTGGGAAAACCATGTCGCAACAGCGCCGGACATTTTCATGAGCGTTTTCAAAATGATCTTTTCACACGGTTCACCTGACGGCATCGATGCCAGATCTATTGCCAGTGCATTGAGGGTTGCAAGCCCCTGTGTTTGTTGCTGCCGGGCCTCCTCTGCCATTTTTCGTTGGGTGATATCTTCTACCGTAGAGAGAATGTAGGGCCCGCCGCTCATGACAATAACACTGGCTGAAAACCGGCAGGTCCGGATTTCGCCGGATTTTATCCGGCACCGCAATTCCATGCCATGGATGTGCTGCCGGGTTTTTAGCCGGGAGACCATCTCTCCATATTTTCCATCCTCGGCAAAAATTCCCAGTTCCCCGGAGGTTTTGCCGATTACTTCCTTCCGGGCATACCCGGTACGTGTTAAAAATGCGTCATTAACTTCGACAAATACTCCATCCGTTGCCGATACAAGCGTAAGTGCAACCGGGTTGCTCCGGAAGACCGTGGCAAATTTGTGTTCCGATTCGCGCAATTCTTCTTCTGCCCGTTTGAGATCGGTAATATCCCGGATGGATTCTATCGCCCCGGTAATCCTGCCGTCCTTGTCATACAACGGAGAAGCTTTCAGCCAGGCAAGCCGTTTTTCGGCTCTGGGAGGGGTCAGGGTAGTTTCTGCCGTAATGGTATTTCCCTTTTTACTGAAGTGACGGTAGTGTTTCTGCACATCCGGATCATTCTGGAAGATAAGATCAAGAAGGAACGGCCGGCGCTCCCCGTACATGGCAGTTGCATAGGCATAATCCCCTTTTCCCACAATCTCTCCGGCTTTGACCCCGGTGAACTCTTCAATGGCGCGATTCCAGGCGATGACCGTGCCTTTTCTGTTCACGACCAGCGTGGCATCGGGAAGAAAATCGATGATGTCAGCAAATCTGCGTTCACTTTCCTTTAAGGCGCGTTCTGCCTGTTTTCGCTCGGATATATCGGTGGCAATACCGATGCTTACGTCCCGATCTCCCCACGTTGCCATTTTCGCATGAACTTCGAGCGGGATTTGCTCCCCGTCTTTCCGGAAATGAACCACTTCAAATGATAATTCACCCGCTTTTTTAAGTTCCTTAAAAAGTCCGTCCTTAAGTTTTTCAGACTCCGGGGTACCGATATGGGAGATGTTCAGGTTCAGGAACTCGCTCTGCGAATATCCATGCAGATCGAGATTTTTTTTGTTTGAGTAGAGAAAATTACCCTCAAAATCGGAAACAATAATGGCTGCCGGGGAGTCGTTGAGCAGATCGGCAAGCAGGGCGTTTTCTTCCTGTGCCAGGATCTCTTCTGTCCGATCCTCAAGCATGACCGCGACCCCTTTATCTCCCCAGCCAAAAGCAAGAGGGATTACCCGGATACGAAATGCCCTCCTCTCTTTCTGTACCGGAATCCACGCGTTGACAACAGACTCTTTTCCCGCCATTGCCTGTTTTACGGGATCCCGGATCCGGTCGATCAGGTCAGGGCCGATGACTGTTGTATCGATATTCTGGTTTTCCAGCTGATCTTTACTGATCCCAAATGCCAGAAGGAAGGATTCGCTGACCTGCCTGATGATGTAAGATTCGTTAAGAATAAGGATCAGGTCCGATGACTGGTTGAGGATCTGTTCCACCGGCAGTCTTGCTGAGAGGGTGAATACTTTTGCCGGGCCGAGTTTTCTCATATTCACCTGGCCGGAAGCGAAGAGGGAATTGAGATATTTTGTTGTGGTGATTCTGCTCAGGTTCAGTTTTTTTGATATTTCTTCGATAGTCAGCCCTTTCTGCGCTTCTTTTAAAAGGCCAATAATATTCCGGTAATGTTTCTCGTCCAGAATACTCACTCCGTCAATTGTCAGTCTGGCAGATGCCGGATAATCACTAGAAGTAATCCTCCGTTCCTGAAATAATCATAGTGTATATGCTTTTGATAATCAAATGTATAAAAATTTATATAGCAGATAAACAAATTTTGTTTAATGGTATAATCTTCGGGTTATCCTGGTTTGCTATCCGATGAATAATATGAAGAAAATAAAAAATTATCCTGCGTCCGAATCTTTCGGTATCATGACTGGCATGCGATGAATTGGCTGTTTCTTTGCGTTTTTTAGGTGTTTTACGTGCCGGTGCCCAGTAATCGTATTTCCGTTCTCTATGTTGATGATGAACCGGCCCTTCTGGATCTGGGAAAAAAATTCCTTGAACACGATGGTCTGTTTGCTATTGAAACCACGCCCTCTTCAATAGAAGTACTCGCCCTGCTAAAAAAGAGGGATTACGATGGTATCATCTCCGATTACCAGATGCCGGAAATGGATGGAATCGCGCTGCTCAAAAAAGTCCGATCCCAATATCCCGATCTCCCCTTCATTCTTTTTACCGGCAAAGGGCGGGAAGAAATTGTTATCCAGGCATTCGATGCCGGTGCGGACTATTATGTCCAGAAGGGAACCGATATTCAATCACAATTCCGGGAACTCAGTCATAAAATTATACGGGCTGTTGAGAAACGACGTGCAGAGCGGGCTCTGAAGGTTAGTGAAGAACGGTTCCGGAATGTGGTCGAGGACCAGACTGAATTTATCTGCCGGTTCAGGCCGGATGGAACCCACAATTTCGTGAACAATGCCTATTGCCGGCATTTTGGGCTACAGGTGGAAAGGACCATCGGTCACCGGTTCATCCCCCGGATCCCGGAAGATGAAGGCGGGAAAATCAGCTCGCATTTCGCATCCCTGACCCGGGACAGTCCGGTAGCAACCATAGAGCACCGGGTTATTTTACCGGACGGTTCTTTCCGGCACCACCAGTGGAGTGACCGGGCAATCTTCGATGAAACCGGCACGATTGTTGAATACCAGTCGGTTGGCAGGGATATCACTGAACGGAAAACGGCAGAACTGGAACTGAAGATAAAGAATGATGAGCTGTATGCAGCGTATGAACAGCTGACCGCAGCAGAAGAGGAGCTGAGATCCAGTTATAATGATCTTGCAATAAGCCAAGGGACTCTTGAAGAAAAGGAGACTACCCTGAACGCGATCATCCAGGAATCCCCGATACCGCAGTTCGTGATCAACCGCGATCACAAGATCCTCTACTGGAACCGTGCACTCGCCATGTACAGCGGTATCGCGGCAGATGAGATGATCGGGACCGATGAACACTGGCGAGCGTTCTATCCTTCCCGGCGTCCATGCCTTTCGGATCTTCTCGTGGAGAGCGCAATGGATGATATTCCGGCATGCTACCGGGACAAGTATGCGAAATCGGTCCTCATCGAAGATGCCTATGAAGCAACGGATTTCTTCCCGGATATGGGGCAGGTGGGAAAATGGCTTCGTTTCACGGCGGGTTTTATCAAAAACCGGGAGGGAGAAATCATCGGAGCCGTTGAATCTCTCGAAGATATCACCAGCAGGAAGACCGCAGAACTGGAACTGAGGAAAAAGAACGATGAGCTGAGCGCTGCGTACGAACAGCTGATTGCAATAGAAAATGAACTGCGGAAGAATTTTCAGCATCTGCAATAAGCCGGGATATTTTTCAGGGTTTTTTTGTTATTGTGTCCGGTTGCGTTTAAGCAAACCGGGATGCCGCTTTGGGAATAGTCAGCTCAAACCGTGCCCCCTTACCCGGCTCGCCCGTCTCACGGATCGTGACGCCGGTAATATCAAGAATCTCCCTTGATAAAGCCAAACCAAGTCCGGTATTCTTGCCAAAACCCCGTTCGAAGATCAGTTCTTTCTCATCCATCAACACGCCGTCCCCGTCATCTTCGCAGATCACGATATGATCGCCATTGCGTTCCTCTCCGGAAAACCGGATGGTTGTGATCTTCCCACCGTACTGTACTGCATTGTCGATGAGGTTGTAACAGACCTTAACAATGAGCGGATCAGCGTAAATCTCCAGGCCCGCAGGAAGATCATTTTCCACGGTGGTCTTTCCGAGCGGGATCCCCTTTGCGGCATTGTCCACGAGTGCCCGGCATTCCTGCCAGACCGGGGCAGTGACCCCAATCGACTCGTACTCCTTGGTGAACCGTATCATGGCCGAGATCCGCTCTGCAGCGGATGCGATTTTCAAGTAATATTTATCCTGCGGTGACCCGGGTTGCTTCATCTTTATCATGGAAAGGTAACTCTGCAGTGCCATCAGCTGGTTGCTGATATCATGCCGGGTGATGCCGGAGAGCAGGTTGAGTTTTTTGTTTGCCTGGCGGAGTGCCTTTTCCACTTGTTTGCGCTCGGTAAGATCAATGTCTATGCAGAACAGTTCCCTTTCGCATTGTGCCGTTTTGACGATGGCGTGACTGGAAAACACCTCAACCCGTGACCCGTTTTTTCGCATGAGTGATAATTCTGATGCCGGGATAGGCTGGCCGCTCTCCGCCATGTACTTCATTGCGCCCCGGACATCTTCCCGCATCTCCGGGGGAATGATCAGTTCAACCAGGTTCCTGCCGTTCGCTTCTTCCGCAGTATACCCGTAAATGTTTTCGGACGCTTTGTTCCAGTAGTGCGTTGTACCATCCATCCGGTAGCCCTGGACCGCTACGGTAGGAACCTGCTGGAGCAGCATGCGGAACCTCTCCTCGCTATCCCGGAGTGCAGCCATCATCCGGGTGCTCTCGAGCTCGGCTGCTGCTTTTACCGCAATAATGCTCATGATCTCCTGCTGAGATGGCGTGACTTTTACCGGGTTACGGAAGAGGGCGCAGAGAATGCCGATTACCTGTCCCGCGGAATTCTGCAGGGAAGTGCCAATATATCCCCGTATATTGAGCTCAACAAGATCCCTGCTCTCCGGGAAGAGCTGGATGACGTTATCCGGATAGAAGCAGAATCCCATTTTCTCAACATCTTCGCAGGGAGTTCCCTTGAGTTTATAGGAAAAATCTGAAATCTCCCTGCCATCAAGGAGCATGGACACGACTTTGACTGTTTCTCTGTCAGGCTGGATCTCGCCAACCATGACACATTCGGCTCCCAGCCATGTACTGACATTTTCCGTAATCTTCTGGAGAGAATTAATCCCGGTTGTAACTGCCATGGTCCTGACCATTGCCTGGAAGGAAATCTCTGCAGCTTTACGTTCGGTAACATTTTCAACGGTTGAGAGGATGTGAGGTTTTCCTCCCATCAGGATAATGCCGGAGGAGAACAGGCAGGTTTGGATCTCCCCGGTTTTTGTCCGGCACTTCAGTTCAAGGCCGAACACGCGTTGCTTTTCCTTAATGGCGGAGGCCAGCTTTTCGTGTTCATTCCTGTCAACAAAAATCCCCAGGGCTTTTGGTGTCCTGCCAATCACTTCATCGAGGGAATACCCGGTACTGGCCAGAAATGCATCATTGACATCGACAAATGTCCCATCCGTTGCCGATACGAGCGTGAGCGCAACCGGGCTGCTCCTGAAGACGGTGGCAAATTTGTTCTCTGATTCCCGTAATAACTCCTCATCTCTCCGGCGTTTTGTAACATCCCGTATGGATATCAGCATGGCTGCTGTGTTCCTGAACTGGATTTTCTTTCCTATGCACTCGACCCAGATCTCCCGTTTTGTTTCTGTGATGATTTTATAGTGGACTAGGTAGGCATCGACACCCATCGCAGCGATACTGAAATCACGATGCATGTCTGCCTTTGATACCGGATCGACAAATTCCAGCACGTTCCTCCCGATCAATGCCTCATAATCTGTTCTGTCTACAATAAGTCCTGTTGTCCTGTTTGCAAAGAGAATCGTGCCGGTAAAATCTGTGATCACGATGCTGTCAAGCGAGTGCTCAACAAGAGCCCGGAACATCTCTTCACTTTCCCGTAACGCCTGTTCATTTTTACTGAGTTTGTCATAATTCTGCCGGAGTTCTTCTTCAGCAGAGGTGAGCTGTTCAAATGCAGTATGGATCTCTTCATTCTTCTGGAGTAGTTTTTGTTCTGCCTCTTTGAGATCGGTGATATCAAAAAAGGATTCCACCAGGACTTTCCGGTTGCCGATCTGTGTCAGGACAACCGTCTTGATGATGGGTATTTTTTTGCCATTCTTAGTAAGAAGGACCCGTTCTGAGGCATTGATATCGTGACCGAGATCGGTTACCGGGCACTTTCCCCGTTGGGTCGGGCAAATGAATGTGTGGCAGATGGTACCGGCTACATCACTTTCTGATGCCCCTATGAGGGAGAGAGCCTTCGGATTTGCCCGGAGTATCGTATGTGATTCTGCATCTATGAGTACGATGCCGACTTGTGCCGCATTAAGAATGGTACTGAGTTCTTCCTGGCTTTCCCTGAGTGCTTCTTCGGCCTGTTTTCTCTCGGTGACTTCACGGAAGGACCAGACCCGGCCGATACGGGCACCGTCCATGATCATGGGGAAAGAATGCCGTTCGATCACCCGGCCGTCCCTTAAGGTGAGCGTGTCGGTGTCCGCGGCATCTGAACCGTAAAGTGACTTGACTTTCCGGAGAACTGCATCGGGGTCTGTCAGCTGGTTCAGCACGAAATCCTGCAATGCCTTGTCATCGTTATGCTCTATGATATGCGGGGGAATATGCCAGATCCTGGCGAACTGCGGGCTGATCTGCAGCACCTTGCCGGAATTGTCGACAGCAAGGATACCATCTGTGGTGGATTCGAGTGTTGCCCGGAGTTGCGTCTCGCTCTCCCGCAGTGCCTTTTCGGCCAGTTTCTGTTTTACTGCCTGGTGGACTTTGTGCGCAAGCTCGGCGAACTGGGGTTTTGCCGCGCCGCCTTTCTGGAGATAAAAATCTGCTCCTTCATTTAATGCCTGGATGACCACCTCCTCCCGGCCCCTGCCGGTGAAGAGGATAAACGGAATGGTATTACCGGACGAGCGGATCTTTTTTAAGAATTCGATCCCGTTCATATCCGGCATCTGGTAATCGGAGATGATGGCATCGTAGTTCTCCGATGTGAGGTGGGAAAGGCAGTCAAAAGCAGAGGTAAATGTATCGACGCTGAACTGACCATCCCATTCCAAGAAGAGTTTACCTATTTCAAGAAGGCCGGGTTCATCGTCGACATAAACAATGCGAATCAAAAAACCATCTCTGAATATCTTTTGTTACATCTCATATTAATTAAGTAATATGTTTTATTTTTAACAGAAATTCTAACAAATTCAAGAATTATTATCAATTTCTGGCTCTGATTTGAGAATAGCCGTCAATTCTTTGGATTAATACAACTGTTCCGGTACAACCGAATATCCGGTTGGATTATCCGACCTGAAACCGGGAATTTCCCAATCCCCCGTTTCCTCCCGCCGACCGTCCAGCCCATCGCGGGTATCGGGGATCGCCTCGCCAATCGCTTCTATGGGCGGTTTTTTGCAGGGTGAATTTCTGCGTTTTTTCCCTGGTCATCCAATCTACCGCGTGGCTCCGCGATCGGCTATTCAAACAGCTATGTACTGGCCGGTTTATCTCCTTCTATAATCGTTCGTTTGGCAATCGGGTGCTTTTTGGCGGGAATTTATTTTAACTGGCCGGAAAATGGCTCTAACTGGCCGGTCGGGAATATTGGAATGGGGGAATCGGGGGCTGGGATGGGGCCGGAATGGGAGGTGGGACGACCCTCGCATGGGATTAGTAAGATTGCCCACCCTCAGCCCAAGATCACCTTTATGTCATTTGCCATCAATATTTACAGACCCAAGCTTGGAGCCCTGTTTCAGGGACGGCATGGTGCAAAGACTATGGCAGATGTGGTCGAGGTTTTAGTACCCGGCGGAAAGGCAACCGCAGGTCCCCCATTGGGACCTTCGCTCGGACCACTCGGTATCAACGTGAAAGCTGTTGTCGATGAGATCAACGCAAAGACCGCCTCATTCAATGGAATGCAGGTCCCGGTCACCGTTACCGTTGACGACAAAAAGAAATTCACGATCACCGTGGGTATTCCCCCGGTGTCGGCACTCATCAAGAAAGAGGCCAATATCGAGAAAGGATCCGCAGAGCCCAACGTCAAAGTGGTAGGCAATCTACCATTCGAGGCCGCTATCAGAATTGCCAACATGAAACTCGAAAACATGCTCTCGTACGAGCTGAAGACTGCCGTCAAGGAAGTCATCGGTACGTGTGTCAGCATGGGAGTCAGCGTTGACGGCAAGAAACCCAAAGAGGTTCTCGCTTTAATCGCACAAGGCAAGTATGACAGCGTTCTCGTGAAGTAACATGAGAAAACCATAGGAGATCGGAAACGGTCGCAGAACTATGGAGGAATCTGATGGTTGATAGGGCCAAAATTTTGGAAGCCGTAAAAACGGCGGTAGAAAAAGCGCCAGAGCGGAAGTTCTCTGAGAGCATCGATATTACCATCAATCTCAAGAATATCGATATGGCGCAGCCGAAAAATCGTATCGACGAGACGATTATGCTCCCCCACGGCACCGGAGAAACAATCCGTATCTGTGTCATCGGGAAGGGCGACATCGTCACGCAGGCTAAAGAAGCCAAGGTTGAACTGATTATCGGCCCTGAAGAAGTTGAACGACTCGGCGGTCAGCCCCGCGAAGCACGGAAAGTTGCCAGTTCATACCGGTACTTCCTTGCAGAGATGGGTGTCATGGCAGTTGTCGGTCGGTACTTAGGTCCCCGGCTCGGTCCGCGGGGCAGAATGCCGATGCCGATTCCTGCACAGCAGGACATCCGCCCGATTGTCGAACGTCTCCGCAACTCGGTGAAAATCCGAACCAAGGATAAGACGGTCTTCTCTTCAAAGGTCGGTACAACGGCAATGAAGCCGGAGCAGGTCGCCGAGAACATTGAAACGATCGTAAAAAGGATCGAGTCAGTCCTTGACCAGGGTCCATTGAACGTTCGTTCCATCTTTGTCAAGACCACGATGGGTCCCGCAGTGAGGCTGGAATAATGGCGTTGTATACCCACCACCTGCCCACCTGGAAAAAGGACGAAGTCGAAGAGATTAAGAAGAACGCAAAGCAGTTCGCCTTAATCGGGCTTGTGGACATGTACGGTATCCCGGCACAGCAGGTGCAGCAGATCCGCAGGAACCTGCGGGGAAAAGCTGTCATCAAAGTGACCAGGAACACGCTGATCAAGCACGCGTTTGAGGATATTGGCGGCGACGTCAAGGACCTCTCGAAGTACATCTCCGGTCACTCGGCGATTATCTTCACCAACGACAACCCGTTCAAGCTCTTCAAGCAGCTGGAAAAGACCAAGACCAAGATGGCGGCAAAGCCCGGTGAGAAAGCACCGGAGGATATCGTCATCGAGAAAGGTCCGACCAGTTTCAAGCCGGGCCCGATTGTCGGGGAACTCCAGCAGGCAGGCATACCCGCAGCAATTGAAGGCGGCAAAGTCAAGATAAGAGAGACCAAGACCGTTGTCAAGAAAGGCGGAGTCATCTCCCCTAAGCTGGCAGCAGTTCTGGCCAAGCTCGAAATCAAGCCGATGGACGTTGGACTTGCACTGCAGGTCGCGTACCATGAAGGCGGAATCTTTGAGCCCTCGGTCCTCGCGGTAGACGAAACCGTCATCCTCGCACAGATCCAGCTCGCGAGCCTCCAGGCGTTCAACCTGTCGGTTAACGAAGCAATCCCGACGAAAGACACGATGGAAGCTATCCTGACGAAGGCCGTCCGGGATGCCCGCGGTCTTGCAGTCGAGGCAGCGATCTACGAGAA
Organism: Methanomicrobiales archaeon HGW-Methanomicrobiales-1; assembly: GCA_002839675.1. Lineage (NCBI taxonomy): Archaea > Methanobacteriati > Methanobacteriota > Methanomicrobia > Methanomicrobiales > Methanomicrobiales archaeon HGW-Methanomicrobiales-1. The sequence continues at coordinate 68,041 of PGYM01000004.1, read as the reverse complement.
AGACGTTATCGATGCGATTATTGGTAAAGCGCATGCAGAAAGCCAGGCGATCAACGGCCTGGTTAAATAATAATTTGAGATTATTTGAGGTGAATTAAGATGGAGTATATCTATGCAGCACTTCTCCTGCACAAAGCAGGTAAGAAAGTCGATGAGAATGGCGTAAAGGCAGTCCTTACTGCCGCCGGTGTAGCAGTTAATGAATCCCGTGTCAAGGCACTCGTTGCAGCACTCGATGGCGTAAACATCGAAGAAGCAATCTCCAAGGCAGCAGTCGCTCAGGTTGCAGTCGCAGCAGCACCCGCAGCAGCAGGCGCAGCAGCAGCAGCCAAGGAAGAGCCCAAGGAAGAAGACAAGAAAGCAGAGGAAGAGAGCGGTATGGCAGGGCTCGGTGCCCTGTTCGGCTAATCTCTTTTTTCTTTCTCGTTCGTTGAATTATCGTAGTTCTGTTTTATTCTGATTTTGTCCGGGACCTTCCGGGTTCTTGTCCGGTATTTTCAAAGTTTATTGATGGAGCAGCGATTGCTGCCGGAGAAATTCTTGGGAAAAATTTCCGTTGTGATTTTTTTAGTTTCAGATTGGCACTGTTGCGTCACGTAATCGGGAAAAAATTTATGGGTCTGCCGGGTCAGTGCTGTTTGTCGATTCTGATTTGATAGGGAGGGGACAGTGCCTGTCCCCTCCCATGGCCCACCCCTGCGCTGAGCGATGGTGCCGTATAACCTGTTCTGGCGTTATCGTTACCAGGGGTCGCCCACGCGGCGGGGGCAGAGCCCCCGGGAGCGTCAAATTCGCAGGTTAAATTTGTCAACATTCCGCAGAAAAAAGAAATTCAGCGGGTTAAAAAAAATAATAATTTCATCCGGATGGCCGTCCCCTCACAACACCATCCACAGGTCCATGAGCGGGAAAAATTTCCCCAGGTATACTACATCCGGGATCCCTGTTACAAAATGGAGCACGACAATCAGTGCCAGAAATCCCAGTTCTGCCCAGATCAGCAAACTCTTGCCGGCATAGGGTTTCTTGTACTGGTTGATCTCCCAGGCCGAATAGATCCCCTCGCACGTGGCGGCAATCCAGATACCGAAATACAGCAGGGCATGGTACTGGCTCCCGCCAATCCCCCCGAATGCCACGAGAAGAAATGCGCCAAAAAACGCGACTCCTTTGAGTGTGTCGCCGTTATAGAATTGAGCAAGCCCGACACCGATGATCGAGAGCAGGGCAGAAAAGTACACCCTCCGGAGCCCGACAACATAGGTTTCCGGTGCAAGGGTCGAGGGTGCGTCCAGCTGGTTCTGGTCAAAAATTCTCTTGTGGCAGGCACGACAAAAATATTCATCGTACGTGACCATCGCATCGCAATAGGGACAGTGTCTGCCGATCTGTTCCTTTTTGATGCTCATCAAAAAATATCGAAGATTCTACCTTATAGAACTTCTGATATGATTCCGGGTTGATTTTCCGGAGATTTCGTTTATTCCTTTGCGGAGCGGAGCCGGTACCCGACCCAGTCCCCGTGATCGCACCGGGGCTCGGGATTTTCCATCCGGGCAAAAACAAATTCAAAGGCTTCCTGGTCCACCACGGGCCTGCCGGTCCGGGTGCAGTACTCCGAAAATGCCTCATACATTTCATTGCAGGGAACATGGGCCATGGTATCTCCCACCAGGACTTCTTCGTGAAAACTCCAGATGCTCTCGAATTCGAGTTCATCTTCCATCAGGGGCTTGACGATCTCTTCATCGAGCGCCAGGGATGCGTCCTGCTTTTTGGAGCCCGCTTCGAGATCCTTGTAGAACTCTGCAACTACCGTGAGGCCCTGGCGGAGATCATTGAGATCCTGTTCAAGGGTTTCTATTGTCCGCTCTTTTTCCTTGACTGGTACTTCGGGTGGTTCCATCGCAGTTACACCTTTGTTTAGGTTTCCTCACGGATAAAATGCTCGAATCAGCGGGCTGGCGGGCGTATGGCGACTTTTTTATTATTCCCGGCGTTTTCCGGCGTACACGCACTGCCCGAAGGATACACAGCCATCGCCCGGCGGGTAATCTGCATTGATCACGCAGTCATAACCCGCGCCGGTAATTTCGCTCCGGATCGTTTCGCGGATCGCGTGATTGATTGCAACGCCTCCGCTGACCGCAATCTTCAGCATGCCGTCGCGTTCAGCTGCCCGGATCGCCATTGCCGCGATGCCCCGCGAGAGATTGTACTGGAACGATGCGGCAATGTTTCGCACAACCCGGAGATCGCCCCGGGCTTCCTGCTGTCGGGCGAGTGCCGTTGCCATGAGCGAGCGGGTGGAGAGGATCTCGCAGCCGGCCTGCGAATTGTATACGAGCTCCCACGGTTCGGCCTTCCCGCCATACGCAGCCGCTTCGAGTTTCATCGCGGGTTCGCCATCGTAGGTTCTCTCCCGGCAGATGCCGAGCAGGGCCGCAGCGGCATCGAGCACCCGGCCGGTGCTGCTCGTCTGCGTGACATTGAAGCCCGAGGCCACCTGTTTCCGGATCACGCCGAGCTCGATGTCCGCCCATCCCCGCTCCGCGAGAAGAGCGAGAATCTTTTCGTCCGGCAAAATCCCGTAGAGCATCCGCTCGGGAAACTTTGTGGCCAGATCCCCGCCGGGCATTGCCACCGGTTCGAGATGGGCCACCCGCTTTAAGTCCGGCACCTGCCCGGAGAAGATCTCCCCGCCCCAGACCGTGCCGTCATCCCCGTACCCGACCCCATCGATGGCGATCCCGATGCAGGGCTCCGTGGTCGCGGCCGCGATATGGGCCCGGTGGTGCTGGACCGGGATAAGTTCCAGTTCGTGCTCGGCCGCCAGTTCGCGGGCGAACCGGGTCGAGAGGAACTGCGGGTGGAGGTCGTGGGCGATCACTTCGAACTCCGCTCCCAGAACCCGCTGGAGGTTGCGGACGGTTTCCTGGAGATATTCCAGCGTTGCCGGGTTCCGCACATTGCCCACGTGCGGGGAGGTGACGGCAAACCCGTTGCGGTAGATGGTCGCGTTCGCGTTCAGCTCCGGGCCGACTGCAAGGATACAGCGCTTGCCGAGATCGATGGCGGTCCGCTTCGGCGCAATTCCCCGCGAGAGCCGGATGATGTACCCGTCCCGCATCACGGAGTCGTCGCACCGGTTCACAATCGTCCGGTTGTGGGTTAAGAAGAAATCCACGTCCCGGTTCAGCTTTGCCATGGCCTGGTCAATCGCCGTGATCATCGGGTAGCCGGGCATGTTCGCGCTTGTCATGATGAGGAGCGGGTTTTTCAGGTACGAGAAGAGGAGGTGGTGGAGCCCCGTGTAGGGCAGCATGCAGCCGATCGTATGGATATTGCTGATCGCAGCGTGGGCGGTGGTATCGCGTTTTGTGAGGACAACGATCGGGTGGACCGGGCTCGTGAGTAAGGCGCGATCCTGCGCCGAAACTTCAGCAATGCGGTCGATATAATCCGGCCGCACCATGATCGCAAACGGCTGCTCGATCCGGCCGAGCCGGTGTTTCAGTTCGCCCGCCGCGTTCTCAATGCACGCGAGATGGAACCCGCCGGCTCCCCGCACTGCCAAAATCTTTCCCGCGTCGAGCAGCTGGGCTGCTTCTTTCACCGGATTGCAGCAGTCCACCTTACGGCCTTCCGTATCGAAGAGCTCGATCTTCGGCCCGCACTCAGCGCAGGCAATCGTCTGCGCATGGTGGCGCCGGGAGTGCGGGTCGTTGTATTCCTTTGCGCAGGCCGGGCACATCGGGAACTCGTCCATGGACGTGCGTTCGCGGTCGTACGGGATCTCGTTGATGATGCTGTACCGGGGTCCGCAGTTCACGCAGGACGTGGCCCAGTAATTCTCGTACCGGCCGCCCTTCCGGGAAATATCTGCAATGCATTCATCGCAGCACGCAATATCGGGCGGGATCATGCCGCTGAACGATCCCGTGGCGCTCGGGAGGATAAAAAAACCGTCCGGAATTGGGGCTTCTGTATTAGAAACTGTAACCGAATCAATGCGTGAGAGTGGGGGTCCCCGGGTCACGGCCGCCAAAAACTCCTCAAACCGCGCTCCCCGTGCAAAAATCTCCACTTCGCTGCCGAGATTTTTCACGGTCCCGGCAATGCCCAGCGTCGTTGCCTGTGCGTAAACAAACGGGCGAAACCCGACTCCCTGAACAATTCCGCATATTGTGATCCTGCCCGTCTTTCGCATGGCTTTGCCGCAAAAACTTATTGGCTCGTACACCGATATAATTATAGGGATTTTACCGTGCCGGGACATATTCGAATTGTAAACGATCCAGTGGAACTCGTTCCGCTCCTCATGACGTTCAATGATCCCTCTTTTAAAAAGGTCTATGAACTGCTCAATAAATCATGGCTGACTGAAGAAGAAATAAAAGCGCATGTTGGCGGGGAATCGGTGGAAGTCTGCCTCCAGCTTTTAAAGAAAGGCAACCTTGTCGAAGAACAGTGGCGTATGCCAAAACCCGGTTCCAAGCCGGAGAAAGAGTTCCGGGCCACCTACAATAAGTTCCGGGCAAACTTCCAGTGCAACCTTTCCGATCTCGCCGATATCATCTACCTCTCGCTCTCCAATGACGAGAATCTCCGGGAAGTCGTGGACCAGATCGAAGGCGAACTGACGAAAGGCAACAGTTCGATAAACGATCTCTCCCGCAAGTTCAGCATCAGCCCGGTCTTTGTCAAGGGCATTGCAAAAAGGATTCCCCATATGGATGTCAAAGGGCAGGGACTGGTGCTGCTTGACACTGGGCGCTAAGGATCCCCTTTACTCTATTCTGCGCAGCAAACGTGAAGTCTCGCGACTCCAGATTCTCGTGGAGATCGCCGAGCACCAGCCGGCCGTCCGGCAGCAGGAGATTGCCGAGAAGATGGGAGTAACCCCGCAGGCAATCTCGGAATATATCCGCGAACTGGTTGATGAAGGCATGGTCTCGGCCATTGGTCGCGGCAATTACGAAGTAACGAAGTCCGGCATCGAGTGGGTGCTGGCCAATGCCGAGTCGCTGGAGTCCTATGCCCGGCATATCCGGCGCGACATCATCCAGCAGGTTTCCGTCTGGGCAGCGATTGCTGACGAGAACCTGCACAAGGATGACGAAGTCGGCGTGTACATGAAAGACGGTTTTCTCTATGCGGGAAAATCCCCGCTTGCGGCAACCGGCATGGTGGTTGCGGATGCCAAGAAGGGCCAAGATGTGGGCGTGGCCCGGCTCAACGGGATCATCGAGCACAAGGAAGGCATGATCCATGTCTGCAAGGTGCCCCGGATCCAGCACGGGGGCTCGAAGAAAGTCAAGCGGGCCGAGCTGCTGGCGATCACCCGCGAGGCGGGCATGGTTGCGGCAGTTGGTCTCGAAGCCTATATTGCGCTCGAAGCGGCGGGCAGGAAACCCGATATGTTCTTTGGCGCCCGCGAAGGCGTGATCGAGGCGGCGTTCCACGGGATCGAGTGTGCGATTATTATTGTTGATGAAGAGTTCACGGATTTCTTGAAACGGCTGGAGAGCGTGGAACTCGCGTACGTGATCCACGACCTGATTGCGCCATGAAGATCATTGTCCAGCTCCAGCGGAGTGGCAACTACAAGCTCCTCTTTTACGATGGCAAGAGCGTGCGGGGGACTGCGTATGTCGAGATGATGGCAACGCCCCGGGGTCCCCGGCCCACGAAATACCGGGTGCGATGGGGCTCCAAGAAAGAATACGTGCACACGCCGAGCAAGGAGCTCATCGCCCAGCTCCGCGAGTCGGACGTGCGGATGGTGAAAAAGGATCATCTCTTCGAGGAGTTCTTAGAGGCGTTCCAGGTAAAGGCCGGGACGGTCAACCTCTGCCGGATGTGCCTGCTCGACGAGCGGTACACGCCCATCGAGGACGAGACTGCGATTACGTTTGGCAAGAACGAGAAGATCTGTCTTGACTGCGGGAGAAAGGAACTGCGCCGCGAGGTCTCGCATATCGGCAGGCTGGGACGCGACGGGATCGTGCATCTCGAAAAACTGCTCGCGAGTTACCGGAATCTTGACCGGGTGTTAGCCACCCTCTCGCCCGACAAGATCACGATGGAGTCGGCGATCTTCGACAAGCTCGAGGCCCACCCGGTGATGACAACGGCCTCCATCGATGAGCTGCCGCTGCCCCGGATTTTTGTGGAAGCGAGCGGGGTCAAGCAGCTGATGCCGGCGCAGCATCTCGCCGTAGAGGCCGGGCTGCTCCGGGGAAAAGATCTGCTCGTTGTTGCGGCAACCGCGAGCGGCAAGACCTTCATCGGCGAGATGGCGGGGATCAAGAACTTTATGGAAGGCCGGGGCCGGACGCTCTTCTTAGTCCCGCTCGTGGCGCTGGCAAACCAGAAGTACGAGCGCTTTACCGAGCGGTACGCCAGGTTTGCAAAGTCCGGGCTCCTGACCGGCACGAGCCGGCTCAATCTTCCCGAGACCCGGAAGATCGGGGACCGGAATCCGCAGGCGCCCATCATCATCGGCACGTACGAAGGCGTGGACAATATGATCCGCCGGGGCCAGAAGATGCAGAATATCGGGACCGTGATCATCGATGAAGTCCAGATGCTGGAGGACAAGGAACGCGGCCACCGGCTCGACGGGATGATCGCGAGGCTCAAGTATCTCGCACCGCAGGCCCAGTTCCTGTATCTCTCGGCCACTATCGGGTCGCCGAAAATTCTTGCCAAGAAACTGAACTGCACGCTCGTGGTGTATGCCGACCGGCCGGTAGGGCTGGAGCGGTACCTCCTCTTTCTCGAGCGCAAGATGAAGATCCCGATGATCAAGCAGCTGACAACCGAGGAGTACAAGCGGACTTCCTCGAAAGGCTTCCGGGGCCAGACGATCATCTTTACAAACGCCCGGGCCCGGTGCCATACGATCGCTGATGCGCTCGGTATCCGGGCGGCTGCGTACCATGCGGGCTTAAGCTCCGTGGAACGCCGGGACGTGGAGGGCAAGTTCCTGACGGGAAAACTGATGGCCGTAGTCACGACCGCAGCGCTCGGGGCCGGCGTGGATTTCCCGGCTTCGCAGGTGATCTTCGATGCGCTGGCGATGGGCCGCGACTGGCTCTCGGTGCAGGAGTTCAACCAGATGGGAGGCCGGGCAGGACGCCCCGACTTCCACGATCTCGGCCGCGTGGTGATTTTAGCAGAGCCCGGCGGCAGTTACTCGCGGGAGAACCCGGGCACCGAAGAGGAGATCGCAATCAAGCTGCTCAAGGGCGAGATGGAGGAAGTCGCCCCCGTCCACGAGTTCGAGGCGAGCTCGGAGGAGTACGTGGCAAACGCGATTGCGTGCAATGGCGAGGAAGCGGACCTCAACCGGATCAACACGATGATGGTGGGGAGCATGGAGCCGGTGCTGCCGGACCTTGTTGCGCACCAGCTGGTGGAAAAGCACGGCACGAGGCTCGTGATGACGCCGCTCGCGAGAGTGATGGCGGAGCATTTCATCGGCATGGAGCGGCTGCTGGAGATCATCCGGCTGACGAAGTGCAACACCGAGCCGCTCGATATCATCGGGGAGCTGGAGTACGAGGACCTGCATAGGGACCAGCGGCCGGAGAAGAAGCGGGGGCCGGGCGGCGGGAAGCCCGGGGAGCGGCTGCGGGAGCCGGAGAAGCGGGGGCACCAACCGTCAGTGAGGGAACGGCGTCAGTCTAACCTGTCTGCGGAGAAGCCGAAGCATGTGCAGTCGGAGGGGGCGAAGATGCATGTCGGGCATGAACTTTCGGTGAAGAAGCAGAAGGTCCGGAGGAAGAGGTAGGGGGGATTAGATGCGAATAATCTTGCCAAGATACACTCGTTCAACGGTTTTTGAGAATTTGCAAAATGTTCCGTGGATTTTGAAGAATTGAATTTCTAATTGATTATTCTTAAAAAATGATTAAATTATCAGCTGTGGTTGACTTTAAATGTTCAAACTCCTATGATGATTTGTTTTTCCTTATCAATTTGTAACGGCGTGTTTCTTTAATTCTAATCGTATTTACATCAGATATGTTTTCAAATTCGATAAGATAAATATTGTTTTTGTCAATAGGTTTTGCACCTAATGGACGACAGATCAATTCTGGATAGACTTCTTTTGCATATTGAACCATATTGGTAATCTGGACCCATCCCAATCTATCTCGTTGGTCCGGGCTTTTAGCTTCAATGGGAAAAATATATTTTCTTCCTTCTTGATCGATTCCGACGTAAAGTTCATCAATTTCAACTTGGCCTTTACCCTCATTGTATGCTCTGATATGAGATTGAAGATGGAAACAAGTTACCTTTGTGAAAATGTCTATTAATCTGTTATATCTGATTGATGACAACATCCCTTGTTCATCATCTGCGGTATATTTTTCCACTATTTCGGGGAGCGCGTTCATAATTTCAATTTCGGTCAGTTCTTCTTGTAGTGAGATGAAAGGGGATCTTTGAAGTTTTACAAATGCATATTTTCCTTTTCCTCTTGGCTCGATAATCCAGTGACCGGTTTTTAGTATTGAGTCTGGAAACGGACAACGTACTCTAAATGTATATGTGATATCGGGAATATTTTCAACTTTTACACCTACTGCAAGAGCAGAGGCTTCATAATCAGTTTTTGGAAAAAGGATCTCAGTAACTTTATCGGCGTCTGTTTTTGGATATTTTTTAAAGAATAAATTTTCTATTACTTTCTCGTAATTCGATAGTTCTCCATTTTTTTTCATTGTAAAACAACCTCTCATTGGTTTTCAAGAATCAACACATTTTCATCGATTGAACGAGACGTAGCGGATGCATGCCTGGTTCGCCATAGTTCAATTTCACATACCTTGTACCCCAAAGACTCAGCGACTTCTCCTAAAAGATCAGCGGTTGGTATATGGGTCTGAAAGAAGGACATTTGATCTCCTACTACATATGCGAGTTTTGCGTTCGGAGATAAAAATGGTTTCAATGTTTTAAGATGGAGATACATGCCTCCGAAATAGTGACGAACGATTTTATGGTACAACTTTTCAAAACCCGAATCTTTATTCATACGAATCCGTTTTTCTTCAATTTCGTTTGCAATATTTTCAATATTGATAAAATTCTTTACGTTCTCACAATCCTTATCCTTATAGAAAATATTTCGAGAATTACTACGGAGGAGATTTTCTTTCATGGATCTCAAATCTTTTTTATCTTGGATAAATCCGAGAAGAACACTCTCTAATCTGGTACTTCTTGTGTAATCTTTCTCATTGGGGTACGGAGGCGATGTGATAATACAATCAATTTTTCCTTTTAATTGGGGACTCAAACAATCATTCACGCTTCGTGAATCCCCTTGAATTATTGTTGTCACAGATCGCCCATTTTTAAATTTCTCTAAATCTTGAATCATACGATTCGAATTTGAAATAAAAAAATCTAATGCATCAATATCCAATTTCGCCTTCTTCCTGTAAATTTCTGGACCAAACCCTATATTTCCTGCCCTTTTAACGATCAAAGTAGCTAATGAAAGGGTAAAGAAATCACGAATATTTTCATCCTCAATTTTTTCAATAATTGCTTTTAAAATTAGGACTTTATGCAAGGGTTTCTCACTTATGAATCCGGCGGGAATTATTTTCAATTGTTCCGGTATCAGAATTGGTATTTCCTCTAAGGTAATAGGTCTCATTTGAGATTTAATTGCAGGAATTAGTGGGCATATATCACTAATGTGATGTTTTTTGAAAGATGATATTGCCGATTGTGAAATAAAATCTAACGCTTCTGTTAATTCAGATGGTTCAAGAGCGAGATTTGTTTTTACTTTAGATGCAAAGAATGCCATCCGATTTGCTTCAATTCCATAGTTACGGATTCCGTATTTCATACATTCGACAGGTGTTGTTCCCGTTCCAGCAAATGGATCTAACACAATTTGACTAGGCTGAATATCAAATTTTGACAAATAATATTGGACAAGATGAGGCGGATATCCTAAAACAAATTGATACCAAGAATGGATTGGAGAATCTGCATCTTGGAGTTTATTTTTATTGCCATTGTCGATTTTTTTATGAATAAATGCAGGCTCTCCCGATCTGATCATGGCAATCACTTAATGATTAATGAGTGAGATGAACAGTTTAATACTCCGATAGAGTGTGTGAAAAGAACTAATAACGGACTGATATAACAATAACATAATGAGAGTATTGATAATTACAGAAGACTCTGCGATAAAATTACCTCAAATAAATAAATGGACAAATAAGATCACAAAAGGAATGGATATTGAAAAGGACGATGTTCTTATAAAATTATTAAAAACGCATAATTCAACAATTCCATCTGACGATTTGGCAAATGAAGAAAATTATAAATCCATTCTGAAAACCTATGTTAGACCTGCGAAGTATATGTTTTCCGGTATGTTTTCCGAAGTAAGGGATTTTTCAAATAAATTGGTAACAATTACTCCAACAGATCTACATATTATCTCCGGAAGGTACGGGTTACTAAATGAAAACATTTCAATCATTCCATACTCAAAAAATGTAAAAACAATAACCGAATTAAAAAACCTTGATGAAAATACAGGGTTTGTTGAAAAAATTCGAACTTTGGTTAATGGATACACTCTCATCATTTTTTTACTGCCTCGTGATTATATACAATTTTTTATAACAAAAGGTATTTTTGAATCTATACCAATGACTCACTCAGCAGTAATTGTAACCGGTAATCAGAATTGTGATACTTTATCAAAATATCCCCGATTTACAATTTTGCCTCGAAAAGGAGTTGCGCGAATAGGAGATAAAAATCGCAGTAAAATTATTGAATTAATTAAAGATCAAGTAGAGTAAATTGACTCTTTTCCCCTTCTATATTGCTGAATTATTTTTTAGTATTATTTCGATTTTTCATCAGCAAGATATTTCGCCATCCGTACGACTCCTACAGGTATAGATCTTCTTTGACTATCAGACAAAAACATGCATGCGGTCATTGGATAGAAAAAACTGTGAGACGCAGGAAATAGGTTATGAAATATTCTTGCTGGAGAATCACCGGCTAGCCGGGGAACATGGCCTGCCTTCTAGTACCGGAGTAGCTGAGCCCTTTCCGGTACCGCCCCCTCTCCCCAAACGCTCCGGTACCTGCCCGCTCCGGTGCCCGTTCCTGTACCGCTCAATTGCCAAACGCCCCGCGATGGCCGGTTCAGGGCTGGGCCGTTACGTAAGAGCCGGCCAGCCCCCGGTTTCCGGAGGGGATGGGGCCCGGGCCGGAATATTTTCCGGGCAACCCGGGCAACTTATACCCATTTTCCGGAAAGTCCTTAGAGAAAATTGTACAGAAAAAAGATTCCGGAAATGACCCTCAGGTTGCCCGGGTTGCCCGGTACCTGCCCGGTCCGGTGCCTTGTGTACCGCACAACTGCCAAACGGCATGCGATCACCGGTTCAGGGTTGGGCCGTTACGCGAGGGAGGCCAGCCCCCGGGTTTCAGCGGGATGGGTGGGGACCGGGCCTTCCGGTACTGGAGTAGCTGAGCCCATTCGAGAATCACTCACTCTCCTAAAAGGTCCGGTAAGTGCATTTCTGCGAGCCTCAAAAACGCCGGCACCGGCAAAACTTTCCACTCCCGTATGGAGATTCCGATTGATCCGAGGCTTTGTTATCGCAAGCACTATCAGGGAGAACGATCACCACATTACTAAGAAACACACTCCCAGGAGTCCGGGATCTACCCATGCACCGCATCATCGAGCAGAACTTAGAAGAGATAATCAGGATATGCACTCACCGCAGGGTCCGTCGTCTCGCAGTATTCGGCTCAGTGACCGATGACCGGTTTGATCCTGACAGAAGTGATCTTGATCTTCTCGTTGAATTTGAAAAGATGCAACCCTCGGAGCATGCAGATCAATACTTCGGGCTCGCAGAGGATCTCGAACACCTGCTCAATCGCCCGGTTGATCTTGTTGAGCCGGGAGGAGTCCGCAATCCGTATTTCCGCAAATCCCTTGAAGATACGCAGGTCGAAATTTATGCAGCCGCATGAAACAAAGAAATATTTTTTCGATATTGCAGAAGCCTCCGATCTGATTATGCAATTTACTGCTGGCAAGACTCTTGCCGATTACCAGAACGATCCTTTACTTCGATCGGGTGTCGAACGCCAGTTTGAAATAATCGGAGAGGCGCTCAATCAGGCCATCCAGCACGACCCTTCTGTTGCAAAGTTGATCAGCAACTCATCGAGAATTATTTCTTTTCGTAACCGGCTGATTCATGGGTACGCAACAATTTCAGACAAAGTTGTCTGGGGTGTACTGGAAACCAATCTGCCTGTGCTCAACCGCGAAGTGAAGGCTCTCCTGGAAAAAGCTGATGACTAATTTATAATAGTGATCGCTCGCTCTCCCAATCTATCCGGTAAGTTGCCCGGTCCGGTGCCCGTCCCTGTACCGCTCAATCGTCAAACGGCATGGGATGACCGGCTCAGGGCTGGGCCGTTACGCGAGAGTCGGTCAGCCCCCGGGTTTCGGTGGGATGGGTGGGGTCCCGGGCCGGAAATAATACCCAGACCCTTGGTTGAAAAAATAAATCAAACCTTGTCCGGAAAATTTCAATCGACCCCTCAGCTCCCGTTTGCAAGTCGCGAACCGTTCAATCAAACCTTGCCCAGAAAATTTCAAGCGGACTCTGTTGCAAAATTTTTACAAGGAATTTTTCAAAAATTATTTTACCGGCCCCTCGCTCAAAAAATTTTCAATCAATCCTCCGGACGAAAAATCTCTAACAAATCGCATGAGTTCACCCTCCTAAAACCACCATTTTTTCAGAGTTCACCCTATCTCCCATCCGGGCACGTATAGGGCTCCGTTCTCCAAAAATTCCCAAACAAAGCCTAAAACGGGCTCTGTTTGGATGAAGATCACCTCATGTTCGATCGAAAACTCCTGGAGGAATTGCATGAACAGGGGGTCGGAAATGATCGTGAATTAACTTCGGTGTCGGACGTGAGGGTGTTCGGTTCCGGGCCCCAAAAAGGGCCTTCATTTCCTCTTGACCGTGCTACCTATCCAGCCCAAAAAGGGGGCTGCTGTAAGCCCGCTAAATTGCAGGGTCTAAATCCCCGCAAATCAGTCCAATTTTGAAAATAATCATTTAAAACCGTATTTTTTGTGAGCGTGGACACTTTTTTCACTGCTCAAAAAACTGCCTTCGTCCGATTGGCAAACCGGGCATTTTACGGGCTTATTGGAGATACACTCCTGGCCACTACCTTTACCAGATGAAACCAATGGCTGATGTCCTTTCAATCCACTGACTGTGAGTCAGGGTAAAATTGTTGAGCCCGGCAAATTTTCTAAACCCGTCGAATTCCACGGATTTAAAATACGGATTGTCGCGACGCTTCCAAATCCTAAAAAAAATTCTATCGAATTCCTGTCTGATAATCCTCTCTGAATCATAAAATCAATCATGCCCATTCATAAAAAACTCAAAACTTTCACTCTCCTGACAGCGATTTCCGGAAAACCCATTCTCTCAACAATCCGTTTGGTTTTCGAATTTCTCACATACCCGCGTTTTGCTAATGCGAGCGGCAATTCCGGCGCAACAAGCTGAACTGAATGAGTGCCATTCAGGGCTGCCCGGATCCAGCGGCTGCGGGTCCACGAAGGTTTGAAGATCATACGTTGTTCGGCAGGTGTCACGTTCCCCCCATTCATGCAGGCATTGAGCGCAATGTGCCAGCTCTGAGAGTCCATGAATATTCCCTCAATGAAATCAAACGAGAATACGGCAAGGTTGGGAAAATTTCCCTTGCTGTTGTAGATCTTTTGGTATCTCCCCTTGATCATCTCACCGCCCGTCAGGACTCTCCAGTTATCCGCATAACCTGTCATGGGTAGTACGGTATCGATCTGCCCGACCGCATAAAAAAAAGGAAAGAACCCGGTTTTTTCTTCCACCCATTCGTACGCAGGTAAAAATGCCGGATCAGAAAATTTCCGGTCCGGCCTGATTGTTCCAAACCGTACCGCATCCCGGGAGATGCAGTGATGAAAGAGAAGTTCTGAAGAATGACTGCCAACGAAAGCGATTACTGTATCACCCAGTACGGATTGATAGTTTTACGTTGATTATTTTCTGGTTGGAACGTAATCGTTCAACTCGCTCCACTCACCCGCTGTGCCACGCCAGAAAATTTCAGGAAAACAGGACTCACGAATTATTAATCGAATTAAAAAAAAGCCCGGGATTTTTCTTGTGGGTGTTCCATGAACCATTTCCAAAAAAGATTGAGCGTTAATACACGTCTTCGTGCGAACCGATATCGATCAATACAACCTGTGTCCGGCTCTCGTCAACAAAATCGAAAACGAGGCGGTGCTCGTACGTAATCCTGAACGACCAGAGTCCCTTTAAGACCCCGCTTAAGGTATGGGTTTTTAATGATGGGTGAAACGGTTCTTCTTCAAACTGGACAATCTTTTTGGCGAATTGCGCTTTCAGCTCCGGGTGCTGGTGCAACCACTTCTTGTAAATTTTTTTGAATCGCTCGTCCCAGATGAGTTCAACCATTCAGATCCGCCAGAAGATCTTTTACTGTTCCGCTCCGGCTCGTGTGTTTCTGCACACTCCCTTTCGCCTGTTTTGCCCGGCGTACAAGTGCCAGGCGTTTTGCGTCGATAAGCCTGCGATGGATGATCTCCTGAAGGTATTGCTGGTCTTCGAGATCGAGCTTATCCACGTATTCAAGAACGGTATTGAGGGATACTGCTTCGGTTCCCATAGGATGCCTCTGTACCATAATTGTTGTTGCCCTACAAAGGCATTTTGATGGTACGGGATGTTTTTGTCTTCCTAGTCCATTACGGTATTGCCCCCTCTCCCAAAATCTCCGATACCCGCCCGGTCCGGTGCCCGTTGCTGTTCCGGGCAATTGCCAAACGGCATGCGATCACCGACTCAGGGCCGGGCCAACAAACGCGATGATGATCAATTAAAAACAAAGTACAAAGAACACCCTTCAGCAGGCAGAGTTCCTCGCACCTTTAAACGTGTAAACGTTTTTCCAGCAGTAAAACGAACAAAGATAATTGTACTATGACCGAACCTCAGCAATCTGACGCTCTGAAAAATCTTGTCATCTTCATAATTGCGCTGGCAATCCTTGGCACAATCATCGCACTGGCATGGTATTTCGCGGTGGACCTCCCCATCCAGCAGGCCGCGGCCCTCAATGTGCCAACGAACAAAGGGTGCAAACCTTTTTGCATAGGTAATTGAGGAAACCGGACAGTCCATAACTCTTTTTTCTTTTTATTCCGTGGGAGATTCCCCCGTCCCTGTTCCGGGCAATCACCAAACGGCATGCGATGACCGGTTCAGGGCGGGGCCGTTACGCGGAGACCCGGCCAGCCCCCGGGTTTCGGAGGGGTGGGGCCCGGGCCTTCGATCGATAAATCCGGGCAGTTGGACAGAAAGTACCTGTTTTCCGGAATCTCTTACGAGAAAAACGTACAGAAAAAAGATCCCGGAAATCGCAATAGATCTGTCCAACTGCCCGGCAAAAGATCTTGGTTTTGGACACTATGGACACCATTTCCGGTTATTCCGGAATCTCTTACGAGAAAATTGTACAGGAAATAGATTCCGGAAATCGTAAAAATGGTGTCCATGGTGCCCGGTGCGGTACCTCTCACTCTCCCAAACGTTTCGTTACCTGCCCGGTCCGGTGCCCGCTCAGTATCTGCTTTCTCGTCCCCATTGATAATCTTCATTGTTTCTGATTTGCCTGATTTACTTCATCCGGAGGAGATGCTGGTTGCGCTACCTGCACTGCCTTCTCTCCATTTGAAGAAGATGTTGGCTGCACGCCTTTCACAACATTCTTAATTATCGAAAAACCTTGCGAAGAATCCTGAGTATCAAGCGTGAAAGTAAGGAACGAGCCGTCTTTTATGGATTGTTTCATTAACGCGATATATGTCTTGTAGTCCGGCATATTTTTTGGAAGTGTGTAAATGCGTGCAGATGGAGTAAGCCAGATCGTAGCATATTCAGCATTTGCCTTTTCGTCCACCATGACAACCTGCATCGTTATCTGATGATCAAATGTGCTGTTATTGGGGGTCTGATTCGTTGCAGTACCTGGCGAAACCGGAGTCCCCGGAACGGTATTCTGTATGCCAGAAAATGCACCGGTACATCCGGCACTCAGCAGTACAACAAAGAGTATCCCCACGCAAGGGAGAATTCCGGATCGTATACGGGATTGTGATTGTTTTTTATCGGACATTATATCACTCCGGAACTATTATTGGAGGTTCAATGAAAAATCATTTCTCGCACAACACTTAACCGGTTCTGATATTCCGGCAATTGTCAAACGGCCTGCGATGACCGGTTCAGGGCCGGGCCGTCTACGCGGAGACCGGCCAGCCCCCGGGTCCCGGCCCGGAATTCACCTTCCTGAAAACCGGGGTTCTTTTTCCCGTTCTGCCTCACAATCTCCTGCCCTCAAGGGCGATCGGTTATCCTCAATCCAAACTGCACAGTACTGGCAGGTTTATCTCCTCTCAAAATGCCCCGTTTCCCCATCAGGAGTTGAAATAAGATTTCCTAAAAAGAACTGGCCGGGAAATCACCGGAACTGGCCGGTCGGGTGCCGGAAATGATGCAATCCGGGGCTGATATGAACCCGGATGGGGGAGATATGGGAGCAGCCTTGGTCTATCTCCTAAGCTGAGCCCCCGGGTTTCAGCGGGGACGGGTGGGGCCCGGGTTGGGAAATTTTCCGGCCTGACGTTGGGGGATTATTTTCTCGTAGTGAAAAATCTCAGAAAAAGAGAATCGGAATTTTATTTTTATTTGTTCTTCGCTTTCTCGTGTGTGATAATAGCGGAGATCTCTTTTTGCAATACCGGGATTTTGTTCACAATAATGTCCCAGAGAATCTCTAAGTCAATACCGAAATATCCATGAATCAGGGTATCGCGGAAACCGGCAACTGCTTTCCAGTCGGTTGAGGGGAACTGCGTCTTCACCTCATCGCTCAGGTTCTTGACCGCTTCTCCGATAACTTCAAAATTGCGTACAACCGCATCGACCCGCATCCGATCATTTTTGAATTTCTCGAATGTAATGTCCCCTACATAAGACCGGATATTTCCTGCTGCCTCTGAAATATCGTTCAGGTAGAGCAGCTGGGATCTAGGCATAGACAACGTCCTGGAGAATTGGATCGCGGATGAGGGGCTTGAGCGCAGCATCCGTCACGAGATCAACTTTCCGTTTGAAGAGATTTTCGAGATAAAATTTGGTTCCCATAAAATTATCAAACGTTTTCCTGTCCTTCTGGAACGTGACGAGGACGTCAATATCACTGTCCGGTCGCTCCTCTCCGCGTGAGAACGAGCCGAAGATGCCGATCTTCGCCACGCCGAACCGCCCCTTTAGTTCCGGCCCGTGCTGCCGGAGGAGTGCTAGTGCATCCATATCAATTCCTGTATGTGTGTGGTTTGTGTGTTCTTGTTATTAATGCATTGACGATTACAGGAGTTTTGCCAATTATGCTGATCGCTCCCTCTCCCAAAAATTTCCGGTACCTGCCCGGTCCGGTGCCCATTCCTGCTCCGGACAATTCCCAAACGGCATGCGATCGCCGGTTTAGGGCTGGGCCGTTACGCGGAGAGCTGGCCAGCCCCCGGGTTTCAGCGGGATGGGGCCCGGGCCCGTCACAGCACCTTCGTTACCCCGGGCACAGCACGGATTACGTGAGCGAGCGCAAACGAGAGGCAGATGGTCAGCGGGAGCACCACGGCAAATTTGGCCAGAGAGGGAATGGCAAGGCCTGCAAATACAAGGGATAAGGAGACGAGGACGACCGGGTGGATAATGTACACTGTATAAGAATCCCCGCCCATTGCGCTGGTGACCGGCCCCTGGCGGTTCAACCAGAGCGAGAAGATCCAGAGCAGTGCGGTGATGATCATTACCCCGGCCATCTGCTCCCAGAACGCATAGAGCACCGCCTGCCAGTGGAGCCCTCCCACGACCGGCTCAAGCCCTGCCGGCGAATTCGTGATTACATACATGAACACAATCTGGAACGCGACAAGGAGCAGGGCCGCGAGTGTGCACATCTTCCCGACACGGGAGGGGATATCGTCAAACCAGTTGTTGTGTGCCGCATAAATCCCGATGATGAAGAGAGCGATATACTGCGGGAAGAACGGGAGCTGGAGATTGAACAGCCAGACGTATCCGATCGGCATGAATATCCGGACGATGGTGGTGACGATCCCGAGGAGGATCCCGAGGGTAAAGACAGAGGCAAAACCCGGGAAGGGATGCGGTTTTTTGTCGCCGGTCGGATCCGGCCGGAAAATCCCGGTCCATATCAGGTAAGCGAAGGTTGCCACGAGCAGGAAGAAGACAAACCACATGAGCCCGAGCCCGGGGCCAGTAATCGGATTTAAGGTGGTTGCCAGGGGCATGGGAAGCGGTGCGCCACCCAGCGTAAGGATAAGCAGGATGATAGGGTTGATGAAGAGGATCCAGACAAGGAGCGGGATCCCGAGCCTTACTAACCGGTCGCGGGTGAACCGGTCTCTTCCCTTGCGCAGGAGCGACCCCACAACGAAGTATGCCGATACCAGGGTAAAGAAGCCCATGAAGAATGACTGGTTCAGCGGATTGATTACGGAAAAAATGAACGGTGTCGCGGCACCGTTGCCCGGGTCGGTGAAGTACCAGCTGCCAAGACCCCCGTAGGTTATTGAGCAGTGCGACACGATCACAAGGCAGATCAGGAGGATCCGGAGATTATCGATATACAGGAGTCGCGGGCCACTCTTTTTTCCTGTAGCTTCCGCGACGGTCATTAGAAAATATTCACTTATTCATGCTATTTATTCCTGACCGGGCTGGGTATTTTTTTTAGGATCCGGTCTTTCCCGGACCGGACCGCCCCCACAAGCGAGACCGGCCAGCCCCCGGGTTTCAGCGGGGATGGGTGGGGCCCGGGCCTTCCGGTTCCGGAAGCACGGTTCGTAAAGGACAAATGCGGATAAAAAAATTATTGTGATTTCTGACGGTGAAAAGTCATAGTCATTGCAAATGCATTTCCGCCCGTGTCCTTGCCCCCTGTATGCGTGAGTACAAGGAACATGGTATCCGGGCTGATAATCGTACCTTTTGCCCATCCACCCGGCTGATCGATCATGTAGACTGACTTACCGTCAGGATCAAAAATACCAACCAGCGTCTGGTTTGCGTAGGTGCCATCCGGTTGTCTGAAAACCTTGTACCCCTCGGCGATATGGCCGTGCTGCGAGGTAAAGATCCAGGTATTCTTGCCGATAGCGACCGGCTGGATCGTGGTATTCAGATAATACCCGGCCTCATCATCGGATATCCAAACTCCGGTAATATTGGGATATTCAGTCATGGATGCCAGAGCATTCCCGGGTGAAGCGGTAGTTGTCGGAACTTGAGTTGTCATGAGCGGGACTGTCGGTGGGGTACTGCTCGTACATCCCGCTACGAACAGGGTCACAATCAGGACTGCGAAAAGGAGGATGGAACGCTGAAATGACTTCATATCTTCAGTAATCCAGCTTTACCATTAAATAATTTCTTTTTCTGTATCCGGCACGGCAGCCCTCTAGCTTGGCTCGTACGGTTCATGCTCGGCTAATACGTTGCTGAATATCTACCCAACCTTACAGTACCGCTCACTCTCCCAAAATCCCCGTTCCTCCGCAAAGGTATGGCTCTGTACCAGAAGTGCTCGCGCAGGGGTTGTGACGAGGAGTGTCACGTTGCTGCGCTTTCTTCCCGGGTGACTCCCACACGCCAGGCTGCCCCGTCAATTCCTGCAGTCTCCCAGACTGCGGTCTTGGTGACATTCCCGTTCCAGTCGCGATCCCAGAATGTATATTTGCCCGAGGCTGACGGCTCTTTCACGATACTCGCTGACACTTCCTTAACGGAGGGATCCGAATAGACGATGTCGGTTATGATATTTTTCCCGATTTCGTCCGGCGAGGTGTCGTAGATCTCGGTCCCGTCTGCCTGGATAACCCAGACATCATACCCTGTCCGGTTTATCACCGGCCCGATATACCGGTCAAGGAAGATTTCCGGTGCATAGGTTATATCGATATACCCGAGATATTCCCCGGAAGGCGAGAAGACCGGGTAACTCTGCGATACTGCAGATGGCCCTTCTGCCATCCTGAATACGCTGCCGACAAGGGGGATCCGGGCTGCGTTCGCTCTATCGATCTGTACCCGCCCGCTCATGTTCAGGCCGGGTTGGACCTCCGGGCTTCCGGGCACAGCGGCCCCGACAATCCCATCCCGCGATACCGTGATCGAAGAGAACGCCCACGGGTAGTGCCGGAGATTCCTAGAGAGGATCTCCTCGGCATGTGTGCCGGAAAGGCCGGACGTGGAAAGCTCGCCGGAAGTATTCGCAAGCCCGGCTTTCATCTCTCCAAGACCTGTATTGATGGAAGACACGAGCTCACCCGCAACCGCTTTCATTTCAGCAGCTTTTGGATCCGTTGCCGGTGCGGTGCACCCTGCGAGTGCCAGTGATGCCGTGAGGATGAGAAGAATCACCGCAGGGGTATATGCCTTCATAGGATTGTATTGCCGGTAAATTGCTATGAAGATTGTCAAACGGAATGTAATGACCGGTTCAAGGCGGGTCCGTTACGCGGGGACCCGGCAGCCCCCGGGTTTCTGCGAGGGATGGGGCCTGCCTTCCGGTTCCGGAGTAGCCCCGCTACACTTCAACTTTCATCAATGCTGATGATCTGCACTGGGCAGAGATCCGCCGCTTCCCGAGTGCAATCGTCCAGTTCAGGGTCTGTCATGCCCCGTGCAATATCGCCGTTGAGCCGGAATTTTTCCGCAACCTGGCTGAATGAATCATCGGGATTCTGTTCGAAAAAGCCCGGGCAGGTCTCCCAGCAGGATCCGCAGCTGACGCACGTTGAACGGTCGATACTGACTTTCATATGTATCCGCTTGTTTCTCATGGGTCTTAATGGTGGTTGCACCTGCTCTTCTTACCCGTTCATCCTTCCGGTTCCGGAGGAGCTGAGCCCTTTTTCGGTACCGCCCAATCTCCCAAAAGGTCCGGTAAGTGAATTTCCCATTGACAAGCCGATTCCGTATGATTTGTAAAAAAAATTGCGCATCTCATAAGATTTTAAGACGTGTCGTAACCTTTATCCCTCATCGTTCTGTTTATTCTCCTCGGGAAGCAAGTCATCCCGCAGATCGTACAGAGGAACACAAACCATGGCCCAAAAATTCTCGCCCAATCTCACCAGTGTGACGTATCACCGATTATATGCGGACGCAGAGGGTGGTTCGCACTTTGATACCGTAACGGTCGAACAGAATCTCGTGACGGGAGCGCCCCCCGCTCCCCCGTTCCACATCTCCGTGGACAAACCCGCTTCGACATATCGCTTCTATTCGTTTCAGCCCGGCTGGATCGGCGACTGGCACCCTTGTCCCACCCGGCAGTTCCTGGCCCTCATGTCGGGTTCCGTGGAAATGGAGGCAACCGATGGCACGGTCAGGAAGTTGGGACCGGGGGACCTCGTCTTACTGGAGGATACCTCGGGCAAGGGTCACGTGACCAGGAACACCGGTAATGGGTACGCTATGTTCTTCGTGGTTCCCGTCCCTGCGGCCTGATTAAAAACCGGGACTGGCCCCACTGCCGCAATTTTTAAAGTCCTGTGGCATCAACATTTTTTTTTATTTTCACTCCTGCCAAATCCAATAAGTGTCCGTTCATGTACCGGCAATTATCAAACGCCCCGGTATCAGAACCGGCTTTTTGCATTTTTTATATCCCGGGCCAGGATCTTTATCGCCTTCCACTTCTTCCTCTCGATCCGGACAAGCCCGATCTCTGATTTTTCCTGCTCGAACGCAAGCTCCTGCATAATCCGGTGATAATTCTCAAGCCGGGATGCCGGGAGGATCCCCTTGCTTACGGCTTCCCGCACAGCACAGCCCGGTTCCTGCTCGTGCCGGCAGTCCGAGAACCGGCAGCCCTCGGCCAGCTCGAGAATATCCAAAAACGTTTCGGCAATGCCGGCGGAAGCCGTGCCGATGCCAACTTCCCGCAACCCGGGATTGTCGATCATAAGTGCCCCGCACTTTAAGATGAAGAGCTGGCGGACGGTCGTTGTATGTCGCCCTCTCCCGTCATTCTCCCGGATGCCGCCGGTATCCTGCATTGGCTGGTCGAGCAGCCGGTTGATCAGCGTTGATTTGCCGACTCCCGAAGAGCCGATGAGGACGATTGTTGTGCCCGGTGCAAGCCAGGGTTCGAGGCAGTCGATCCCCCGCCCGGTGACGGCACTGACAGGAATTACCGGAATGCCGGATACGACCGGAAGAATTTCTTCCGTAAGCAATGCAGGGTCGTCCGCAAGATCGGATTTGTTGATTACGATCACCGGCCGTGCACCGGATGCGTGGGCGATGGCAAGGTATCGTTCGATCCTCCGGGCGTTGAGGTCATGACCGGCTGCGGTGACAATGAAAACGGTATCGATATTCGCTGCTATGACCTGGTCGGTCCCCTCCCTTCCGGAAGCTCCCCGTGTGAACACGGTCTTCTGCGGAAGGATGTCAACGATCGTAGAGGAGCCGGTTTCGGGCTGGTGAAACAGCACGACAAAATCGCCTACTGCGGGAAAGCGGCCGAGCCGTTGCAGGGCGCCGGAGATCCCGGCGATAACCGAATCGTTATCGATGAATACTTCCCAGACTGTTTTTTGCCGGCAGGCCACCCGGCCGGGAATATAGGGGGCGGAATATTTCGAGAAAGCCTGGGAGAATTCGTCAGTCCAGCCAAGTTGTTTCAGGGTATGTGAATGCGGTTGTTCGCATTCCGAAGATGATCTTTTCATAAAAAAAACCTGAACCTTTGATAAGAAGCGTGACATTCAAGGCGCCAAGTATTTTGTGGTCGTAAACTTTTACGTTCATCTCTCATCATCCCGATCGCGTGTATCGATCCTCACTACCTCTAAAATCCTCGGTACATGCCCGGTCTGGTGCCCGTTCCTGTTCCGGGCAATTGTCAAACGGCATGCGATGACCGGTTCAGGGCTGGGCCGTTACGCGAGAGCCGGCCAGCCCCCGGGTTTTGGAAGGGGTGGGGCCCGGGCCTTCCGGTTAGCAGCTCAACCCTTTCCTGAATCGATCAAATCAGCAGCAATTTTTCCCGCACGTTTCGCGATCTGTTTTTCCTGGGATTTCACTCGTCGCTCAAGTTTCATGAGATCTTCTTCCGGAGCAAGACTTTCGGGTCGGATCCCCCGCTTCAGGAGCAAATCCCGGATATCCTGATTATTTTGCACATGTTCAACCGTGATTGGCTCTTCGCCCTGCATATCTTCTTTTGTAACATTGAAATTCGTGATCTCAGTGGCGAGATTTTTGGCCGTAATGGTAACGGTCGGAAGAAAATCGGCGAGTGGCCGGTTCTCTGCAATCACCATGCGTTTTTTCATCATGTGGGTAGTATGGCCGCCGAAAAGAGCCATATCCCCTTTGCTCCGGATACGGGCAAACCCCGACTCGCCAACGCCCCGCTCGTAAATATTCCGTGATAATTCTTTTTCTGAATCTTTCAGCTGTTTTCTCGCTTTCAGCCGTTCGGCAAGACGAATATGGTCTTCAATGATCTCCTGTTTGCGTGTCTGCACCGCAAAATAACTCTGGGCAAACGCAATCTCTTCCTTGCGGGGATCGCCGTTCTGGGCAATAAGATAACAGGCATAGCGGGTGAGAAGGATATCTTCAATATCCCTTTCCCCCCCTTTGGGAACCGGGATCGATTTGTTGGCGTCAACAAAATGATCTAAAATCGGGTTGTTTGCATTTTTGCAGGATTCACGGGCTTTTTCGATAACTTTTAAAAAATTTCTCCATTCGGTATAACCGAGGAGGTTCTGTAAGTCCCGGGCGAACCAGAATTCAATACCTTCCTGTACGTGAACATAATCTTCAAAATTTTTGTGAAGGCGTCTGATGAGTGCTGGTTTCATTTCCCGGTTCCTGACTTGAAAGTATATTCTCTACAGATATAAGCCGGAAGTAATGGCACTTAAAGTATGCAGGTGCGGAGTGAAAATGATCATCAGCCTTTCTGTTTACCGTGTTTCTCATGTCATATGGTTCCGGAGTAGCTGAGCCCATTCCGTTACACGCTCCCTCTTCCAAACGCTTCGTTACATGCCCGGTCCGGTGCCTTGTGTACCGCTCAATCGCCAAACGCCATGCGATCACCGGCTCAGGGCCGGGCCATTACGCGGAGACCCGGCCAGCCCCCCGGGGCACGCCCCACCACTTGGTAATTCAGCGATGCCATTATTATCCCGGGAAAAAAATGATTGACCGTGTATGAGTACTGCGATCTGAAATGGGGTTCAATCACTGCTTCAGGTTTTCTTGCATTATTTATCGGCGTTGCAACGTTCTTCTTCCCCCGTCATGCCATGGGTTTCATTGTTACGTTCAGCGCCATTGTCATTCTTGTCCTTGCCGGAATCCTGATCGCTGAAGGATTGTTCATTGAAGGCGGAGGATTTTCCAGGTGGCTGATTGCAGGGATTGGTGCTGTCGGGATACTGCTGGCGCTGGTTTCCCTGCTCAACCCGGCATGGATTATCGCCACGGCCGGAATCCTCATCGGGGTCAGCCTGATTGTCTTCGGTTGTCTGATGGTGCTTGCTGCAGCAACTATCATCTTTGATTTTTTTGTGCGAAGCATTGTAGCATTCTCGTCGTTCGCTGCGATCCTTCTCGGGATATATTTAATCGTAATCCCGGAAAACAACCTGATGTATTTCGGCATTGCGATAGGGACGTTTCTCATCCTGTACGGGGTTGTCCGGGTAGTGTATGGTATCCGCCTGAAAGAATGGCAGAAGTCCTGCCCCGCACCGTATCTCAAAACAAAGTAATTCTTTTTTTTTCCTTTTTCCCCGGGCGAAACGCTTCTACCACTCCCTGCCCGGGTGGATGATCGTACTGACACGGACTTTGAAGGACCCGACCATCATGGCCTCGACGCAGTTCCATGATATCGTCTTCGGGATACCCGGGAAGGAACAATGAACAAGGGCCGGTACAACAACGTAGTCCGGCAACTACTCGCAAAATTCTATATTCTCCCAGATGTATCAGTATAACCATGGAACCTGATGAGCAGGAACTGCAGGTAAAAAAAGACCTGGACAAACTGACCCGGAAGCTTACCGGAGAAAACCTCAATACTGACGAGATGTTCTCGCATAAACGGGGGATACGGGCCTGCACCCCCCCGTTTAAAAGTGTACACGAGAGCGGCGACCCGGTCAGCGAGCGGTTAAAACGCGTCCAGACCCCGAAATAATATTTTTTTATATCCTTTCCGCACTTTTTTTTAAACGTGCGATTCGCATACCCAGAGATCGTAGATGGGATCCGCGGGATTCTCCCGAACTTCAACGGTCCGGCCCATATCTTCGCCCCATTTTGCCACGAGGCGGGCCTCGGGTTCCGTTCCCACCGTGATCAGCGTCTCTTTAGTGGCTTCAAAGAGTTCCCGCACGATTGCTTCCCACATATCCTGGTTAAAACTGTTGAACTCGCCTAACATGATCCCGATACCTTTTGGCGAGGGTTCAATGTACTGCGATGCGATAGTGGCGTCAAGACACATAGTCTCTGTTGGCAGGAGCCGGCCTGCATGCAGACCCCGCGAGAGGAGGGAGGCATCATTGTCATAGGAAAGCGGGGAGTACCCGATATCCCGGAGCACCAGCGAGCCGACTCCCGAGCCGCAGCAGCAGTCAACACAGGTCTCGCCACTGCCGCTGCCCCAGGTATTCTCGATCAGCTGCCCGAGAATCCCCCGCCGGGCGGGATTGAGGTCATCGATTGCCGGTGGGACTTCAGCGACCATGGCGTTGCTGAAATATTCCCGCACGGCTGCGGCAAAGGCCGCCCGGTTCTCCTGGAAGATCTCGCCGTTCACGCTCTCGAACAGGTCGATAAGGGCGACCGAGGGGTTCCGGCAGAGAAATGTACCGGCAATCCAGCCATTCGTGCCCTGGAACGCGAGGGCGAGCGGCTCTTCTGCTTCATCCAGTAAGAGACGCCCTTCACTGGTATCCTGTTGTGCGAGCAGGGCGTTGTACCTGCTGTCTGTAAGGTCGGCAAACGATGGTTCCACCAACCGGAGGTCTTCGAGTTCGAGAATTTCTGCTATGTTCATGGTCCACGCTCGATCCGCATGCCATGCGGTGCCTGGATGGTGCCATCAATTCTGGCATCCTCATGGAGCACGATCGCTTTTGCGATCACGTTCCCTAAAATATGGGCGCCCTTTTTCACAAAGACCGTACTGCCGCTCTCCACATTGCCGTGGACGGTGACGCCATCGACCACACTGATATTGCCTCGTGCCCGCAGGCTCCCGAAGATCACAGAGTTCTGCTGGACGTCGATCGAGCCTGCCCGGATATTGCCGTGGAGCCGGCAGCCCTTACCGATCTTCATCGTCGAGGGAACAGAAAAAAGTTTCATGTTGAGTTTCGAACGGGCAGGGATCATGAGCGGGATCTCCCGCTTCTCCTCGTCATCTGAAAAGAGGTTGTCGAGAATCCGGTCGAGTTCTTTCTCGTTCTGGATCTTGAGCATCGTCATTAAGTAAATGATGATGAACATGAAGACCGGCATCGGGTTTCGCACCTCTATGGCACCGGTTGCCTCGAACCCTTCTTTGATCTCGACTTTCTCGCCGATGTCAAGAGCCCCGGCAACCACCAGCCGGCCATTGATCTTCACGCCTTCGCCAATATACGCATCTTTCTTTGCGATCACATCGCTGCCGATCTCGCAGAGATTGCCGATCCGGGCATCGCCGCTTGCCCAGACGTACTCGCGGATCTTTGAGGATTCGCCCACGTACACGTCGGCACCCCGCAGACCGTAATCGATCTGGCAGAACTCCCCGACGACAATATCCCGGTCGGTTTTCAGGCTGTGTTCCTGCAGCTCGGTGCCATCCGGGAGCAGGCAGTGCTTATGCCAGTTTTTTACGGCTCGTTCTCTCATCTGGTTCTCCGCCACGTGCCCTCAGGCCCCGAATTTATGTGATTTATTGATAAGGTCAAGGGCAATCGGCAGCAGGTCCGTGCCCCGGATCCGGTTGAGGCCGCCTTTCGCACAATGGTATTCATCGTAGCGGACCACGTCGTCCATCCGGACGCCGTCGCCCCGTATCAGGACCGGCACCGGGTCGGCGCTGTGGTCCTTAATCGTGCACGGTGTCGAGTGGTCCCCGCAGATGATGATGATAGTATCCTTAAGGTCCAGCAGCGGTTCGAGAAGCGGGTCGATCTTTGCAATGAAATCCCTCTTCTGTTCGGCAAGTCCGTCATGGCCGGACTCATCGGCACCCTTGATATTAAGGAGCACAAAATCTTTGGTCTTTAACTCGTTGACTGCTGCCGAGATCTTGCCGGCTACAT
Organism: Methanomicrobiales archaeon HGW-Methanomicrobiales-1; assembly: GCA_002839675.1. Lineage (NCBI taxonomy): Archaea > Methanobacteriati > Methanobacteriota > Methanomicrobia > Methanomicrobiales > Methanomicrobiales archaeon HGW-Methanomicrobiales-1. The sequence goes on along the minus strand of PGYM01000004.1, from coordinate 40,464 downwards.
TGCTGTTCTGCGAACCGGTGGCACCGGCGACCTCGATATGCGGGAGGCCGACTGCCCGGCCAATACCGGTGATGAGGCTTGCAGCGGAGATGACCGATCCCGTGAGGCCGTATTTTTCCGTGAACGGTTCGTACTTCCCCATCTCGCCGGCGCCCCGCATCAGCACGATGTTTGCCGGGCTGAGGTTCTGTGCCAGCCGCTCTTTGTTCATCGGGTGATCGAAGAGAATCTTCGTGGACTGCCGGACAAACTCGTTGCAGACCGCTGCGGTCTTTTCATGGGCCGGTGACTTTTTGATCGCGCTGACCGTGAGCGGTTTCACACCCTCTTTCTTGGGATCATTGGAAGTGACGCAGTGGCCGATTCCCTCTCCTTTGAGGGCGAGGGCAGCCCGGTGCCCGGCACCGGAGCGGAACGTGAACTCCACGCCAAACTTCGAGAGGTCAACGCCGTCCTGTATTGCGGCACTTAAGGCGGCAGTATCGTGGATGCGCCCGGCCCGGCGATCGATGACAAGCCCTTCTTTTGAGATAGTGGCATAATTGCACCGGAATCCGATCATGCCCGGTTCCATGTGGATGCCCGAGCCCTCGCATTCGAGCGGTCCCCGGCCGGTATAGTACTTGTAGGGGTCATACCCGAGAAGGGCGAGGTGTGCGGTGTCGGAACCCGGGCGGATGCCCGGCGCGATGGTATCCATGATGCCACAGCAGCCTTCCTGCGCAAGTTTGTCAAGAACAGGAGTTTTTGCTGCTGCGAGCGGGGTTGTACCCCCGAGTGCGGGACAGGGGCGATCGGAGACTCCATCAAGGACGATAAAAAGAATCCTGCTCGCGGTCATGAGTAAGGAATGTTGGACGGGCGGGGTAATTAGGTTTCGGGGGGATTTTGGGGATTAGCGATGGTTACGTGCTGGCTAAAAAAAACCTGCACGGTCTGGTAAAAATCTTAAAAAACAACTCAAAAAAAAAATTATGCCGTTGAAATCCGTGCAGCCACGGGCTGAACTTTGGACTTGACGACTTCGACCCTGCGGGTCGGGTAGATGATCTTGACTGCCTTGAAGAGATCGCGTGAGATCTCGCCGGATACAATCACGTTGACAAGCGTGGTTAAATCCCACGCGGATGCCTGTGCAGTGACTGCTTCGGTAATGATCTTCCGGATTGCGTGCTCCTGTGAGACATTTGCACGGGCAAACGTGTAGCAGCTGATGGTCAGCTGGACTTTCTTGCCATCCTTGGTGACCAGCGGGACATGACAGTCAACACGGGTGCTGCGGCGCTTGACGAGCGAGCGGAGGTAGTCCCGGGTCACTTCATGGCCAACGAACTCGGTGTATGCCGCGTCGCCGGTTACGGAGTTGATCTTAAAGCTCATCTTCATGTGCTGCTTTGCGTAATCGTTGGTGATCTCGCCAAGCGTTGACGTCATGATCCTGCCGACAACGTTTTCAGCATCGTTTGCTATGGTATCACCGATGAACACTTTCCCGAGGTTGTCGGGAGTGTGCACCTTGTACCAGCTCTTGGCCTTCCAGCCTTCTACTCTTCTTCCAGTTTGCTTTTTTCTTGCCATACTTACATCACCTGGTGATTGTTGTTGGGGCGGAAATGACTGTTGCATCTTCCGCTATTGCCAGATTCATCAGATAATCATCCACCGATGCGATGACCGACCGGATCTGTGTGCCGGTGATCACCGTTGTTACCGTATCGCCTTGTGCGGTTGTGCTCATGTTGCGCATGTTGTCCGGGGTTAATGCCGATGCAACTGCGCCTGCATTACGGTGCAGGGTTGTTATCCTGCCTTCGATCTGCATCATGATGCCACCGCCTCGTGCCACGCTTTTGTAAACGCACCGATCTGGTCGCAGGGGATGGTTGCCCCTGCCCGCCGGTTGTGTCCGCCGCCATTTCCGCTGTTTGCCTGTGCAAGTGCCTTGAGCAGGGGGCCGAGTTCATGTTCGACTCCGGCAGGGCAGCGTGCCGATATCCGGCAGGCTTTCCCGTCCCGTGCATAGACCAGCACCGGTTGTGCATTCACCCGGTCGCGGGCTAACACATCGGCAACGTCGCTTGCGAGCGTTACATCTTTGACTTCAAAGACGCCCGGTGCACCTTCTGCAGGGCTGGCTGTGCGGATCGCATCGATCACGCCGACGCGGTGCTTTCGTGCAATCTCCCATGCCCGGTCAATGTCGTGAGACGACCGGAGGCAGATGGATGCAGCGAGATCGCCGCGCCCGGCTTTTCCGCAGGCATCGATGACTGCGGTGAGTGCGTGGGCATCCTCGATCACTTCGCGCTGGAGGTGGTACGTGTCGCCATAGATCGCACCCAGTCCGGCCAGCGTTGTGCCCGGTGCTGCCGTGATTACAACCTGCGAGAGCAGGTTGTCGAGCATGATACCGTCTTTGCCTGCGGACTGGTTGATGAGCGTGGATACGAGTTCTTCCGTGCCGCTCACGCCTTCAAGGTAGGGGCTGATCGCGGTGTAGAACCGTTCGGTCATGTCCCTGCCCGGCAGGGTGAGTCCCCGGTCCGGTACGATGATGCCGTTGGTGATTGCCTCGTTGAAGATTTCGAGGTTCTTGCCAACCATTTCCTGTCCGTCACCAATTATACCCGGTATCACGAGCCCGGCAAGGTCGCGGTTGTCTCCCATTTTCTGGGCGACGATATACGCGGTGCCTGCTGCCGAGAGTTCGCGATCGCCGTCAATACTGGCCAGTCGCGGGTTTGCATGGAACTCGCCTTCGAATGCCGGAAGGTGGTGATCCACCACGATCGCGTCGTTCGGGAGATCGTTCATGCCCGCACCGAGATCGCAGAGCAGGTAGGAGTCATCACCGGTTAAGTCCTTCACGGAAATTTCCGGTCGGACCCGGAGCCGGAAGCGGATACCTGAACGCAGCATCGCGTGGCAGAGAATCGAGGCAGCGGCTATGCCGTCTGCATCGTGGTGTGCGAACACCTCGATGAACTCCTGCCGGGAAATCTGTTCGGCTACGGTTTCTGCTGCGGTATCAAGTGGCATGGGTTGTGGATAATTATTTAGATGGATTATCTGGACAGCAGAATCTCTGCAGTCTCCGGCTTGTACACAAACTCTTTGGGCAGTCTCTTGCTTCCCGTGTAGTACTTCACGAGACGGCGGACCTTGGATTCGGTCAACTGGAGCTGCCGTTTGTTGTGCAGATCTTTCTTGTTCTCACTCAGGTGCTTGCGCAGACCGAGCGCCTTTGTCATGAGGTCCCGGAGATCTTCGGGGATCTCTGTCGCGACATTGTTCTCCTTTAAGATTTCACCGAGACGCTTGCCAGTGGCAAGTTTAATATCGGGAACTCCATAGCTGTCCCTGAGTACGAGTCCAATCTTGCTGCTCGACGCGCCATCCTTCCGGAGTTCAAGGATTACTTTTGTGATTCCTGCTACGTCCTTGTTGGACCATGCGGGAACTTCCTTGCGGTAGGGGCGGACTGAGCATGACTTGCCTCTTCTTCGAGCATGCATTCGTGCCATAATGTAGTCTCCTTATAGACTAAACGTAAGTCCAGAAAAGTACAGTTGATAAACTGACTCTCTGTAATCCCAAAGCCTTGTTTGAGGCCATGCGTTATATCGCACGTCGGACTTACATCTGCCAGCACATTGTTAAAAGTGCTTACCATCATTCGACTGGAGGTATAATAAGGGTAACTGAGGGAGATCCCCTGGTATCTCATGGTTTGACGGTACTAAATACCAGGTACCCGCCATCGGTTGTCGGGTTCACGGAATAGATCCCGGATAAATCTTCCCGGTTTGTCGGATAGTCAACAATGAAAACCAATTCGGATCCTTGTAAACTTCTCGCACTTACCTGGGTCCTGTTACCCGCGAGTGATGTTGTCTGGTATACGGTATCAGGTTCTGTTTCATGGCTGAATGAATCAGGTTGTGGAGAGAGAATCTCTTCGTTAAGGGTGTTGCCCTGTTGATCCAGGGTATATTTTCGCTCTCCCTCTCCCCGTAAGTACACGTCAATGGTTTCATCACGGTTTTGCACCATTGAGTAAACTACACCGACATTTTTCTCGACAAAATTCTTTTTCCACAGGAGATTTCCCCGAGTATCAAATGCCATAATCTGGTTCCCTGCCACATTCAGATCAGAGCTTGATCTGAAACAGTCCACCAGCAGATTTCCTTCCGTCAGCATGGTTGCCTTCACGCAATTCGAGAAGCTGTCCTCTTTTTTCTCCCAGACAATATTCCCGTAGCGGTCTGCCTTCAGAATCCAGCCGTCCAGTATTGTCCAGCCCTGTTCCGAAGGTTTTCCCCTGTGTGCATGACCCATCAGCAGGAACGCGCCATCAGATTGCGGGAGGGCATTATTGACAATGGTATCAGGATAACTGCGGTGCCACAATTCCTTACCCAGTGCATCCAGCCGGATAACAAAACCGTCGCACATTATCACGGTATATTCCCCACAGGTAGCAAGTGTCGTTTTGACGCAGCCCAGATTTGTCTCGGATGGGTACGCATGAATTCCCCGTTGCACATCCCAGATTACCGTGCCGTTCCGGTCGATGTTCATCACCCGGAGGCCCGCTTCGCTTTGTTGGGGAAACCAGAACATACCGGAGAAGATAAATCCATTATATGTCGACGGTGTTACGGAAAGGGGAAATTCGCTGTACCCGTGGACAACGGTTTGCCATTCCGTAGTGCCATTTGCATTTACTTTGGTAATCAGGGTGTCCTGTGTTTCGGGTAAATTGAGGTGTTCGAACGGGGCATGCGGCGCGATGAGGGAGAACCCAATCGGGATCAAAACCGCCCAGAGGAAGATGAGCGCTATAACCCCCGCTATCCCGATAATAATCTGTATGGTGCGAGGTTTTATCCCGCGTTCAGAACTCCTTACACCAGAGTCCGGCGTTTCTGTTTCCCCGGTTTCCTGTTCTTTATCCTGGCGGGAGGTAAGGATCGTGACAAGGAAATACAGGACCGGGATGAGAAAAAAGATGGCGAGCACGATCGAGAACGATTGCTGCCCCCCGGTATTTTTCTGGATAGTAGTTGCAGAATCGATCAGGATAAATCCAAAATATGCAACCGCCATGAGAGTGATGATTTTTTTGTATTTCGGGAACTGAACGAGGAGAACGGTCAACACGATTGCGGTTACTGCTTTTGCCAGCAGGTACATGCCTGCGGACAACCCGGCGAGTTTTGTGCCAAAGAACCAGTCCTCCCAGTTGATGATTAAGACAAAAGCGTACATGAGCGCTGACAGGATGAGGATGGCGAGAAGGAAAAACAGCAGGAGTTTGTCAAAAAATTTTATGATTTTATTATATTCCATTCTGTTCACCGTTTGCCCTGAAAATTCCAGCATGATACTTATTTGTATTCTGAATTCATTCTGAAATTTATTTAACTCTACTATTTTATTCCCCGGATTTTATGCAACAGAACCAGGATTAACCCCGGGGACCTTCCCGCACTATTCGTAAATACTCCCTCCCCCCATTTTACTTCAAGCATGACTTTCCCCCCCATAGAACTCCATCCCATTGGTTTCGTCCGATCGCCCTACAAGGCCCGGGGCGATGCCCCCCGTCAGGGACGCCTCTCGGATACGATCTCCGAGATCGTGATCGATGAACAATACCGTCCCGCTCTCTGGCAGATGGAAGGCAGGAAACATCTCTGGGTCCTCAGCTGGTTTGACCGGGCGGACCGGACCGTGCTCCGGGCAATCCCGCCCGGGAGTTCGGCAGAGATGGGTGTGTTTACGATACGGTCCCCGGACCGGCCGAACCCTGTTGCGCTCTGCATGGTAGACCTTCTCGAAGTCAAAGACGGTGTCTTAAAAGTCCGGGGACTGGATGCATTCGATGGGACACCGGTTATCGATATTAAGGTGTACTCGGATGAGATCGACTGCGCCCGGCAAGGGTAATTGGCAGAATGCCTTTTTTTTAAAATTTTGTTTAGGAAATTTTAATTGTCCATGGACCACTTGCTGTAACGTATAAGACATATTTCCCAGCGGGTAACGTTTTATATTCCACCCCAGAGTACGAGCCAATTTCATTCGCGATAATTTCCCCCCCCAATTTTACCCCAAAATTATGTTGTCCACCATATTCCATTTCGATAGTTTTTAATCCGGTTTGAGATATGGTGAACGGAACGGAATTATCACCATTCCCGCTGAAAGCTGCCGTATTAAATGTCCCGATTGTATCTACAGATGCAAGCACTCGATCAAGTACATAAGACCGGGTGTGTACTCCATTCGTATATTCTTTGATCTGAACAGAAAATTTACCTAAATCCTCGTTTGTCTGGCTCTGATCTCGGGCAGCTTTTTCCGGAGCCTGGCAGTATGTTGTCGCAGATATCAAGTAGGATCGCGCTTTGAGTAACGTGGAATTATTAGGTTTTTTATTGGAGATTATCAGTTGATTGATCTTTCCCGCTTCTGTGATATCACAACCGTAAACTGCTAAAGAATCAATCCGTTTCACAATATTGTTGTCTGCGACAATCGTAAGAAAAGCCTCATCATCAGGGTTCGATATTTCTTCACTGGAAGTTGAGGGAGTTAATGATGGAATTGGTGTAGGATTCGTGGTTATCAAATTAATTGTAGATGAGGGCGTCGGTTGAGTCAAGGGAGTGACGGTTACAGTAACATAAACGATCTGCGGGGTCATTGTTTGTGTTGAGGTTGAAGGCGACTCTGATGTGCAGCCTGCAATCAGTATAAAAATGAGGCAAGAAATCAGCATTAGGATGGATATAAATTTATTTTGCATATGTGAAAAAAATGGTTCGATAGATATTATTAATTTTGATCTATTCGGGTGGTCCCTAAAGAAATTATATTGAAGATATATCAATAATCCATGGACCACTCGCGGTTACATCAAGGAAATATTTTCCAGTAGTTAATGTTTCAGATGTTTTCCCTGAGTATGAACCAATTTCATTTGCTAATAATGCGAGATAATCCCCACTTCCATCCTTCAGTTTTACCGCGAAATTATGTTGTCCAGTGTATTTCATATCGAAAATTCTCAATCCACTTCCGGATGCAGTGAATGATACCACATCGTCACCATACCCAGAAAGGTGAGTTGAACTGCTAGATCCGGATTGAGTGGATGAACTCCCGCTTGAAGAGTTAAACCAAACGCTTCCCTGATATGGGAAATAGATGAATGCCGAATATTCATTTTCAAAAATTGTATTTGTCTGAGGATTATAAGTATACAATTTCTTATCCCCAGTTTTAACGGAGGTTACAATATATGTATTATCTCCAGCAAAATTCCAAATTCCAGGTACATATATTGTTGAATCTGATGCCAGCGTCTCAATTGATGTACCATTCGCGTCAAATTGCACTCGGTAATCGTAATCACTTGAGGCAGTCTTCGCCGTAAACCTCCACACACCAATTATCGGATCTTTTACCAATGCATTTGTAGGTGTTGGTGTCACAAGAACGGTCACATATACAACTTGGGGGGGAGGTGTTGGTGCTGCTGTAGTCGTCGCACCCAAACCCGTGCATCCCGATATTATTATAATCGCCAAAAGTAGAGCAAAACAGGGGAAAAAAGGATGTGTTCTCATGATTGAACTTACTATTTTAAAATGATTAAAACTTTCATTTTCATTTGTGTTTTTTGAAACAAGAGTTCTGTTGCGTTGGCAGTTGGTTTAAATATTTTATTGGAAGTGTGCATCCTTCCGTGAAGACACAGCACTCCCTACAGATTCAACAATTCAATATTTTCGCTTGGAGTTGATTTTTATGATAATAGATGTTGAATGTGTGTGGCTCTCTCTAACAAAAAGACGGCAATTTTCACATTTTATTTTATCACAGTCAAAATTGTTCAATTTTTAAAAAAAGATTAAGATTACCCGTTCGCAATCAGCCGCGAGATATACGCCCGGGCCCAGATGTATGCCACCGTTCCTCCGATGATATCCCCGGCAACAATTCCCCACCAGATGCCGTGCTCGCCATACCCGAGCACGATCCCGAACAGGTAGGCAAAGAGTGCGATGAAGACCAGGTTCCGCAGGACCGAGATGACAAGCGATGTCATCCCTTTACCTGTTGCCTGGAAGACCGATCCCGACATGATGCCCGGCGGAATGAACGGGTAGAAGAAGCACATGGTGGCAAGGAACATGGCAATCTCCGGTGCGAGATGGGCGCTGTCCGGGGAGTACGTGAAGATGACAGCGATCTGCCGGGCAAAGATAAACGTGAGGGCGCTGATGACCAGCGAGATTGCAATCCCGAGCGAGACCGAAAACGTGTGGACGGTCCTGAGTTTTGCAAACTGCCGCGCCCCGTAGGCAGCACCGGCAACGGATATCACTGATGTGCTGATAGCGATGAGAGGGATAACGGCGAAGAACACGACTCTCCACCCTGCGGTATAGATTGCAACAGCGTCCGTGCCTGCGGTTGCGACCAGCAGGCCGTTGATGAAGATCGCGAGGATCGCCATGAGGAAGAATTCGAAGCTGGCCGGCAGGCCGACCCCGAGAATGTCCCGGACGGTTTTCTTGTCCCACGAGAATGCCTTGTATGAGATGGTGACGTAGGTATCCCGCTTCATGAAGAACCAGTAAAGGAGCACGCACGATACCATGACCAGCGAGATGATCATGCCCCATGCCGCCCCGGCAATGCCCATGCCGGCCGTGTAGATGAGCAGCGGGTCGAGGACCATGTTCATGACCGAAGACGCTGCCATGACGTACATCGCCCGTTTGGCATCTCCTTCAGCTCGGAGAATTGCATAGGCAACGTTAGTGAAGAGGATGAGTACCATGCCCAGGAAGATGACCTGCCCGTATTCAGTTGCAAGCCCGGAGACTTCTCCTGCGCCAAAGAGGTGAACGATCGGGCCGGTAAAGAGGATTAAGGGGATGGTGAGGACTGCTGACAGGATCAGGGTGATGAGTATCGCGTGGACTGCTGCATTGTCAGCCGCGATCTTATCTTTTGCACCTATCCGGCGGGAGATGACGGATGCGACGCCGGCACCGAGCCCGCTGCCGGTCCCAATCAGGATCATGAAGATTGGGGTGATGAACCCGACAGCCGCCAGTGCATCGGAGCCGAGACCGGCAACCCAAATCGCGTTGACGATGTTGTAGGTGGACATCAGGAACATCGCGATGATCATGGGCCCGGACAGTTTCACGATGGCTTTTTTCGGGTCTCCCATCAGGAGCGCGATGCCTTCGGTATTATCTCTCCCGGCCGGGGCTTCATTCGCCCTTTCGGATGATTCAGTTGTTGGCATCGGGAAGTCCTCTTTCATCCTGCATGTTCCTGTGGCTGTTCTGCGCAACGGTGCGCATCAGGGAGTTGAGGGTCTCTTTCTGTTCCCGGGAGAGACCGGTGAGGACCTGTTCTTCCCATTCGTGATGTATTGCCTGCAGCACGGGAGCAAGATGTTCGCCTTTTTCCGTGAGAAACAGGCGGACTGCCCGGCGGTTATCAGGATCGACGATGCGCCGGATATACCCGGCATCCTCGAGTTTTTTTACTGCCCGGGCAATCGTGCCCTTATCGAGATGATAGTGCCGGACCAGGGTCTCCTGCATGATGTTCTGCTCTTTATAGAGCAGCATCAGGACCGGGAACTGGCCTGCGGAGAGGCCCAGCGGCCGGAGCCGGTCATTCAAAAAAATGAACCGGCCGCGACTGGTGATGGAGACTACCGCTCCAAAGGGGATCTCGCAGGTATTTTGGGAGTTCATATGCACCAGTAAATTTGGTGTGGTGGGGGATTAAATGTTGTCAATGCAACAATGGGATATACGCCGGTCCCCTCATGTTTTTTATCTCTCAAAGAGAACGGGATAGTACAGATGGACAAGATCCCCCTTGAGATTTCCGGCGAGGAATCTGCAATCCGGTTCCGGGACTGCTTTTCCGTGCGGTACATCCAGTCGGCAGCCCTGCTCTGCCAGCTCGCCTTTGCGATTGAGCAGGAATACCGGGAGGTAAAAGAGATCCCGGCTGCACTCCAGCTCCGGCATGAAGTTTTCATACTCAACTCGGTCCTGTCCTCCGTTGCGTTTCTCGAATCCACCATCAACGAGCTCTATGCCGATGTCGCTGATGAAGCCTACTTCTTTGCGGATGAAAAGCACGAAGCCCTTTTGAGACTGATCTGCGAGAAATGGAAGAACGAGAAGAATTTCGACCGGGCCCCGCTCCTGAGTAAATATCAGAAGATTCTCCTCATTGCAGAAAAATCCCCGTTTGACGAGGACGACCAGGCGTTTGCGAACCTGAAGTTCCTCATCGAGATCCGCAATCACCTTATGCACTATAAACGGGAATGGGTGGTGATTGGTGACGGGGCGACCCGGCGTAACGGTGAAGAAACAACCAGCGGGAAATTTGAAAAAAATCTCCGGAAAAAATTTGCAACAAACCCGCTCGCACCAAAAAACGGTCCCTTCTTCCCGGACAAATGCTTAGGTCACGGGTGTGCGGAATGGGCCGTGGTCAACAGCCTGATCTTCGCTGACGAGTTCTTCCGGAGGCTTGACCTGCCGGTGCCGTACGAGGGCATACGCGGGGAGATGGCCACGCGATAAGCAAAAACCGGTATTGCAGAAACTCCGGGCAATGATCTGCCGGCCCTGACAGATACCTTTTACTCGATGTAATGTATAAACTACATCCGGAAAGCATGAAGCAGAACACCTTTTACGTCCTTACCGGGATCATTGTCACTGCCCTCGTTGGTATCTTCTGGTTATCGCTGGAGTGGAACGACCCCCTCCCGATCCAGATCGGATTTGTTATCGGTGTCATCACCGTGTACTTTGCCCGGCGCAGGGTTACCGGTATCATCGAAGACGAGCGTTCAATTGCCATATCCCAGAAAGCTGCGTTCCACACGCTTGAGATCTTCTGGGTGGTCTTTTTCACCTTCAGTCTTGGATTCATTGTCTGGACCAGCAGTAATTTCTTTGGCCTTGAGCGGACACCGACATTCCGGTATATCCGCGAACACAGCCCGACGGATATGGAGTTTGGCAGACCGTTCTTAAACCCCGGGTTCCTCCAGCTCCTCTTCCTTTGCATGATCATCTTCCTCTATGTCGGCTTTAAGTTCTATTACGAGCGGAAGTACGGCGGGGAGGACATGGATGAAGAATAACATCAAGGTATTCAGGGCAAAGGCAAATCTGACGCAGGAGCACCTGGCAAACGCTGTCGGGGTGTACCGTCAGACCATCATCGCTATAGAAAAAAGCAAGTATGTCCCCTCTCTTACTCTCGCGTTCAAGATTGCACGATATTTCAACGTGAATGTCGAAGAGATCTTCGAATGCGAAGAAGCAGATCTCAAATAACTCCCTCTTTTGAATGTCCCTGTTTTGCTGGTTGCTGCAAGAGTGTATTTACTCTACAAAAGTAACTTTTAAATTACATTAAGTAATACGTACATTACACTATCATAATGCGGGGTAACGATGTGCCCCATAAACGTCGCAGGTGTATTACTATAAAATGGGAGAAATTATGAACTACAAACACTGGATATCCACAATCTGCCTGGTCTTCTGCCTTGTGGCAGCAGCCGGCGCCGCGACCACGGGCAGCACTTCCTCTACTACCTCAAGTAGTACGGGCACAACAACAACCCTGTCCCCCCAGGACGCCCTTGCACAGGTTTCGGTGAGTTCGGTCACCCTCGATCCCCCGGTATTCTACCCGTACGAGCAAGGAACCATCGCTGTCACGCTCGCCAATTCCGGTTCACAGGCCGTATCATTTTCCCAGGCTGATCTTATCGACACCAACATCAATCTCCTGAACCGGGAAGCCTACGGCACAACGATCTACCTCGGACCCGGTAACTCGATGACCTATACCCTTCTCGTTAATGCAGGGTCAAAAGACGGCAACTATTTCCCGATGTTTTCCGTGGCATCCAGTACTGCAGGAAGCATCCGGTATCCTATCAGTATCGAAGTGGATTCGCAGGATATCCGGGCAAGTTTTGACAGCGTTCCGGATGATTTCGCCGTTTCAACAAAAGACACGATTAACTTAACTATCGTCAATCCGCGAAACGGGGCAATCAAAAATATTCTCATCACTCCTGAAGGCGGGGGTGCAACAGTAAGTCCAAGCTCCCGTTTCATCTCATCCTTAGGTGCCGGAAGTTCCGTTGATATTCCCTTTGATGTTACTCCGGAAAAAGATACCGCCCTGACATTCCGCATCAGCTTCCAGAATGGAAACAACAAGCACTCTACCGTTGCTGTCCTGCCTATCAAAACCGGAACCGATAAATCGGCAGCAGTGCCGGTCATCAATAATATTGAAGTCACGTCCCAGGGCTCTTCCTACCATCTTTCCGGGGATGTCAACAACGCAGGTATCACCGATGCAAAATCCATGGTTCTGACGGTAGTTGCTCCCGCAAAAGCAGTAGAGCCCTACGCGGAATATTCCATTGGTTCACTTGCATCCGATGACTTTTCAAGTTTTGAGCTCACCTTTGCAAGCAACAACCTCTCTTCGGTTCCCGTGCAGGTCTCCTGGAAGGATGCACTGGGCAATTCATTCTCAACGGTAAAGACTCTCGACCTGCGATCATTAACCGGGTTGGATATATCAGGATCCAGCAGCAGTTCGGGTTCAACATCCCGCCAGGTATCAGGAACATCTTCCGGCACATCAGCGTCCCAGCGGGCTCCGGGCGGAAGCAGCATGTTAGGGATCGGTGGATCCCGCGCCGGTGGGATTAGTTCGTTCTACCCGGTGATAGCCGGGGGCATTATTGTTATTATCGGTATTGTGCTGTATATGAAACGGAAATGGATTACAGCAAAGTTCAGGAAGCAATGAGCCGACTGCCATGGATGATACACCCCTTATACGGTTAACCGACGTCTCAAAAGTATACCCCCTGGAGAGTGGCGACTTCACCGCGCTTGACCATGTCTCGCTCGATATCCGGGAAAACGAGTTCATCGCTGTCATGGGCCCATCAGGTTCCGGCAAATCCACCCTGATGAACCATCTCGGTATCCTCGATGTGCCTACGACCGGGGAATTGTTTATCAATGGAAGAAATGTGGCTGCGATGACCAACCTGGAGCGCACTCACATGCGCCGTGATATTATTGGGTACATCTTCCAGAAATTTTACTTAATTCCCCTTCTCTCGGCATACGAGAACGTGGAATACCCGCTTATCCTGAAGTACAAGCAGCGCGATACCACCGGGAAGGCGACAGCGGTGCTCAAATCTGTGGGTTTTGACGCTGATATGAGTGCCCACCGGCCCAACCAGCTCTCGGGCGGCCAGCAGCAGCGGGTCGCGATTGCACGGGCACTGGTCAATGACCCGAAGATCCTTCTCTGCGATGAACCGACCGGGAACCTGGACCGGAAGACCGGCCTCCAGATCATGGACATCCTTGTTGATCTACAGAGTAAAGGAAAGACCGTGATCCTTGTCACCCATGACCCGAAGATCGCAGAATATGCCCACCGGATCATTGAGCTCGAGGACGGGAGGATCGTGGCATCATGAAAGATATCTTCTTTGACCTATCGGTGCGCAGCGTCCGCTTAAACTTCCTGCGCTCGCTCCTTGCGTCGGTCGGTATTGTCATCGGGGTCGTTGCCATCTCGTCCATGGGAATGCTCGGGGCGAATATGCAGCTCTCGGTAAAAGAACAGCTATCGTCGAATGTCAATACGATCATGATCTCGTCCGATGTGGTGAGAACCACGACTACGGCCGGAACACCGGTAACCTCATCGGGAATAACAAAAACGCAGTTGAGCGAGATTAAGAGTTCTGCCGGGTCGAACATTGTCATTCCTCTTCACCGGACCAGTACGCAGTTCACGATCGGTTCTACCGATGGCCGTGGAAGTGTCTACGGTATGGATCCCAACGACATCCCCAAATTCCTCACGATCGAGGAGGGGGATAATATCCGGGGGGCGAATGATGCCATTGTCGGGTCCGGCATTGCCAGCAACTTCGACCTGAAAGTCGGCAGCCGGATCAAGATCGGGCAGAAGGATGAAGCCTCGCGGCCGGTAGTCCGGGTCTCCGGCATATTGGCTGCCCGGGGTTTTGCATCCGACGGGGTCAATACCGATAACGCGATCATTGTGCCGGACGACTGGTACACGGATCATTATGGCGACAAGGACCTGTACGATCAGGTCAATGTGATTGTGAAAAATGTCGATACTATCAGCGATGTAGAGGCTTCCATCGATGACAAAGTCAACCGGAAAAGCGATGTCGTGCGGATCCAGGACGCCAGTTCCCGCCTTACTTCCATTACCGCAACGCTGGGCACCATCACGACCTTCATCCTTGCGATTGGGGGCATCTCCCTTGTTGTCGCAGCCGTCAGCATCTTCAACGTGATGATGATGTCGGTCAATGAACGGGTACAGGAGATCGGTATCCTGCTCTCCATTGGTACGGAAAAAGGAGAAGTGCGCCGCATGTTCCTGTATGAAGCATTCATTCTCGGGGTTATCGGCGCCGGCGTAGGAGGGATCTGCAGTCTTGTCATCGGTTATTCTGTTGTGAGTGCCATGATCGGCAACACGGCGTATTTCTTCCTGCCGGACAGCATCATGTATGTCCCGTATGGTATGATTATCGGTATCGTGGTCTGCGTGGTTTCAGGGTTGTATCCGGCATGGAAGGCATCCAACATGGACCCGATCGATGCGCTGCGATCGGAGTAATCCCCCTGAATCCTTTTTAATTATCGTGGAAATCCTCGCTTCCCTTGATTGCCTGCTCTTTGTGACCCTTGGAGGGTGACCCCCTCTCTCCCCCAGAGGGGGAGGCAGCTCAAGGGGAGCACCCCCTTGACCCTCATAAGAAAAATCGAACTACTCGATGCTGGAGCACAAGCTGTAGGATTTTTTTGCTAATGTCAAGGAAAAACCTGTCAGAATGCAATCGCATCTGTGCCCCATCCCCCTACGGGGGATTGGCACAAGTGGGGGGAGAAGATTGTAAAATATCAGACATCCTCTCACGAGGCATTTAACAAATTATCCTTTTTAGTAAAATCAGATACTCATTAAATGAAAAAAAATATTAAAAAAACCAGGAAAATGAAAGATATTCTCACTTCTTTTTACCCTTCTTCTTCGGCTCTTCTTTTGCCATCGACACGAGATCGATGATATAACTGCCCTCTTTGCCCACGCTTACGATCCGCTCATCGCTCTTTACCATCTTCTCGAGGTTCAGCTCGTAAGATCCCGGTGAGACAATCCGGATCGTCTCGACCCGGTCATACATCTCCACTTCCTTTTTCCGGGTTGTGGGCTTCTCAACGATCTCAAGAACCTCTTCTTTGGACTCGTCAGCGATCTCTTCGATGGACTTCTCTTCAAGTACATCCTTGTTGATCTCTTCTTCCTTGACGTAGAGGAACTTCTTGCCGCCGCAGCTCGCGCATCCCCGTAAGATCTCGGTTGAACCGTCCTGGTATTCCCGTCCGCATTTTGTACACTTGTGCGGCATCTGGTCTCACCCGAAGTATTCGATCATGGTTTCGTAGAGATCTTCAACGTTCCTGCCCTCGAGACCGGAGATCGCTACAACCGGGTGTTGGGGGAACGCGCTGCGGATACGTGCCGGCGCCGCATCGGCGAGATCGATCTTGTTTGCAACGATGATGACGGGAAGATTCCTGCTCTCGATGATCCCGATCATCATGATATTCACCTGCATGAATGGGTCGAGCGTTGAGTCGAGCATGTAGATAACGCCGTCAATATCCTCGCGCAGCCAGTGCATGGCCTCGGCAACACCCTCGGTAGCTTCCCGGGCGCGGATGATCGCTTCGTCCTTCTCCATGCCGAATTCCAGGAATTCATGGTAATCGATCTTGGTCGTGACACCCGGGGTATCTACGATATCCATCGTTACTACGCTGCCGTTTGCGCCGGAGATGATGATATCTTCTTTCTTTCGGGCCCTGCGGGTCTCGTGCGGGATCTCGCTTACCGGGCCGACGGCATCGCCGGTCCAGTCGCGGGCAATACGGTTAGCCAGCGTGGTCTTTCCCGCATTGGGTGGACCGTAAATACCGATCCGGGTCCGTTTCTTCTTGAAAAATGAATTGAGGAAATTGGAAAATTTCTTCTTTGCCGTACCAAACGTCTGATAAAATATTTTCACTCTACACCTCGTCGGCTACGCATCGTACCTGGGTACAAAGAATTCACCATGATTCGTAAGTAATGTATTGAATACGCAGTTTATTAGGTTTCTCGTATTTTTCCCAGAGGATCGCCGTAAGGCGATCCCGCACGGTCCGGACAGCCTCTCCAACTATTACTGTGCTGCATTGTTTCCTGCCTCGGCCAAATTGTATTTATACAAGGGGAGGGGAGTATGCTAATTGTAAAAACATCAGAACCAAACGCACCAAAGGAGGTGACTCATGAAAAAGACAACCAACGCAATACGGTTTGAAACCCGTGTCCCCCTCAGTGAAGTGATGAAACGCAACCCGACCATGATAGGCATAGAAGCTACGGTGGCTATGGCTGCCAAGGCGATGTGCAAGGAAGAAGTCGGCAGTGTAATCATCCTCGATAATAACAAGCCCATTGGCATTGTTACCGAGGAAGACATCAACTGCAAAGTGGTGGCAAAGGATCTCAAACCGAGCAAAGTACACGTGAATGAAATCATGAGCACGCCACTCATTACGGTGAGTGCGGATAAAACATCCGGCGATGCCGCCCACATGATGGTGAAGCACAAGGTAAGGAGACTCCCCGTTGTTGATGACTGCAACGAAGTGATCGGTATTATTACGGTCCGGGATCTTCTTACCGTTTCAACAGAGCTCAATGATCTGCTGGAGGATCTCATCGAGATCAACCGCGAGGAGATCGTTGAGCAGGGTGTATGCGATCGCTGCAGCCAGATGTCTGATGACCTTAAGCGGGTGGATGGCGTATTGATCTGTCCAAGCTGCCGTGAGGAGGACAAAATCACATGAAAACAGCACAGGATTTCCTCGTTGAGATCCCTGTGCTGAAAAACAGTGACCAGATAACAAAAGCGCGGCAGATCCTCAGAGATGAACGATTCCGTGAAGTCTATGTCGTGGATGCAAAGAAAAATCTCCTCGGCTACATCGACCTGACGGACGGGTTGCGGGTGACTGCAACGAAATCGAATGTAACGGTTGAGGGTTTTGTCAAGGATGCACCGATGGTAAATCCTGAAGACTCAATCGAACAGGTGGCAAAAACAATGCGAAGCTTCCATACGGATAGTGTAGCGGTGATAGACTCCACGCGTCACATGCGGGGAGGAATCCTTCTTTCGGATCTCTTTCCCGTTATCATCTCGCGCAATGAACTGCACGGGACGGTAGCCTCACGCATGAATACAAAGGTGGTTGCCGCAGATCCAACGGACGAACTCCAGAAGATCCAGGCACTCATCATGGAGAGCGGGTTTACGGCATTCCCGGTGATCAAAAAGAAACAGCTCATCGGTATCATATCCCGCCGCGACCTGATCAGCACTAAGCGGGTGCGGTCAGCAATCGCCCAGCATGCCCATACCACGGTCGAGGATGTGATGACCCGTGAAGTGGTCACTATCACACCTGACGAGCCGGTGAAGTATGCAGCAGAACTGCTGGTAAAACACGATGTCAGCCGGCTTCCCGTTCTTAACGGCGATGCCCTTGTCGGGATACTTGACCGGCACGACATCCTTGCTGCCCTTGCCTGAATAACCGGCCATCGTCGGCAGGATCAATGTGGACAGGATTATCAGGAACCGAAAAGTCCAGGAACAATACAAAAACGGGCCTAATGACCCGCCAGAGGTGAGAATGCACCAGAATACCAAAGGCATCAAACAGGGCGACCGGCTCTTGAAGATGCAGGGAAAACTCGATCGCGGGCCGGTTGAGTTCAAGTCACATATTGCAGAGCAGGAAGGCGAGATCATGGCGATCGCAACCCGCGACGTCATTTCAGTACCCCCTACGAATAGTATTATCGGGGCTGTTGAAACGATGACAAAGTGCGGTTTCCGGCGGCTTCCGGTTACCGACGCAGGCACCCGGAAACTGCGGGGAATCGTCACGTCCGGTGATATTATTAATTTCATGGGCGGGGGTGACAAGTACAAGCTAGTACAGGTCAAACATGATGGCAACCTGCTGGCAGCGGTGAATGAAAATGTCCGCACCATTATGACGCAGCAGACAGTCACACTCCGGCACGATGCCACGATCCGCGATGCGGTAAAGGAGATTGTAGAAAAGAAGATAGGCGGCCTCCCCATCGTAGACAACGACGGGGTGCTGGAGGGAATCGTAACCGAACGCGATGTGATGCGGGTACTGGGGGCACAGCAGAGTTCGCTCAATGTCGAGGACGTGATGAGCACGTCCCTGCGGGTGACTGCCCCGGACTGCCCGATCGAAACCGTTGCCCGCGATATGACGAAATGCCGGCTCCGCCGTTTACCGGTGGTAAGCGACGACGTGGTATACGGGATTGTCACAGCGACCGACCTGATGCGTTATCTCGGCAGCAGGGAAGTCTTCTCAAGGATCACCACCGGGAATATCTCTGAAGTGATGGGACTGCCGGTCAGGACCCTGATAGGCGGGCACCTCTTCACTACAACCCCGGGGAAGAGCATCAATGAAGCTGCCCGGGAGATGCTTGAGAAGAATATCGGGGCATTACCGGTGATTGAAGACTCCCGGCTGATCGGGCTCGTTACCGAGTTCGATCTCGTCCGGGCATTTGCGAGGGGGTGAAAGCCATGTTCGCACGCGACATCATGACCGCACCGGTCTATTTCGTCTCTCCGGACGCAACGGTAGCTCATGCCCGGAACCTGATGGTGCGGTACAAGATCTCCCGCATCCTGGTCATGGAAGACCAGAAACTGGCCGGCATCCTCACGAAAAAAGATATTGCCTATCGCTTAAAGCAGGGCGAACCGGCATGGAGGCGGCGCCCGCTCGACCGGATCCCGGTGGGTGCCCTTGCCACTGAAAACCCCGTGACAATCGATCCCGGTACCGGGATCAAGAAGATCGCAAAGCTGTTTGCAGAGAGAAATATCAGCAGCGTCCCGGTGGTTGAAGAAGGATCCGTTGTGGGGATCATCACCAAGACCGATCTGATGAAATCCGCCCTTGTCCGGGGCCTGTGTCTCCCGGTCGGGGACGTGATGGAAGATGTGGTGACGGTCAACCGCTACCATTCGCTGAATCATGTGATCAGCGTGATGCGTGAACGCAATGACAAGGTGCTGGTGATCGATGATGAAGGCCTTCCTGCCGGAATCATCACAGAAACGAACCTTGCATTCTATGAAGATGAGCCCAAGATATCGGGTGTGGTTGGAAAAGACGTAGCCATAACGACACGTGAAAAAGCGGACGGGGTACGCGGGCAGGGAACGCTCATGGTCGCCTCGGTGACCGCAGAAGACGTGATGACAAGTCCTGTTATCACGGTACCTGCAACAACCCTGCTCCCCGACGCTATCGCACTGATGGACAGACAGCATGTCAACAGTCTTGTTGTCATATAAAGGAAGTGGCGAAATGACAAAAGAAGTTTTTATCAAAGATGTAATGGCAAAACCGACAACAATAGCCAAATCGGCAACAATCACCGAAGCGCTCGATAAGATGCTGGCAGAGGGTATCGACCCCCTGATAGCGGTCAATAATAATTCTGTAGTTGGCACTGTTTCACGACAGGCAATCGCCGAGAAGCTGGGGAGCAAACAGAACTCTGATCTCGCTCCGGCAGCCATCCATGTAGCAAGTGTAGTGAACGATGATTTCACGAGTGTTTACCCGGATGAGAGTATCAACGTCCTCATCCCGCTGCTCCAGCGCTACAAGCTGGTGGTGGTGTATGACGCGGATCACAAGCTCATTGGCCAGGTAGGTATGGTTGATCTGCTCAAAAAAGTCCGGCCGGAGAACGTGATGGATGAGGTTATCGAAAAGGCCATCACCATTGAAGCAACAGAGCGGGTTGTTCACCTGCGGCGCCGGATGATTGATGATAATATCACCCGGTTTATTGTAACCGAGAATGAAAAATTCACTGGCATCATTACTGAAACGGATGTAGCGGTTGCGATGCGCAAGTTCCGTGAAGCGGTTGATGACAAGCATCAGGATCACCGGATCCGGAACCTGCTGGTCAAAGATATCATGAGCGCTCCGCTCTTATCGGTGGAACGAAAATCTGCGGTTTCCGATGTTGTCGATACGATGATAAAAAAGAACATCAGTTCGATTGCGGTGATGGACAATGGCAAGCTCTTCGGTATGATCACCCGCAGATCGCTGGTCAAAGCCCTGTAGGGCCTCCCACAATTATCTTTTTTGGATTTTCAGATTCAGTTGATACCCTGTTTTTGGCTTTTAATACGTCCCCGGGCGAGTCAAAAACCGTCATGTGTATGTAGCTATCCTGCCAATATCCGTAGAAGGAGTTCAGGGAAGATGGCTGGTATTCAGTTCCGGACAATGACGCGGGAAGAAGTTTCAACTGCCGTGGCATGGGCCACAAGTGAGGGCTGGAACCCCGGGCTTTCCGATGCGGAATGTTTCTCCATTGTTGATCCTGAAGGGTTCTTCTGTGCAGAAGCGGACGGGAAGATCGTGGGTACGGTTTCGGTGGTCAACTATGATGACCGGTTCTCGTTTGCCGGTCTCTTCGTGGTTGATCCGGCCTACCGTGATCACGGGATTGGGATGCAGCTCTACCGGCACGCAATGCGGCATGCCGGGTCCCGGGTGGTTGGCGGCGATGGCGTTGTCGCGATGGTGGACAAGTACCAGAAAGATGGCGGGCTGTTCCTGCACTACAACAATGCCCGGTACGAGGGCATCGGCGGAGGAACGATGCCGGATGGACTGACACCAATCCGTGATGTACGGTTTGAGGATCTGGCAGCGTATGACGCGATGCACTTCCCGGCCCGCCGTGAGCGTTTCCTCACATGCTGGATCGGGCAGACGGGGCATTATGGTCTTGTACAACTGGACCCGGACGGGAAGATTGCCGGGTATGGTGTGCGGCGGGTCTGCCAGACGGGCCACAAGATCGGCCCGCTCTTTGCCCGGGACCGGGCAACTGCTGAAAAGATTCTCGATGGTCTCATTGCGGGAATCCCCGGTGAGCAGTTTTATCTCGATATCCCGGTCCCGAATCCGGCTGCGGTTGCGCTTGTGCAGGACCGGAAGATGACGCCGGTCTTTTACACTGCCCGGCTCTATTCGACCCGGGCCCCTATCCCGCTTCCGCTGGATGAGATTTTCGGTGTTACTACGTTTGAGCTGGGGTAGGCTGCGGAGCGGTGAGCAGGAAACTCATCGTACAATTTTTCCCTGGTCCGGATTTATCGCTCATTTTTGTGAAAGGGTTCGCGAGGAAAAAGAGCGTATCCTACCATTTGCCCGACCCGCAGGAAAACCGGAGGGGGGGTGGTACCCTGTCTTGCGGGGGACAGGGGGGGAGGGGGTCCCCCCCTCATTTTTTAGAGAGGGGGTGGGGTAGGCTGGTATCCCCCGCTCATTTTTTGGAGGGGGGGACCCCCTCCCCCCCACTCATGCGGAAGAGAGGGGGTATCCCCCCTTCCGGATACCCTTTTATGAAATCCCCTCTCCGTCGTGACTCCACGCGAAGTCAAGCCCGCGTACGTGCAGCCGGAGGGGGGGAGGTACCCTGTCTTGCGAAGGACAGGGGGGTAGGGGGTCCCCCCCTCTTTTTTTTGAGTGGGGGGTGGGTATCCCCCTCTCATATTTTGGACAGGGTACCACCCCCCCTTTTATTTTGCGTGATGGGACTTGTCCTGCGTCGTGGCTCCATGCGAACCCGTGGTTGTGTGGGTGCAGCCAGGGGGGTGGGTGCCTGTCTTGCGCAAGACAAGGGGGGAGGGGGTCCCCCCCTCGGGTTTTGGAGAGGGGGGTAGGGTACCCCCACTCATTGTTTGGACAGGGTACCACCCCCCTGCTAAAAAAAATTCGTGGCTATTCTAAAAGAAAAAGGAGTTCATCGTATTTTTTTGCATACATATCTTTCACATATACTTAGTATGCGCTCTATCCTGCTTGCGAATTGCCATACATTAGATGGAGATTATAAGCAGTAAGGATGGAGCCACCGCCTCCCAAGGGGCGCCCCCGCAGCGGATCAGGGCCAGTATTCCCTCGTATGTATCCCGGACCCGACACTTTTGAAATAGAATGCACACATACTAAGGTACTAAGAACACAACGTCCCGGAATTCCAGCATACACAATAAGGAAAAATAATTGCCAACCGGAAAAGATCCCACAACTCCTTCTATCCTCTACCGGGCGTCCAAAAGCCGGACCCCCCGCAACGCTTATTACCCAACTATGCCCATATTATAAAGCACCATTCATGGAGCAGTGGTTATCCGCTGCGAGTGTCTGTTACAAGATGCGAGATTCCTCTGTTGAGGTAGCCAAGCCTGGTATGGCGCAGGTTTGCTAAACCTGTGTTCGAAAGGACTCGGGAGTTCAAATCTCCCCCTCAGCGCTAAAAGAGACAATCTCACCAATCGAGGGGATTGGATGGCTCAGGAAAACGATATTAAATACTTTGTAAGGGTTGGAACCACCGATCTCGATGGTACCAAATCCGTGAGAGTAGCGCTTACCGGCATCAAGGGTGTCGGCAGGCATACCTCCACGGTTATTTCCCGTATGGCGAAAGTTGACGAGTATGCATTACTCGGTCGCCTTGAAGAGGAGTCGGTCAACCGGCTCCGGATCGCTGTTGAAGAGTACATCACCAAGATTCCGGCATGGATGGCAAACCGTCCCAAGGATGTGTACACCGGCGAAACAAAGCACCTTTTTGGCGGAGATGTCGCTCTCGCAAATGAAGAAGACATCAACCTCATGAGAAAGATCCGATGCTACAAGGGCATCCGGCATGAGACCGGCCAGAAAGTCCGCGGTCAGCGCACCAAATCTACCGGCAGAACCGGCAAGACTGTTGGTGTGAGCAAGAGGAAGGCAGGTAACTAATCATGGGATACCCAGGCAAGAACCATAAGTCTTACCAGACCCCAAAGCGCCCGTTCGAAAAGACGCGTATCGAATCCGAAACGCGCCTTGTCATCGAATACGGCCTGCGCAACAAGCGTGAAGTCTGGAAGGCCCAGGCAGACCTGCGCAAATACCGCAAGGGTGCCCGTAACCTTCTCGTGCTCGCGTCAAGCGCCACTGATAAGCACATCTTCGATGCAAAGAAGGACGAACTGATCAGCCACCTCCAGCGTGCAGGTCTTCTCGGTCCCGATGCGGACATTGAAGCCGTGCTCTCGCTCAAGGTCCAGGCCCAGCTCGACCGCCGGCTCCAGACCATGGTACACCGCAAGGGACTCGCCCGCTCGCCGAAACAGGCGCGGCAGATGGTCACCCACGGTCATATTGCAATCGCCGGAAGGCGTACCACTATCCCCAGCTACCATGTTGGCCGGATTGAAGAAGGACAGATCACCTACTATGGGACGTCCTCATTCGTCAGCGAAGCAAATGCCGAGAGGACCCGCATTGCCAAACCGGCAAGTAACCCCAAGGCACTTCCCCAGCAGGGATACCAGCGCGGAGGTAGATAATGGCAGCAAATGACAAGGAAAAGTGGGGTATTGCTCACATCTTTGCATCCTTCAACAACACTATCATCACAGTAACTGACCTCTCCGGTGCAGAGACGGTCACAAAAAGCAGTGGTGGTATGGTCGTCAAGCAGGACCGCAATGAGAGCTCCCCGTATGCTGCTATGCAGATGGCAGGCAACGTTGCGCAGGCAGCCCGCGAAAAGGGCTTTGTCGGCGTCCATGTCAAGGTGCGTGCACCCGGACAGGGCAAGCAGCGCAGCCCCGGGCCAGGTGCCCAGGCAGCCATCCGTGCACTCGCCCGTGCAGGTATGCGCATAGGCCGCATTGAAGATGTTACACCCGTTCCCCACGACTCATGCCGCGCTAAAGGCGGACGACGTGGCAGGAGAGTGTGATGCAGATAGAATTCGCCAGTCTGGACGATTCCTTGGCGCGATTCACTCTCTCGGGAGCGAGCCCAGCATTTGCCAACGCCTTCCGGCGGGCAATGATCGGCGAAGTGCCAACCCTTGCAATCGAAGATGTGCGTATTTATAACAATACCAGTGCGCTCTTCGACGAGATGCTGGCCCACCGCCTTGGGCTTATACCCATAAAGACCGATCTCTCATCCTACACGACTCAGGAGAAATGCACGTGCGACGGGGCCGGATGCCCAGCCTGCACGGTGACCTACACCTTAAGCGCCGAAGGCCCCCGCACGGTCAGTTCAAACGACCTGATCCCGGCAGACCCCAAAGCAGTGCCGGTGTACGACAACGTGCCCATCGTGAAACTCACGAAAGGGCAGACCCTTGTCCTCGAAGCAAAAGCAGTCCTCAATACCGGCAGAGTACATGCAAAATGGCAGCCGACCCTGGTCTGCGGGTACAAAAATCACCCCGTAGTTACGATCAGCGAAGGTTGCGATGCCTGTGGTATGTGCGTGGACGAATGTCCCCGCCAGGTGCTTGCAGTTCGCGGCAAGAAAGTCGAAGTAGTAAGCAACAAACTTCCCGACTGTTCCATGTGCAAGCTTTGTGAAAAGGCCTGCATTGCGAGTGGTATCGGGGATGAACCGGCAATCCATGTATCCGCCGAAATCGACCGCTATATATTCGTAGTCGAAGGCGACGGTTCACTGCCGGTAAAAGAGATCATGAATCGGGCACTTCTGTATATCAAGGAGCAGTCAGACGAGCTGGAACACCAGTTAGGCGAAATCTCAGGGGATGAAAAGAAATGACAAGAATAGTAGAGAAGACGAACCCCCGTCTTACCAGCCTTATCTTACTCCTGAAGAACAAGTCACGGGAGAATGAGGCCAAGATCTGGCGCGAGATCGCAAGCAGGTTAGAGACCCCCAACCGGAATTACGCCGAGGTCAACCTGTCCAAGATCAGCCGCTATGCCCAGAACGGCGAGACAATCATCGTCCCGGGTAAAGTTCTCGGCAGCGGCCTGCTTGAGCAGTCCGTCAAGGTTGCAGCGCTGAATTTTTCAGCATCCGCGACCAGCAAGATCAAGGACGCAAAGGGACAGTGTATGACCATCGAGCAGCTCCTTAAGGACAACCCGAAAGGCAGCGGTGTCCGGATCCTGAGGTGAAGAAGAAATGGTGACAGTAATCAACGGTGACGGACTGCTTCTCGGCCGCCTCGCAAGCCTTGTCGCACAGCGCGGGCTTGCCGGCGAAACGATCGCAATTGTCAACGTAGAAAAGGTAATCATCTCCGGCAGCCGTGCACGCGTGCTCGGCAACTACAAGCACAAGGTTGAGCGCGGCGCCAGCGGCAACCGCTGGGGACCGTTCGTCCCCCGCCGGCCGGACCACCTGATGAAGCGGACGATCCGCGGCATGCTCCCGTACAAACGCCCCCGTGGCGTCGAGGCCATGAAGCGCATCAAGTGCTACGTCGGTGTCCCGACCGAGTTTGTCGGAAAGGAATTAGAAGTGCTCGAAGACGCTCACATGAACCGTCTGAACAACCCGGCTTACATCACCCTCGGTGCTGTATGCACGTTCCTTGGAGCAAAGTTCTAGAGGCTGGTCCCCATGGTAAAGATCATTAACACAAGCGGAAAACGCAAGACTGCAATCGCTCGGGCGACCTTTAAGGCAGGCAAAGGCGTTATCCGGGTCAACTCAGTACCGCTCGAACAGTACGGCTCTGATGTTACCCGGATGAAGATCTCTGAGCCCCTCCTCCTGGTACCCAATGCGGTGCACGGTATCGATGTAACCATCGATGTCGCCGGTGGCGGTGTGATGGGACAGGCAGAAGCGGTCAGGACCGCTCTTGCCCGTGGCATCCTCCTGTGGCACAACGAACCCCAGATCAAGGATATCTATCTTACGTATGACAGGACGCTCCTTGTCAATGACTCCCGGCAGAAAGAAGCCAAGAAACCTCACGGTTCCGGAGCCAGGGCAAAGTTCCAAAAGTCTTATCGTTAAGATAACAGATATGATGAGAGGTTAAATTTATGATACCCGTACGATGTTTCACCTGTGGAAAACCAATTTCCACCGCGTGGGAAGAGTTCAGGCAGAGACGGGAGAACGGCGAGGATCCCAAACAGATCCTCACCGATCTTAATATTACCCGGTACTGCTGCAGGCGTATGCTCCTGACCCACAAAGTCGTCATTGACGAGCTCAACCCATACCAGTAACGATTGAATAGATGAACGAGGGGTCGTAGGGTAGCCTGGACCATCCTATTGCGTTCGGGACGCAGTGACCTGAGTTCGAATCTCAGCGACCCCATTATCAAAAAGAACACATCATTTTGAGGACAAAAAATGCAGACGCAGACATACTCCCGGTATGAACGGGCAAGGATCATTGGAGCAAGGGCTCTGCAGATATCAATGGGTGCTCCGTTACTTGTTACAACGACACGGATCGATCCGCTTGAGATCGCCATCGAGGAATTCAACAACCACACCATCCCCATTACCGTAAAAAGGAAGTAGAGGACTCTTATGACGACCATAGAGGTTATCGAACTGCGGACAATCCTGGACAGCCGGGGCAATGCGACCGTCGAGGCGGACGTATACACGGCGAACGGTTTTGGCAGGTCCGCAGCGCCCAGCGGTGCCAGCACCGGGGCGTTTGAAGCAAAAGTCAAACCGCCACGGGAGGCGATTGACTATGCCTACCAGAATGTTCTTCCCGCACTCATAGGCATGGATGCCTGTGACCAGGAAGGCTTCGACGAGCAGCTTCGCGATATCGACGGGACTGCCGATTTCTCGGAGATCGGGGCAAATATCGCCGTGGCACTCTCGCTTGCCAATGCAAAAGCAGCAGCATCAGCAAGTGATATGCCGCTCTTCCGCTATCTTGGCGGAGCATTTGTAAAGGAGATGCCTCTTCCCTTAGGCAACATTATCGGTGGCGGGGCACATGCGCCAAATGCCACCGAGATCCAGGAATTCCTTGTCGTGCCCGGAGGCGCAGCGGATGCAGAAGAGGCAGTCTTTGCCAATGCAGCCGTCCACCGGCATGTCAAGGAACTCTTAAAGAAGAACGGGAAATCCTGCGGCAAGGGTGATGAGGGTGCGTGGGCACCGCAGATTGACGATGTCCTCGCATTTGAGCTCATTGCCGAGGCGACCGGACTTGTCGCCGACGAGATGAATATCTCGGTTGATATGGGTATTGATGTGGCAGCAAGCCAGATGTGGACCGGTGACGGGTACAAGTACCGTAACAAGATCCGCACCACTGAAGAGCAGATCGCCTACATCGGCGAACTGGTGGACACCTATAACCTTGTCTATGTAGAAGATCCCCTCTTTGAGGAGGACTTCGACGCCTTTTCAGAACTCAACAGCCAGATCGGGGATCGCTGTCTCCTGTGCGGAGACGATATCTTCGTGACGCAGGTTGACCGCATTGCGCAGGGCATCGAGATGGATGCAGCAAACTGCGTACTCATAAAACCCAATCAGGTGGGAACCCTCACTGAAACCTATGACGCAGTGCGGCTTGCCCACACCCATGGCCTGGACACGGTGATGAGCCACCGGTCCGGTGAAACCACCGATACGACAATCGCCCACCTCGCAACCGCGTTCTCCTGCGTTTTCTTAAAATGCGGAGCCGTTGGCGGAGAACGCATTGCCAAACTTAACGAACTGATACGCATCGAGGAACAGCTATGACTACCGTAAATGAAATGGAAATTGAATTAAAAGAGCCACTCATCCCCGTCGAAGAGTACCTTGCAGCCGGTGTACACATCGGTACCCAGCAGAAGAGCGAAGACATGAAGAAGTTCATCTACCGCGTCCGCGGCGATGGACTGTATATCCTTGACATCCGCGAGACCGATGCCCGGATCAAGACAACTGCCAAGTTCTTAACCCAGTTCGAGGCACCCAATATCCTCGTTGTCACCTCCCGCCAGTACGGCCAGTACCCGGCAAAGAAGTTTGCCGATACTATCGGTGCAATGTCCGCCACCGGCCGGTTTATCCCCGGTCTCATGACCAACCCCGTCCTGTCCGAATACGTCGAGCCATCGGTCGTTGTTGTAACCGACCCGATCGGTGACGCACAGGTCATCAACGAGGCAGTCCAGTGCGGTATCCCCGTAGTTGCGCTCTGCGATACCAACAACATGACCAAGTATGTTGACTTAGTCATCCCGACCAACAACAAGGGTCGCAAAGCACTCTCTATGATCTACTTCCTGCTCACCCGCGAAATGCTCAGGCTCCGCGGTATCTCGACAGCACTCACCCCCGAGGACTTCGAAACTGAGTTCTGATCCGATCACTTTTTTTTAGTGATCGATCGTTACATATATGAGTACGACCAGAGGGTTGATCCGATGAAGATGCGTACATGCGCAGTAGCCGGCATGTTTTATCCGCAAGATCCTTCTCACCTGGAGCAACTGCTTGAGAAATTCTTCTCCGGCACCCGGGTGGAGGGAGCACCTCTGGGTATCGTATCGCCCCATGCAGGGTATATCTATTCAGGGCAGGTAGCGGCCCATGCATTCGGCGCTATCGAACCGGATTTCTCCGGCACTTTTGTGGTTATTGGTCCATCCCATCGCGGGTATATCAGCTCTGTTTCTGCCGTTCCCTGGGAAACACCGCTCGGTGTGGTTGATACTGACACCGGGTTTGTCGAGGCACTGGATATGGAGACCGATGAACTGTCTCACCGGGACGAGCATTCGCTGGAAGTGCAGATGCCGTTCATCAAGTACCGGTTCCCTCGTGCCCGAATCGCCCCGATCATGATGGGACAGCAGGATTATGCGAGCGCGATACGGATTGCAGAAAAGATCATATCTGCCGTCCGGCTGACCAAGCGGGATATACGGATCGTAGCCTCCAGCGACTTCTCGCATTATGTGCCTGAAGCAAAAGCGAAATCAGATGATCTATATGCGATCGACCCCTTAACTACTCTCGATACGGTGGAATTCTACCGGAGGATTGAGGAGCGTCGCGTAACTGCCTGCGGGTATGGCCCGATCACCGCGATGGTGACTGCCTGCAGCAGGTTAGGGGCGAAAGCGGCAAAGCTTATCCGGTATGCGACGAGCGGGGATGTCACCGGAGACACCCGTGAAGTCGTGGGATACGCAGCCATTGCGGTGATATAGGTTGGCAACGTGGAGTGCACCGGGCAAGGTTTTCTTGTTCGGTGAGCATGCAGTAGTCTATGGAAAGCCCGGCATAGCCATGGCCATAAAGCCCCGGGTCTTTGTTACCGTGAGAAATACCAAACGCCCGCAGCGTGCGAAATCCCCCTACATTGACGGGTGTTTCGAAGCTATGGGCGTGATGGGCAGCGTGTATATCAATTCCCAGATCCCGAGTTCGTCCGGCCTGGGATCGTCAGCTGCCGTCACGGTTGCCACCCTCTCTGCCATCAACGATGAGTTCTCCCTGCACAAGACCCGGGAAGATGTCGCTGATATGGCTTTTGAGATCGAAAAGACCGTGCAGAAAGGGAGGGCAAGCCCCACGGATACGACCGTCTCTGCCTACGGTGGCATAGTCCTTATCAGCGGCGGTTCCCGGCGACGCCTGCCCCCGCAGAACATCCACCTGGTGATCGGGGACTCGCTCGTCTCGCACAGCACTTCAAAGATGGTGGAACTGGTGAGCGATCTCAAGAAGAAGCACCCCAATATCGTGGACCCGGTGCTCGATGCGATCGAAGGCGTGAGCATGAGCGCGATCCATCACCTGAACAATCCCAAGGAACTGGGCAAATACATGAACATGAACCATGCCCTGCTCGAAGTGCTGGGGGTCGGCCACCCGCAGCTCGGAAAAATGGTGCTTGCGGCACGTTCGGCCGGGGCCTTCGGGGCAAAGATCACAGGGGCCGGGGGCGGGGGTTGCATGGTTGCGCTCTGCCCCAAGCCCATCAAACACCGGATTGCCAGTGCCATTGAAGCGTGTGACGCCCGGGCAATCATTACCGGTATCGATACGGAAGGCGCACGCAAGGAGAAAAATGTCTGATCGCCTCATCCTGAAACTGGGCGGAAGCGTAATCACCGATAAAAGCGCAGATTGTGCAATCAATCACGACCAGCTGGCATCCATTGCCGGCTCGATTGCCCGGGCACGCACGGATGGCATTGTGGTCATCCACGGCGCCGGGTCCTGCGGGCATCCCGAGGCAAAGCGGTACCACCTTGATGTTGGTGCCGTAAAAGGGCAGACCGAGGGGGTCTATGTGACCCACCGGGCGGTCAGCCGGCTCAACGAGGAGGTTGTTGCAACCCTCCGCGAACAGGGAGTTGCCGCGATTGGCGTCCACCCGCTGCACACCGCAATTGCGGACAACGGGCGGCTGGTCAGCTTCGAATGCAGGCACCTGGAAACAATGCTTGATCTCGGGATGGTCCCTGTGATCCACGGCGACGTGGTGATGGACCTTTCAAAAGGAGCCTGTATCGTTTCGGGCGATCAGCTCGTGCGGTATCTCGCGGTTGGTTTAGCAATCAGCCGCGTAGGGCTCGCCACCGACGTACCGGGAGTGCTGGATGGAGAGCGGGTTGTTCCGGAAATTAACCGGGACTCGATGCCAACTCTCCGCATCGGCAACTCGATGCATACCGATGTCACCGGTGGAATGAGAGGCAAGATCAATGAACTGCTCGAACTTGCAGATGCAGGTATCGGGTCAGATATCTTTCATGTCTCGCGGGTAGCCGACTTCCTTGCAGGAGTCGGTCACGGCGGGACAACAGTA
Organism: Methanomicrobiales archaeon HGW-Methanomicrobiales-1; assembly: GCA_002839675.1. NCBI lineage: Archaea > Methanobacteriati > Methanobacteriota > Methanomicrobia > Methanomicrobiales > Methanomicrobiales archaeon HGW-Methanomicrobiales-1. The sequence goes on along the minus strand of PGYM01000004.1, from coordinate 9,502 downwards.
AAGGGGATGAAAAAATGAGTGACAAGAAGCGGTTAACCTCCTCGCGCAAGCTCGACCACCTGCGCATCTGCGCAGAAGAAGCAGTCGAGAGCGGGGATGCCGGGTTTGCGGGCATCAGGTTTGTGCACAATGCACTGCCGGAATGTGACATGGGAGCTATCAGCCTCTCGACCCGGTTCCTGGGCCATGCGTTCTCATCCCCCCTGTTCATCTCGGCCATGACCGGGGGTCACCCGGGAACAAAAGACGTGAATGCCCGGCTTGCACGGGCTGCAGAACGTTACGGGACCGGCATGGGTGTCGGTTCCCAGCGGGCTGCGCTTGAAAATCCTACACTCGATGATACCTTCTCGGTTGTGCGGGATGAAGCGCCCCATGCATTCCTGGTTGCAAACCTCGGGGCAGTCCAGCTCCGCGATCACGGCATTGAATGGGCGGAGCGTGCCGTCTCGATGATCGAGGCGGATGCACTCGCCATTCACTTGAATTTCCTGCAGGAAGCAATCCAGCCCGAAGGCGATCATAATGCGATCGGCTGCTTTGCGGCAATCGAAGAACTCTGTCGCGAGTTCAAGACACCGGTTATGATAAAAGAGACCGGCTGCGGTATCTCTGCGGCAATCGCCCGGCAGTGCTGGGGCGCAGGTGCCAGTGCGATCGATATCGGCGGCTGGGGCGGGACGTCCTGGGCTGCCGTCGAGAGCGTACGGGCAGAGGAGAGTAAAAACGCAAAAGATCATGCCCTCAAGTCATTAGGCCAGGACTTTGCCAGCTGGGGCATTCCCACGGTAGTCAGTCTTGCAGAAGTGCTTGCCACCGGCAGCCCGGTGATAGCATCGGGCGGAATACGGAGCGGCATCGATATGGCAAAGGCACTCGCCCTCGGGGCGGATCTCTGCGGCATGGCACTGCCCCTGCTCAAACCCGCGATGGAAAGCGATGAGGCACTCAGTAACACAATCGACAGGATACACCAGCAGCTCAAGGTCACGATGTTTTTGACCGGCTCAGCACAGGTATCCGATCTTAAGAAATCCCCCATGTATCTTACCGGTACGACACGCCAGATGATTGATAAGGACAATCCGGCGCGTATCAAGCGATAACAAATCAGGGTAAATGTCCATACCGGGCAATTATTCAGGCAGAATAACCTACAGAAAACTAAGGAGATAAAAAAATGGATATAGAAATTATAGCAGTGGGCGGATACGACGAGGTCGGGCGGAATATGACCGCTGTCCGCTGCGGAAAGGAAATTGTCATCTTTGACATGGGCCTCCGGCTGGACCAGATAGTGGTCCACGAGGACGCTGATATAGAGAATATGCATTCCCTTGATTTGATCAAGATCAAGGCAATACCGGATGATACCCTGATGAACGGGATCGAAGGGTCGGTCAAGGCGATCGTCTGCTCGCACGGACACCTCGACCATATCGGTGCGATCCCGAAACTGGCGCACCGGTACAATGCTCCCATTATCGCAACCCCGTATACCACAGAACTCATCCGGCAGCAGATCTCCGGTGAGCAGAAGTTCGGCGTGAACAACAAGCTCTTTGCCCTCAAGGCCGGCCAGCGCTACACGCTCTCTCCGAACCTGGTGCTCGAGTTCGTCCGCACGCAGCACTCGATCATCGATACAGTCACCCCGGTGCTTCACACCCCCCACGGTGCGATCGTCTATGCCTGCGATTTCAAGCTTGACCGGACGCCGGTCATTGGTGAACCGCCGGACTTTGCCCGCTTCCGCCAGATAGGCAAGGAAGGCGTGCTCGCCCTGATCGTGGAGAGCACCAATATCGACCGCCCGGGCCGGTGCCCGAGCGAGCGTATTGCCCGGGACCTGGTACGAAACGTCATCACCAGTTACGAGGATGACAAGAGTGCGATCATCGTCTCTACCTTCTCATCCCACATTGCCCGTATCAAAACCATAGCGGAATGTGCCCACGAGATTGGCAGGAAGCCGGTGCTGCTCGGCAGGTCCATGGAAAAGTACTCGGTTACCGCAGAACAGATGAAACTCTGCTCGTTTCCCGAGACTACCAGTGTGTTTGGGAACCGGCGAACCGTTGACCGCACCCTGCGCCGGATGATGAAGATGGGAAAGGAACAGTTCCTCCCCATTGTTACCGGACACCAGGGTGAGCCGGGCTCCATTCTCACCCGCCTTGCAACCGGGGACACCCCCTACCAGCTGTCAAAGGGTGACAAGGTCGTCTTCTCGGCAAACGTGATCCCGAACCCCATGAACTTCGGTCAGCGGTATATGGTCGAGCAGCACCTCCGGCACGCCGGTGCACGCATCTTTGAAGATCTGCACGTGAGCGGTCACGCCTACCGCGAGGATCACTATGAATTCATCCAGCTGCTCCAGCCGCAGCACATCATCCCTGCCCACGGGAACCTGAAGATGACCGCAGGGTATACGGATTTTGCCACGGAAATGGGATACATCCCCCAGTCTACCGTCCACATGCTGAAGAACGGGCAGCGGATCAGGCTCAATTAAAAGAGGATCTAAAATGTCGGAACTTTCCCCATACCTGGAATCGGTCGCAACAGAGATTGACCGCATGATCGACCGGTATTTTGTTGATACGGTCGGTGAACTGAACAAGGCATCAGCCCATCTTCTTGCAGCCGGCGGCAAACGGCTCCGCCCTGCAGTCGTTATGCTTGCGGCAGATTCCGTGAGGCACGGGAGCTCCGATGAGATCATGCACGCGGCTCTTGCACTGGAGATCACGCACACGTTCACGCTCATCCACGACGATATCATGGATGACGACAACCTGCGCAGAGGGGTCCAGACCGTTCACACGAAATGGGACATGCCGACCGGCATTCTTGCCGGCGATGTGCTCTATGCCCGGGCGTTCGAGTATATCTGCATGGCAAAAGCCACCGATGCGGCAAAAGTCCGTTCGGTTACCATGCTCGCCCGCGCCTGCGCCGATATCTGTGCGGGACAGCACATGGACATGTCGTTTGAGCACCGCAATGACGTGAGCGAATACGAGTACATCGAGATGGTCAGGAAAAAGACCGGCGTGCTCTACGCGGCTGCAGCCGGTATCGGCGGCGTTCTTGCCGGGGGCAATGCCCCGCAGGTAAAGGCCCTCTACAATTTCGGCCTGAACACCGGTATTGCATTCCAGATACAGGATGATTTGATTGACCTGCTCACTCCCGCCGAGAAGAGCGGCAAAGACCAGGCTTCCGACCTGCGGGAAGGCAAGCAGACAATCATCATGATCAAGGCCCGGGAGAAAGGCATCGATCTCCAGAAATACCGGCGCGAACTTTCGAAAGCCGATATCGATGCCGCGATAAAAGAGCTCACCGATGCCGGGGTAATTGACGAGGTCAAAAAAGTGGCAGCGGATCTGGTGGCTTCGAGCAACAAACACCTCTCCCTGCTTCCCGACTCAAAAGAACGCCAGCTCTTAATGGACATCGGCGAATATTTTGTAACCCGGAGTTACTAAGAATGGCCGGGGAAGATCCAAAAGAGCTCCTCTTTTTATGTGCACTCCAGAATGCCGTGAAGCACGGCGGTGTTCCCCAGGCGGGAGCTGTCATCGGTATGGTGATGGGTGCACACCCGGAGCTCAGAAGCCGGGCCAAGGAAGTTTCTGGGTTTGCCAAGGAAGCGATCGCTGACGTTGCGGCACTCTCTCCGGAAGACCGGGTGACGACCCTGCAAACCCGTGCACCGGAAATGTTTGCAGCACTCTCCGAGAAGCACGAGCACAAGAAGGTGCTGCCGGATCTCGAAGGAGCCGAGAACGGCGTAGTGATGCGGTTTGCCCCCAATCCCTCCGGTCCCCTTCATATCGGGCATGCCCGGGCAGCAGCGCTCAATGACGCGTACGTAAAACAGTACGGCGGGCGCTATATCCTGCGTATCGAGGACACCGATCCCAAGCGGGTCGATCCCGAAGCCTACGATATGGTAGTCGAGGACCTCAAATGGCTGGGTCTCGGGATCACGGACACCGTGACGCAGAGCGATCGCCTCCACCTGTACTATGCGCTCTGCACGCAGCTGATCGAGCGGAACGGCGCCTATGTCTGCACCTGCGACAACGAGGTCTTCAAGGAGCTCAAGAACAAGAAGATCGCCTGCCCGTGCCGCGACCAGTCGGTCGAGACGAACCTTGTGCTCTGGGACAAGATGCTTACCCACGGGTTCAAGGAAGGCGAGGCATCGGTCCGGATCAAGACCGACCTGCTTCACCCCGACCCGGCCATGCGGGACTTCCCGGCATTACGGATCCTGGACGCCCCCGCCCACCCGAAGGTCATCGCCCACGTGTACCCGCTGATGAACTTCTCGGTGGTAGCCGATGACCACCTGCTCGGGGTTACGCATGTCATCCGGGGCAAGGACCATATCGCCAACACCCGGCGCCAGCGCTATATTTACGATCACTTTGGCTGGAAGGTGCCGGTATACCGGCACTATGGCCGGATGGGTATCGAGGGCGTGGTGCTCTCGACCTCCCAGATGCGGCTTGGCATCAATGACGGCACGTACACCGGCTGGGACGATATCCGGCTCGGCACGATGAGAGCACTTGCCCGCCGGGGAATCAGTCCCGAAGCGGTCAAGGCCGCGATGCTGGCGATCGGTATCGGGGACACGGACATCTCGTTCTCGTGGGACAACCTCTTTGCCGAGAACAAGAAGATCGTGGACCCGGTGGCAAACCGGTACTTCTTTGTCCCTGATCCGGTGACGGCAACGATTGAGGGGGCACAACCCCATACGGCACACGCGATGCTCCACCCGAGCGATGCGTCACGCGGCACCCGGACGCTGGAGTTTACCGGAACGGTGCTTCTTCCGAAGAGTGAGGTCTCACCAGAGGTTACAATGCTGCGTCTCAAGGATCTCTTCAATGTGAAGATTTCGTGGGATAACGGGACGCCTTCGTTTACCTATGCGGGGGATTCGCTTGCGGATGCCCGGTCGGCGAAGGCCCATATCGTGCAGTGGCTTCCGGCGCAGGCAACGGTTGCTTGTACTCTCCTTACTCCGGATGGGGAGATGGTTGGGGCTTGTGAGCCGGCTGTACGCTCGGAGCTGGGGAAGGTTATCCAGTTCGAGCGGGTCGGGTTTGTGAAGATCGATGCGTTCAGTGATGCGGGCGTTGTGGCGTATTTTACGCACAAGTGAACCGGGTTAACTGGGTCGCGGACTCTTTTTTTTAAAGAACTCCATTGATGGAGAATTTCGTGTGAATCGCACATTAACTTCTTTTTAGGTAAACAAACTCCAAATCTAAACCAAAGATAAAAATGGAATAATCGGGGCGAATAAAAATCAAGTCCTGTTTTGATATAAGGAAGGAAAATTAATAACGGCAATTTTAACATCCAATAATATGATGACATTTCTTATGTCAGAAAATCCTGATACCTTTAAACCCGAATTTGGAAAATTTTTTCTTGGGATATTAGTTACGCTTGTATGAATGGTTGTCCTGTTTTTTTATCCGATTAATTTTGGTAATGCTGTAGGTAGCGTGATATTAGCGCTATCAATGGGGTTATATTTCCTCGGTATTAATCTCATGTTAAGTAGTAAACTCAAAAAGGATCCGCAATTACAAGAACTCTCTGATAAAATTGAAGCCCTTTCTCAGACACTTAAAGGACGGGAGATATAACCAGAAATGACACTTGGGGAGATATTAATTGCGGAAATTGATACATTATCCAATTCGTATTTGAATAACACGATTGAATGTATCAAATGGACAACAACATTTTCACTTGCCGCATTGGTAATGACATAAAAGGAACATCGGGAGATGTTCGTCTTTGGTTAGTCGTATCAGTATTACTTCTTGCAATATCGTTTCTTGCATTTATTTCTGTGTTTTTCTTTGTATTTCTCCTGTGTGATGGGTGGAACAACCTATAAAAAGGAGTATACTATCTTTTCCGATCTAACACTTATTACCCCATCCAGTAGCATAACCCCCACATGGATCGAGATTAACCTTTGGATTATTTTGAGAGGCCGTGATGGCACTACTTAACTTCGTTATTGGTATGCCATTAAAATCTACGTCCATTGTGGTTTTATAGGATTTTTGATGAAAATCATTCGGATCCAAACTCCTAAACTCTAAAGTAAGAGTTGCACCTTTCTTAAGTTCTATGTAACCTTTTTGTGAGATCGATATGAACCATTCATTAGCCGACATAGATTCTCCGGGATATATTGTTCCATAAAACGTACCTATACTATTTCCTTGTTGACTCCCAGCCCAATCCGTTATCTTACCATATGAATTTAGGTTCACAATTTTATTTCCTGTATTTTTTACTGTCGTAAATACTGTAATTTTGTACATATTACCGTAATCTTCTTCAACGGTTATTTTATCCAATTGAGCATTGAATGAATTTTTATTATCACTAAAACTCATTCCATTCGAATTTGAATTTTGGAGTGACGTCTGTGTCTGGGTAGGGGTTACAAGCACCGTAACGTAAATGATTTGAGGGGTTGCTGTCCCAACTGCGTTTTGACTCCCATTAACACAACCTGTAGTTGTCAGAACTGCAATAAGTAAAATGACAAAAAGGAGATATTTCATATCCTCCCCTTTCAATTGAGTGACAATATATTTTTGCAATTGATAATTTCTTATTCAGGTTTAACGCATATCCTGCAATGACGGCAGACCCTGCCATTGCGTTTCTATTGGCTTGGATATGCCCGGATTCAGTACTTCTCTAGTTTTTATTAGTTGATTGGAGTGTGATGTTGGTTAATGACTATTCAATATACACAGAGGAAATTTTAGAGAAGTACTGGGATTGTGGACAGATACAGAAAGACAAATGAATTTGACTATCCAGTGATCGTCTTTACATATTCATTATTTTGATATAAGTCCCATTTTGCATCATATGGTCGTTTTTCCGAAACACAAAGGAAAACACCAAATTGATAATGATCTTTCCCATTTTTATTTGTTAATTCTTTTAATTTACGCCGATCGTTATCATCATCATTGTAATTTTTTTTAATTTCAATAACGAGAAGATTGTTCCTTTTTGAAGGATTGTCTTCGTCATGCCGTTCATGTATGATGATATCAGGCCTCATGTTAGCTCCATTTAAATCAGTTTTTGATTCCATTCCTCTTCGATTGTATTCACAATCCACATGCCATTCTGAAAAATACATTTTAAGATAACAAGCTATTTGATGAGTAATTGCAATTTCATGTGCGTCAGTTTTTAAGAGTTGGAAATCATTTTTCCGAAAAGTATCAAGGGCATGTCTTATTTTTCCGTCAATCTCATCGTATTGAACTAATTCAGCATCGATCATGGTTGCGGGAGTTTCTGTAATGGATATAGAAATCTGTTTGTATATCAAAAAAGAAGTCCATGCGCATGGATGTGCCCGGGCTGAGGAATAATGCAGAAGGATTAAGTTGCCTGATTGATTATTTTCAGTCCTATGGTTGAGGCACCAACAATCCCTTCTGTTTCCACTACACCAATGCTCACTTCTAATAATATCCTGAATTTTTGGGGAATTATTATTATTATACTGTTTTTAGGAATTGTCATAGGGGGAATATGGTGGTTCATTTTTCGTAAATCGAAATAAGCTATTTTTTCATCAACTCTTAATATAATCCGTAATCGATGTGTAATTTACCATGCGAATTTTTTATTGTGACTATTATGAGATTATTTTGCATTATTGTCTCAGCTGATTGATAATCAGCTTTACTTTTTCAACACGTGAAGCATCTTGTGGCAAAGCAAGTTCAATAAACATCTCGTAGCTTCCAATTGCCTCCTGAATTTTTCCAAGTTCCTCAAGAGCAATTCCTTTGTTGTTCCATACCTCGGGATGATTTGGGTTGATGGCAATCGCCTTATCGTACGCTTCAACCGCTTCTTCATGTTGTCCAAGTCCACTTAATGCGACCCCTCGGTTGTACCATGATTTGGGGTGCTTTGGGTTGATTGCAATTGCCTTATCAAAAGAAGCGATGGCTTCTGCATACCGTTCGAGTCTACTTAGCGCGTTACCGCGTGCAACCCACACTACATCAAAATCTGGGTTGATGTTAAGTACCTTATCAAAGGAGTTGACTGCTTCAGAATGCTGACCGGTATTAACTAGCACGACTCCGCGGTTGTACCACATTTCGGTGTCATTTGGGTTGATGGCAACTGCCTTGTCATATGACTTAATCGCGTCTGCATGCCGTCCGATCTTATGGAGTACGAATCCACGAAGGTTCCAGGCATCGGCGATATTAGGGTTGATCGCAACCGCCTTATCCCACGAGTCAACTGCTTCAGCGTATCGTCCGAGATCATCTAGTGCACATCCGCGGTTATACCACGCATCGGCATGATTTGGGTTAATACTAATCGCCTTGTTAAAAGAGGCGACCGCTTCAGAATGCTGACCGATATTATCAAGCACGATCCCGCGGTTGAACCAGGCTTTAGCCGAATCTGGTTTAATGGCGATCGCTTTGTCAAAAGAGGTAACCGCTTCTGAATGTCGACCGAATTTATTTAGTACTACTCCGCGATTGAACCACGCTTTAGCGATATTTGGGTTGATGACGATTACCTTATCATAAGATGCCAATGCTTCTGTGTGCCGATCGAATTTACTTAATGCGAGTCCGCGGTTGTACCATGCTTCAGCATAATCTGGTTTAATGGCAATTGCTTTGTCAAAAGAGTTGAGAGCGTCTTCATGCTGATTAAGTCTACCCAGAACGGTTCCGCGGTTGTTCCAAGCCTCGGCATGATTTGGGTTGACGGTGATCGCTTTGTCATACGATGCTAATTCATCTGAATGTCGACCGAGTTTGGCAAAATCAATGCCTTCATTGTAATATTGTTCTGCCGGGTCTTCCATGAATTATAATCCACCAATCAGATAATCACTGTTGTGATTTGCAATAATATGATGCATATCCGCCCTTTTCGCTCCTAATGTCAGCACTCGCCCCCTTTCGTGAAATCCCCACCGCCCCATATCAATTGCGAAAACAGGTTTGCGGGATTGCATGACGTAAGGGAAATCATTGACCGAAATACAAAGATGGGGGCTGATGCCCCCATACCCCCGGATGCGATGAACGCCGCCGCCCCCGATGGGACGCCCCCGCGGCGGTTCAGGGACTGTTTTCCCATTTCTTGCGCAAATCCCATATGCTCCATAAACCATTTTCAGCAGACTTTGGCTGAAATTTTTTCATCAGACCCTGCTTGAATAGTTTACATCGCGATCACGATCGCGTTTGAAAAGTTGATCCGGATCAACCGGACCTTACCTGAAATTTTTCGATCAGACTTCGATTATATTTTTTTAAGCGAACCTTGATTGAAAAATAATGCTCTGTAGAAAACCTCAATCCAGACAAATAATATGAACCGGTCAATGTTAGCGAGAATGATCTTACAAGAGATTTCCTTCTTCTGAATC
>PGYM01000003.1:300000-412943 GCA_002839675.1 Methanomicrobiales archaeon HGW-Methanomicrobiales-1 | reverse complement strand
AGGAGAGGAGGTTCGAAGGTTGATGAGCAAAAGAACCCCCTGTTTTGGATATCGATCTTTTCGGCCCGGGACACCGGAAGAGATGCTCTCCCGCAGACACACTTCTCCGACGGAGACCGGGTGTGCCGGGAGATGAATGGGGTGTCATTTTCCTGCACTATTTGCACAAAATGCACGATTTTTGTTCACCACATTTTTTTAGCGTTCATTTATGGCCTTAAATGCCAAAAAACGCCCCATAGGGGCTCTAAAAGTTTCCTCTTTATTGCGCTTTGGAGGGCAGATCTCCTGCCGGATGACCGTAAGTAGGGGGAAAATGAAAAGAAGCTCAGCTTTGGGGCTCCGATCCGGGAATCTTACGGCGGGTGTCGACGGGGATTTTACGGGTTTTTCACGGACCCCCACTTTAGGTTATCCCTCATGGAGTTTTCAATCGGACGGGGGGAAACGTTCAGTTGAGAAACCTGATCGATGAATGACAAAATGAAAGAGGAAGATATTTCGCACCAGTCCTCAACTGAAATATATGGCCGACCTGGACCCCTTCTTCTCGAAAATAAATTCCTGGTCATTTACCAAACACCGGGTCTGGAACCGGTGCCAGCGCCAGTACTATTTTGAATACATCGCCCCCTATGTCAAATCCGCCCCGGTCGTTGATCCCGAAAAAATCCGGTGGCTCAAGAACTTCACCTCCAAATTCGTTGTCCAGGGCCAGCTCATTCACGATATCATCGACAAGCAGATCCAGCTCCATTGCGAGAACAAGCCGATGGATCTCGCCGGGGCCATGACTGCGTTCTTAAAAAAAGTATCGCTCTACAAAGATATCGGCGGCGAGACCTTCACCGAATACCACAACGGCGAGACGATCCCGGGTTCATTTTTTACTGCCATCGAAGAGAACGGCAAGACATGCCTGCATACTTTTTTCGGCAAATGGCCAAACTACCAGAACCGGGGATGCCTGCGACACGAACAGTTCGATCATTTCACTATCGGGGATACCGGTGTAACGGTCAAGGTGGATTTTGCCAGCCGGATGCCGGACGGCACGCTCGTGCTTACGGACTGGAAGACCGGCCGGGACGATGACGAGTACGAGACGGAACTCCAGATGGCCGCGTATGTGCTCTGGGCTAAGGAGTATTATAAGAAAAGTGCCGATGAGATCAGCACTGAACTTGTCTTCTTAAAGACCGGCGCAACAAAGCCCTATGCATTCTACGAGGAGCAGTTACGCGAGGTGCAGGAGCAGATCCCCCGGGAATTTGCGATGATGAATGCTTCCTATGAGTACGGGGATTTTCCGGCCCGGCCTTCGCAGCGGGAGTGTCTGAGTTGTAAGTTTGCGGAGGTTTGTCCGGATTCTGCGATTGTGAAAACAAGATGACGAGGCAGGGGGGAAAAACTGTACCGGATGGGACTTGACTTAGGCGGGATACGAGAGTAGGTTTTAGCTAACTGATGCTATAAGGGGAAGACTGGCATCATCATCCACAAGAGCTTTGATATAATTCCCAGCCTATATACTTACACAACAATATCCAGGAGGGAATCACGTGGCAAAACCTATTGAGATCGGGCTTGTGCTCGAAGGCGAAGATGCAAAAATGTTTCAGCATTACTTAGAGCATCCGACATTTACCCGCGAAGGCCTGAACCTGATGCGTGAAGCGAAACGGGACGCTGAACTCGCCGGGCTTGACTAAAGGCTCGCATCAATGATCACCCCCATCCCTTTTGACGAGCTCCAGTTTGTTCTCCTGAATGCGGATCATGATTTATCCCGATTTCATTCATCCGAACCGGAGCTTGATGAATTCTTAAAAGAGGACGCTCTTATTAATCAGAACAATCTTATTTCTGTGACCCGACTGGTTTTCTGGAAGGGAAACCTTGTCGGATATTTTACTCTTGTTAATGACAGTATTGAAGTTAGAGCGGTCGAAGAGTGTGACCGCGAGGAGAGTTATCATTTCCGGAAATATCCGGCGCTGAAGATTGCACGGCTGGCAACGCATAACAGTTGTGAGCGTTTTGGCGTGGGGCGGAGTATGCTGCGGAAGATCTTCTCTATCTCCATCACGCTCTCCCATTATGTCGGCTGCCGCATCGTCACGGTCGACTCGAAGCACAGTGCTGTTGATTTCTATAAAAAATTTGCATTCAAACAGGCTATCAGGATGCCGGGTGAGACCGTTCCGCTTTACCTTGATCTGAAGAATGCACTCCAGCGAATCTCCCGGGAATCGTGAGGATCTTTTTTTTAATTATTCATCCCCGCCGGGATGTTCTGAGTAATTCTGGAGATACGATCCTGTATGGGAATGGCGAATAGATTGTGCATGCACTGAGTGCACAATTATACTGCGTCCAAGGATAGATCGAAAATAATCCGGCGGGTTATTGCAGTGTCCGCAAGAGGAATCTTTCCCCGGATCCGCTGGACCGGGAAGAGAGGAACGGCATTATCACGCCAAGTCAATGACCGGGTTTTTATTCCGAGTTGCCAAAACATAATTTCCGAATATTTCTGTAACTTTCGCTTTCATGCTCACTGCACAGGTACCGGAGAATGACGAGAAAAAATCCCGGGCTCTCCGGGTTGTATCTGTTTCAATGATCAGCGGAATGATAAAAGAAGTATCTAAGAAGAAGTCCATGAATCATCTTAAAAGAGCGCTGATGCGGTCTTGGTTAAGTTTCTTCTTTAACTGGATGGGCTCGAAGCTGAGCTTCTTCTCGATAGTCACCCGGATTCGCTCTCCCTCACGAAGCTGGATCTTGCCAACCGGTTTGAGAACATTATCCTCATAGATGCATTCAATTGCCTTGCCCATTAGTTCACCTCTTATATGTACTGGGATATAGGTCGGGGATTATTATAGGGTTTGTGTACGGTCGGGTATTGCCGGTTCCCGCATGGCGGTGCACTCGCGGGATCACCTTGCCCGAATTGTTTACCTCACATGCATCTGCCCTGTGGAACAAGGGAATCGCACAGGTGCTGTACGATATCGGCTGGATCGAACGGTGGGGTGGCGGGATCCAGAAGATGTGCCGTGCCAGCGCAGAGGCCGGAATCCCTGAACCGGTATTCCAGGAAGACCGGGGCTTCTCGGTATTATTCCGGAAAGACGTGTTTAACCGGGATTATCTCGTGCGGGCGGGATTATCGGAGCGGCTGGTATCCGCAGTGCTCTATGCTAAAGAGAACGGGAAAATTACCAATGCCGATTATCAGCGGATCACTGGTTTATCAGCGGCAACAGCACGGCGGGATCTCAAAAATCTTATTGATAAGAATATATTAGAGATGAAGGGTTTACGGAAAGGGATCTATTACGTCCTCAAACACCGTCAATAAATTATCACATGACATGAAAATGACGCATATTTGATCGAAATGACGCATAAATGACGCATAAATGAATCCGGGCTAGAGCAGAAAAGGTTAAGCATTTCCGGAATGGAGAGAAAAACTCATTTTGGAGGCAAAACCGCAGTGCCCTAACATTGTCAACCGATGTGAATTTCTTATTTTTTTTTCAGACCCCCTGTTCATCCCAAATAACCCCGTAAACGCTCCTTTTGTCAATCGGACAAAGGTGTTTTTTGGCGATAGGTAACCGGTGTCCACGCTCATAAAAAATACCGATTAAATCGAGTATTTTCCCCATCAGGCCAATTTGCAGGGATTTAGACCCTGCAATTTAGTGGGCTTCCAGCAGCCCCTTTTCTGAGCTGGGGGGTAATAGGATCAAAAGGAAAAGAGGGCCTGTTTTGGGGGTGCCGGGATCCTGGCCATTGCAATATTTAACAAACAAGGGCTGCTCCCATAAACCCCTCATCCGGGCTCAAATTAGCCCCGGATTGCATCATTTCCGGCACCCGACCGGCCAGTTCCGGTGATTTCCCGGCCAGTTCTTTTGAGGAAATCTTATTTTAACCCCGGTTGGGGAAACGGGGCGTTTTTAAGAAGAGATGGACCTGCCAGTCCTGTGCAGTTTGGATTGAGGATCTCTGATAGCCCTTGAGGAGAGGAGGTTCGAAAGATGACAGGCAAAAGAACCCCCTGTTTTGGATATCGATCTTTCCGGCCCGGGACACCGGAAGAGATACTCTCCCGCAGCACCCCCTCCTCCTCTATCCCCCCACACAAAAAAAACCCGACACAACCCTCATCCCCCCTCCGGCATCCCGGCCTCGCCACCACCGGCTCCCGACCCGGCAAAGCTCAGATAAACCGAAACAAAAAGGAGCCCAATAATTTCCTCATGACGAAAAAAGTCCCCTAAAAGAAAAACCCGGCAACCTCACCCCCCCACTTCCCTCTTCCCGCCCAACCAGTCAATCCCATAAAAAAACAATCCCAGCACCACCGCTATCACGGTCGACAGCGCCATACCCTTCAACTGCACCAGCCCGATATCGACCGACGCCCCCGAAACCCCGATGACCAGGATCAAAGAAACCAAAAGAAGATTCCGGGGCAGCGACAGGTCCGTCTTCGCATCGATGAGCATCCGGATACCCGATGCCGTAATGACGCCAAAGAGGAGAAGCGAGACTGTCCCCATGACGGGACCCGGGATCGACTGGATGGCGGCGGGGATCTTGCCGCAGAACGAGATCGCAATCGCGATCACGGCAGCCCCTGCAAGGACTGCGGTACTGTAGACCCTTGTTATGGCCAGCACGCCGATATTCTCCGCGTACGTGGTGTTGGGGGTGGAACCGAACATTCCCGAAAGGATCGTTGAAATCCCCTTGCCGAGCAGCGTTGGTTCGATCCCCGGGTCCGCCATCAGGTCGCGGCCGACAATGGTCCCCGTGACCTTGAGGTGGCTGATCAGTTCGACAAAGACCACCAGCGATGCCGGGATGATGAGGATGATGGCCGGTAACGACAGGACCGGCGTATAGAAGGTGGGGATGGAGAACCAGGGGGCCGAAAGGATCGGGTCAAAGACCGCCCGCCCGAGCAGGACCGAAACAACATAGCCAGTGACAAGCCCAAGAAGGATCGGAATGAGCCGCAGGAACCCCCGGCATGCCGTCATACCAACGATCATGACGCCAAGCGTCAGAAAAATGATTCCGAAGTTTGTCAGGTCCATCGATCCGGTCGTGAGCCCGGTCATCGCAGCAGCCGTCGGTGCGAGTTCAAGGCCGATGACCGCAACGATGGCTCCCATGGCTGCATCGGGAAAGACGACGTTAACCCAGCCAATCCCGGTCTTTTTGATCACGCCCGCCAGCAGGACGAACACGATCCCCGATGCGATAAAACCCCCGAGGGCTGCGCCATACCCGTACAGCGGGATGATGATAAGCGCCGGGGGAAGGAACGCAAAACTCGAACCAAGGTACGCCGGGACCTTCCACTGGCACACGACCAAAAAGATCAGCGTGCCGATCCCGTTGAAGAGGAGGACCGTGGACGGGTCGATGCCAAGGAGTACCGGGACAAGGACCGTTGCACCGAACATGGCGAGCAGGTGCTGCAGCGAGAGCGGTGCGAAGATGGCAAGCGGCGGACGTTCGTCCACACCTATAACCGGCGGCTCCATATCAGCGCAGGTTCCCGTGCGGGCGGGCCTGCATCACAATCACGCCTTCCGGACAAACATGCGAGCACAAGCTGCACCCATCACACTGCTCCGCATCGATCACAACCACCCGGTCCTGCAAAGAAATCGCATGGTACCCCCCGTCCCGGCACGCCACCACACAGCGGCCGCAGGATGTGCACCGTTCGGGAAACCCGACGGTTGCAAAACGTTTCTCACTCCGGGAGAGCGCTGCATGTGTCCCGATGCGGGGAAGGGCACGGCCTTTGAGTTCACCGACACCGGCTAATTTCTTTCGGGCAAGATAGCCCGACAGGCCGGTGTTCATATCACGGATGATCCCTGCCCCTTCCCACATGACCGCCGTGCAGACCTGGACTGCCGATGCCCCGGCCGCGATGTACTCGGCAGCATCCTGCCAGCGGGAGATCCCCCCGATTCCCATGAGCGGGACATCGAACTCATGGGCAACCTGCGAGATGATCCGGAGCCCGATGGGTTTTACCGCGGGCCCCGAGTATCCCCCGTACGTGCTCGCGCCCGCAACCGAGGGTTGGGGTTCGAGGGTTTCGAGGTCGATTGCCATGAGGCACTGGACCGTGTTGATGGCCGCAAGCATATCTGCCCCGGCATCTACGGCCGCCTGCGCAACCGGCACGATGTCGGTCACGTTGGGCGTGAGTTTCACGATGAGGGGGACCCTCGCGACCTTCCGCACTGCCCGGGTCACCCCGCTGATAAGATCGGGGTGCTGGCCGATGGCTGCCCCGACTCCCCGCTCCGGCATACCGTGGGGACAGGAGACGTTCAGCTCGATCGCATCCGCGCCGGCGTCCTGCACAGCACCGGCAAGTTCCTGCCATTCTTTGGGATCGGGCGAGGCCATGATACTCGCGATAAGGACCCGGTCCGGGTACTCCTTCTTCATCGCGGCAATCTCGCCGGTCCAGTACGCGACATCCTTCCTGCTGAGCAGTTCGATGTTCTCAAAACCAAGGAGCCCGGCAGTCTCGGATTTCCAGGCCGCAAAACGGGGCGAGACATCCTCGATGGGCATCGAGTCCGGCACAATGGTCTTGGTGACGGCCCCTCCCCAGCCAAGCTTAAACGCGTGACGGATCTGTTCGCCCGAGGCGGTCGGGGGACCCGATGAGAGCAGGAACGGGTTGTTGAGTTTCAGCGTACCGAGCGTGGTTGCAAGGGAAGGGTCGGGTGCGGGCATAGGGTTTTTCCTTATCACAAAATAGCGCCGGGATTCCTTATGGTTGTTAGTACCGGACGGGTTTACCGGTTACGTCAGTTTCATCCCACCACCATTATCGTTGCACATAAACTGGATGAGTACAAGAAGAGATGCCGACATGTGCCCTTTTTCACCTATCTGCTCCAATCTAGAAGGATACGGTGTATCCGAAATGACTGCCCGCATTCCTGCACAAAAACCCCGAACATGTCCTGCACCCGCCCAGACTATCCTCATCGTTCTTGTTGTCCTTATCGCGCTGGTCCCGGCAGTCCAGTGTACGGATACCAATATCACGGATAAGACAACCAACTGCCAGAACCGGTTCAATCTTGCACCCGAAAACAAGATACAGATCTCGGTCCCCACGGTTGTGGATATTGATGTAAAGACGGGAAACCTCCTGGTGCGGGGGCAGATCCCGCTGGTTGTCCGGGACGGAGCCGGCAATACCAAGGGGTGCCGGATGCTTGCCGACTGGACCTATTCCTATGACGGGCTCAATACACTGATGCAGGACAAGAAGGGATTTGTCCCGGCGTATTTCAATGCACAGAACAAAAACGATGAGAAGATCGCGGCAATCCATGCGGCCATGGCGAACTTCAATCTCGATGATTACGAAGTCATCGACATCAGCCTCCTGAATTCGAACCCGGAGGGTAACGACATGGTGGAGTTTGAAACCATCCAGAAAGCGTTCGGGGGAGTTTCCTCAACCTGCAATGCAACGCTTGTGGACACAACATTCCACGGGCGCAACGGCAACGCGGTCCTGTCGGACTTTTACTTCTGCAATCCCAAAGACGGGGGGAATGATCCGGACTGCATCCAATCCATAGTCATGGACAATGTTAACCCGGGTTCCTGCAGTTATTCCGGCCGCATCGACCAGATCATTGCACTGTTGGCCGGCAAGGACCAGAAGCCCGGGACAAAACGCCTCATCTATTATCACTGCAGCCAGGGCTCGGACCGGACCGGTTCCGTTACCATGGGATATCTCCAGAAGACGATTCCCGGCATAAGTTATGTCCATGCCCTCCACTATGCCCAGTACCTGGGACAGGAAGAACAGGGATCGGGTGCGAACTGGCTGGTAGGGTACGGGGCGAACACTTCAGCGCTGGCCTATTGCCGGTATATCGGGGCCGACTGTACGCAGACCGAGAATTCCCGCATCATGCTCCCGGGCAGCACCACGCACGCTCACCTGCCGGGACAAGCGGATACAACCGTAGCCCCGACCCCGACACAAGCGCCGGCTGGGGTCGCGACGCCGGTACCTTCCCAGACCCCGATGCCAACAAAACCCTATAACCCGACAAAGACCGGGGATGTCAATTTCTAAAATGACTGGTTCCCCGGGACCATGACAACAGTGAAACCAGGTGTCAGTTTCACACCATCCCTCATCCGGGCCCATATTAGCCCCGGATTGCATCATTTCCGGCACCCGACCGGCCAGTTCCGGGGATTTCCCGGCCAGTTGTTTTGAGGAAAAGGAGAGGAGGTTCGAAGGTTGATGAGCAAAAGAACCCCCTGTTTTGGATATCGATCTTTTCGGCCCGGGACACCGGAAGAGATGCTCTCCCGCAGACATACTTCTCCGACGGAGACCGGGTGTGCCGGGAGATGAATGGGGTGTCATTTTCCCGCAATATATGCACAAAATGCACGATTTTTGTTCACCGCATTTTTTTAGCGTTTATTTTGGGCCTTAAATGCCAAAAAACGTCCCATAGGGGCTCTAAAAGTTTCCTCTTTATTGCGCTTTGGAGGGCAGATCTCATGCCGGATGACCGTAAGCAGGGGGAAAATGAAAAGAAGCTCAGCTTTGGGGCTCCGATCCGGGAATCTTCCGGCGTGTGTCGACGGGAATTTTACGGGTTTTTCCCGGACCCCCTGTTCATGCGAGATATCCTGGAGTTTTCTCTCTGAGATGGCGTGATCTTTTCCTGTACCGGGGCGGTTTGGGCTTTGTTTTGTGAGAATGGGGGGGCGGAGGCCGGGATGTGGCCGAAAATTTCCGGGATTATCCCCCGGGCCGGTGTGAGTGAAGGGGGCGAAAAAATAAAATTTCTAATAAAAATGGATTAGAGTAATTCAAAAAAAATCGATTTCGAAGTGTCAATCCAATAATTAACAATTTTATTAACAACGGGTTTGATTACATAGACAGCAAAAAGGCCAGATATGAAAAATAAGAAGAGTGAAATTGTGACTATATTGAGATTATTAATAAAATGATAATTGTCTAACAAAAGAAGAAGGCAAAACCAAAAAACCGGCCAAAAAGGAAGAACGAATAACAATCTATACGTTATGACATTTGTTTGCGTTCTTTTTATGAGCGTAAAAATTCTAGATTTTGTTTTAGCATTCTTATGATATTTTTCGAATGATTCTTCCAATATCGGACAATTTGGATGCGTAGTTATTAAAGAGTCACTATCAATTTGAGTCGCAATTAAAGTTTTTAGTAATTGTTCATCATTTTCAAAGAATGTGAAAATATTTTCAATATTTTCTGGCGATAGTTGGTTTTTGTATTTCATTAACAAATCAATAATTAAATCTCTTCGAAGATTTGATCTCAATATTTCTTTACTGAAAACTCGATCAAGGTTTTCAGTGGATAATGGATTGTATAATAAAATTTCATCAATGATGTAAGGGTGGATTTTATTTTTGTTTGACTGTATCACGGATAATAATGAATTGATATTTTTGGGAGAGAATGTTAACAATGTAAGATTTCTTTCCACATCCGGAGTTTTATACGACTCAAGATTCTTGATAAAATGTTCGGCTTTTTCTTCAGAGAAGAAGAGCCTTGAAAAATATGGGCTATTTGCACCGACAAATTCGACAATAACAAAAATCAATAGGATGACTAATGTTACAACGGCTAAAGATAGTTCAAGTTTTATTTGTTGTGATCCATAGAACAACACAAATAGGAAAATAAGTAAGACAATCGCGTCATTTAATTGATCTGTTGCTTTCCAAGAGGTTTTATTTATAATATTTTTAAAAATGTGTGTTATGGCAAATTGATCAAAAACCATTTTAATTACAGAAATTGGTGCATCTTCTGTTTTTTTATCACCATCGGAGGGTGAGTTATCACAAGCCATATGCTTTCATTCAATCTTCGTTCCTTCGTAATTATATTATTGTGGTTTTTAATTTTTTCCTGGAAGATTCAAACCGGGTTCTGGTCACTCTCCGGTTTGCTCATTCGAGAGAATTTTAATGGGAGTAAGGGCTGGTTGAGAATTCTTGCATGGCTATACAACCACGGGCCGTTGGGTTGGTACCCCCGACAGACTATAGAGGAAGACGAGGATAATCTTAGGATTTGAGCGGGAAAAGGAAAGTTATAATCCGATTTTTTCACTAGACAAAGAAGATTTTTATAACTTCATAGTATTATTTTGGTTATTATATGTCCGCTTACAAAACCCGAGTTTTAGAGCATTTGCGTCCAATTAGTGCAAATAAACACGGAACCTTCGAAGAATTATTACAAGAGTGGGAGTGGAATGGTGAAGTGTATGATTTTACTGAAGAATCAAGAAACGAGTTCGGCGAACGGGAATATGCAGAGTGCAAATTATGTGGACATGAACATATTCGATGGGGCTATACAATTGTAAATAAAATCAATAAAAATATTTTTCCAAGCGTAGGTTCACAGTGCATTAATAGGTTCAAATGGGGTTCGAAAGGGGATACTGATGCGGCCGAACGAAAATACTTAGAGCATATAAGAATTGAGAAAATTCGACAAGTAATCACAAAAATTACTGAATATGAAAATAGTTTTGATGCCAAGAGTTTCATCGAATATTATTTAGCAAGAGGAAAATTTACTCCAAAACAAGCTAATCTAGTTTTTTTTAAGCTAAGACGATATAAGATTCCATTTGATGAGAGTTGGTTTAAAATCAGTCGGAAACGAGGGCGAGAGAAGGAACAATTAACAGAGGGGATAATAAAGAATCTAGGTAAGGCGTTATCACCAATTCAAATGAAATCAATCCAAAAAAAAAGTTATAGAGATGAAAAATAAAAAACAAACTTGCTATTTACTATCAATTTTTTAAAAATTTGGACAACGAGTTTAGTTTTATAGACATAATTTATCATAGCTCACGCGATATTTTCATACATGGGGGGTCAGAAAGTTGATGCGGATATTGCCAGTCACTTGGAAGCAATATCAGAGAATTGTTATCGCAGGCAGAAAATCCAGCAAGGAATCTCTGACCTCATTCAAAATGCAGCGTTAAGTGCAGAATCCAATAAAAATCTCTTAAAAGATCTTCAAAAATTAGACATTGCATTTAATGATTACAATCAATATATCGACATTCATGTCGAAAAAATAATGAGTTGTATTGAAAAATCTCCGTTGGTTGAAAAAGCCATAGAGCGACGAAAATCGGATAATAAGTCGCTCATACAAACATATATGCCAAAAAAACAGGAATTTGCTTCAGAAGGATTCACTAAAGCAAGCAATTTCAAGAAAAGCGAATGAAAAAAGTTTTTATTTTTTTATTAGATCAGATACGGAACTAATTTCCCATCCATTTTTCATCAAATCTGCTTCGTGGCCAGAAATATTTGATGCTTGACACGCAAATGCCAATAATTGTTGAGGGCGACTAAAAGCAACATGTGCCATCAACAGATTTTGAATATGATGCGGTTTATCAAGATATTTTTTTGGGCGGTTACCCTTTAAAAATTCTATCAACCGTTCGGAGTCATTTTTTGATTGGTAATTTGTTTCGAGATACAAAGTAGATGCATGAGTTTCGCCTTTGACGGAATGTACAGTTCCAACATGTATAACGACGCCATCTTCAAATATAATTTGATTTGCCGGTTTTTTTACATCGGATTGAACTATTGGATCGATGTGTGCATCAGTAAGGAAAAATTGTGCACTTGAATTCTCCAATGGCCAAATATGAAGAATCACTGATTTTATAAAACTACATAGATCGGTAGGAGAAATGTGTGCATGGATTGCAGATCGGTAATGAATTGCGATATTATTTCGAAAATCTTTAAATGAACGTTCATCGTGTTGGTTCCAAAAACGTTCAACGGATCTTGGAGTATAAATCTGGAGGTGTTCTTCTGTTTTTATTCCCGCAGTATTAAGAGATTGAGCGATACTTTGCAAAATTATATCATAAAATCGCTTAACAGATTCAGAACTTGAAATTTTAATTGCATAGGCCGAATATGAAATCAAATTGTGAAAAATAATTGTAGATTTTTTTTGTATTTGATCATAGGTGGGATAATATGATGGAATGCATAACTTCGCCTCACCAGTTCTATTTTTTCCAATCCATCCAACAGCATAAAACGGTTTTTCTTGAATTCCATATTTTTCAATTAAATACTTAAACGCATAAATGACCTGTTGTTCTTCGCCTTCATTAAAACAAATCAATTGTGGGGGGTATGATTCTATTGTTTGACATGGTTGAAGACAAACATGATCGTACACTCGGACCGCTGTTAATATTTTTTTAATAGATTCACCATATCGATAAGAATCCGAAAAGTAGAGGGGGGCTCGTGGCGTCCAGAATGATTCATTTCCAACTTTTGAGTTGAAAATTGCTTGATTTGGATCTCCTATCCGTTGAACGATAAAAGAGGCCGGTGGAAAAATTGAATCGAGTACGCGTAATTGATGAACATCTGTATCTTGAGATTCATCAAGAAAAATCAGATTAAACCGACCACGAAATGCTTGAAATAATGCTGGATTTGAATGAATATAATTAAGTGCAACCGAATACGCATCATTATAACTAAGAATTCCTTTTTCAAGGAGATTCATACGAATTCCATGAATTTTTTTATATTGGGCTGTTTCTTTACTTAGGTTAGGTATCGGATCATCTAGGTTTTTTCCAAGATCAAGTGTTTCAGGATTAAACCAAAATTCTCCTAACGAAGAAATATGTTTGTGTTCCATCCAGATCAAAAGATTGCGATCGACCGAACAGATTTTTTTAAGTTCGGCATAAAATCGTTCATCATCAATTGATACAATTGGTTTTCTGAACTTTGATCGAAAATAGGGAATTGTCAGGAATTGATTAACAAAAGTTTGAATTGTACCAAAAAAATTTGGATATTGAAATAACGAATCTGCTTCCTTACCAGCACGTTGTTTGATTAAATCAATTGCAACATTTGTGTGTGTCAAAACGCAAATGCCACGACCCCCGTCGAATGGCATCTTTCTTGCCAAAATTATAAGTTTCGCCAGCAAAGCAGTTGTTTTACCACTACCGGGACAGGCTACAACATCGTGAGAACTCATGCAACGAATGAAATCCCTACGTTCTTTATTGAAAGAATGCCCTGGAGGCAGTAATAAATTCTCGGCGTAAGTGATATCAGAGTCCGTTATTTCAATTGCCATGCTACGGACTCCGGGGCTCGGTTACATGATAGATAGCATCTAAAAGATATTTTAGAGACGATGCAGATTGCAGATCTGTCTTAAGAGACTCTACTTTACTTTCATCTTCGAATTTTTCATTTAATGTTTGTGCAAAAACTTGAGCAGTTACTGCTTTCGAAATATCCTTATCCAGCATCGTCTTTTTATAAATTTCGAATGCGATTTTTTGATTTTTTCTATCGTCTGTAGCGAAAGTTGTTCTCCAGAACGAAAAATCCGATTGGACTTTTTCATCAACTTCTCCGGCTTTTCCTCCTTTCGGCTCCCCAGTGTTTGAATTTGAAATTTTTTCTGCCCACAGTAAAGAACGGTAAAAATCTTCGCTAAATGAGGACAACGCAATTTCATATTCCAAAGTCCAATTCGGTGAGATGAAACCTTTCACTTGGGCATTACCAAGTTCAGAAATTTTTTTGTTATTAGCTGCTTTATCAACTTCAATCGTCTCAGGAGTTCTTGTTTTTTTGAAATCTTTTTTGGGATCTAGTGGATATTCAATTGGTTTGACATCCATATCTGTGATTAGAGAGACATTGATTCCCATCAAATCTCCATCTTTACGGTCGAAAATTTCTACAAAATGATCAAACGCCTTACTTCCGACATTAACAATTGAAACACCGTACCGATGTAAGGGGCGATCAATAATTTTTGCAATAGTAGGAATCAAAAGATTCTCTGCATCACCTTCAACGAGCAATACACCTCTTGCAAAGAAAAGATTGGCTTTTGTTGCATCCAAAAATCTATATAAAAAGCCATAATTCGCCGGAGAAAGATTTGTATAATCAATACCCATAGGGAATGCCTTGTTATTTTTACATATAATCAAATTTTCAAGTGGGGTACTCGATCCCATTGTGGTACTATGAGTGGTTAGAATATATTGGCCATTTTTAGATCGTTCTTCAAGATATCGGATCAAACGAAGTTGGGCTTGTGGATGTAAATGGGCCTCTAACTCTTCAATCAATGCAAGTTTCAATCCATTATTTTCTTCAGATTGCAAGAGCAACAATTCCGTTGCCATAAACAAGAGGTTGGCCGCTCCAAGACCCGAAGGATTTGCGTCAAGTGAGAGACTTAAACGTTGAAGAATATCGAATAAGTCGCCCCCGGAAATTGTAACTGATGGGTGATGAGGTTCGTTTTGCGGGAAAAACGCGTCAACATATTTATTTAACTCTTTCATTAACCCAGTGGCACCGGTGCCATCAGCCTTACATTTGAAGTAATCTTCTATCGCAGAATTGGCAGTATTAAAAATCGTTTCCAGTTTATGATCGGTAACATCATTTTTTTGGAAAAGGGGATGTGATTTTAGAATTTGCGCAAATCGAGAACGTCGTCCAGGGATTAATTCGGCATCGGCATCACGTAGAGGTTTGAGATAGGTAGTACGCAATAGAGATCGGGCATCGCCTTCTAGTGGGATTCCAATGGGATCTTGACCCGCCCTAATATCTGAGATAATTCGATATCCTTTATTTCGTGCGGTTAAGCGAACGGTCAATATATAATTTTGAGCACCTTCAATAGGCTCAGTCCCAATCCATTCAATGAATCCGCCTGCTTCATCATCAGTAAAACCACGGAAAATGCATTCAATTCGTAATTCTTCTGCCCGTTTATCAGCATCAACATGAAAATCGAATTCGTCGAAACGCATCCATTCGCCGCTTTGAGTACCTAGAGTATACCTTATTGCATCACTAATCGTGGTTTTCCCAGAATCATTTTCACCAATAAGAACATTCATTCCCTCATGAAACCGAACAGATATTCCTGGATCGGATTTCTCAAAAGAATCTCCAGTTATTCCATATTTTCTAAAATTCCAAATTTTCAATTCAGAGAGAAACATAACAACCCTTTTTTTTATTATTTTCCATTTATGATAATCAAGGATTAACCTCTTTTCTTTTTTGTATTTATTTCACAGTCGAAAAAAAATTTACGAGAATTCTACCCCATGGACTGCAAACAAGATCCACACATTTTCCCCCTCCCCTTATATCCCAGTACACCCCAAATAAAAATCAGACACAATGAAACTCATCCACATCGCCGACACCCACCTTGGCCTCTCCGCGTTCAACCGGCTCGACCCGGAAAGCGGCATGAACCTCCGGGAAAAACAGGTGTACGACAACTTCCTCAAAGCGATCGATGAGATTATTCACCAAAAACCCGACGTGCTCGTACATGCCGGAGATCTTTTTGACACGGTCAAACCAAAAACCAAAGCCTACACAACTGTTTTAGAAGCATTAGAAAGACTCCACGAAAAAGAGATCCCGCTCGTCATCATCGCCGGCAACCACAGCATGGTCAAGACCCGGTACACAACGAGCCCCTTCGAAGTCCTCACGTACCACCCGTCAAAGATCACAGCCGCGTACAAATTCCGGTACGAAAAAGTGGAACTACAAGACACCCTCTTCCACCTGATCCCCAACATGCTCCGCGTGGAAGATTACCGGACTGCGTACGATGCAATAGAACTCAGCCAGAAGCACAACAACGTGCTCGTAACCCACGGCCTCGCAACCGCGATCAAGGACAAGCGGCTCGCCACCGTTGCGGAGCACGAACTCGACGGCACGATCCTCTCCGAAAAGTTCGATTACATTGCGCTCGGCCACTACCATCGCCAGTGCCAGATCACGGACAATGCGTGGTACTCGGGCTCCACCGAGTACCTCACGTACGGTGAGATCGCCGACACCAAGGGCGGCCTGCTCGTGGACCCGGGCCGGAACGAGGTCCGGCATCTCGATCTCCCCAAAACCCCGATGGTGGATCTCGGCACGATCAAATGCCAGGACATGCACCCCGGCGATATCACGGAAGAGATCATCGCCCGGGTCACGCAGAAGCACCTCCCGCAGTACGCAATGGCGCAGGTGACGCTCGACGGCCTCTCGCGGGAGCACGGCAAGGGCATCGACATGAAGGATCTTGCCCACGTCCGCGAGCAGCTCCTTGACCTCAAGATCCGGACCCGCAAAGAGGAAGAGGAGACGCCGGTTGCACTCCAGCAGGATATCCGGATGATCGATTACCTGCAGGAGTTCGATGGCTTCATCGGCCAGAAGCAGCTCTCGGCAAAGCAGAAGGAGTTCGTTGCGACAAAGGGACGCGAGATCCTCAAGGCCGTCATGGACGAGCACCGGGGGACGGCGGAATGATTGCGATTACCGCCTATGAACAGTGTTCCGGAGATTCTGCACCGTGCTGGAATCATCGGGATACATCTTATCCGGTTTTAAGGGTTAAGGTGCCCCCCTGTTGCACCACCAGTCCCCCGTTGGGGGACGGGGCGCAGTGCGATAGGGCGGGGTCGGTTACCGGTAATACGTTATCGCACACGGGGACTCCACACGAAGAATTGTTATTTGCCGGTCTTTTGAGTGAAACGGTAATCGGAGCCGCCGCGGGGCGCCCTTCGGGGCGGCGGCATCCCTCGCATCCGGGGGCATGGGGGCATCAGCCCCCATCATTGTACCGGAAAATCACGGAAACACTGAAATTATCTCTCATTTTCCCGGAAATCCTGGTACGCTTCTCTGATGGGATGGACGCGGCAGGAATACCGGTACTATGTCCTCCCCGCAACCGGGGGATGCCCACGCGGCGGGGGCAAAGCCCCCAAGAGCGTAGGAAAGGAGCCGCCTCATGATCCTCGACCGGCTCATCCTGAAAAATTTCAAGCGGTTCCGGAACGAGGAGATCTGCTTTAAGGATGGCATCACCGGCATCCTCGGCAACAACGGCACGGGCAAGTCGAGCCTTGTTACGGCAATCTTCTTTGCGCTCTATGGCGTGCAGGCGACCGGCATTGCCGCCGATTACGTGGTCTCCAGTTTTGCATCCCCGAAAGACAAGTGCGAGGTCCGGCTGGAGTTCCGGATCGGCGGCGACATGTACACGGTTGTCCGGACATTCAGGAAGGGCAAGACCGTCACCCACGATGCCACCATCCACCGGAACGGGAAACTGATGGCAACGGGGGTGAGCCAGGTGGAGACCGAAGTCAGGCGCACGCTCGGCATGGGGCCGGTGGATTTCAAGAACACCATCTATGCCGGCCAGAAAGATCTCCTCACGCTGCTCGAGACCACGCCGGGGAAGCGGAAGGAATGGTTCTTACGGGCGCTCGGGATCGATTTCCTCAACACCGAGAGCCAGAAGGTCTTAAAAGAGCAGATCGATGAAAAGGCCGGCGAACTCCAGCGCAGGGAAGGCGAGCTTAAGGCCATGGCCGGCCGGCAGAGCGAAGAGGAGTTTGCTGCACTGCAGGCATCGATCACCTCGTTCCACGCAACAATCGCAGAGCACGGGAAAGCCCGGGGACTTCACCGGGCAAAGCGGGCGCAGCTCGATGCGGAGCTCAAAGTGCTCGCCGAGAAGAAGACCGCGTATGCCCGGCTCCTCCAGCAGCAGCAGACGCTCCAGCGCGAGCGGGACGCTGACACCCAACAGGCAAAGAAACTCGAAGCCTCGCTTGCCCTGCTGGCAGATGAGGAAGCCGAGTACCACCGGATCGAAACGGCCGCCGGTTCGTACGCGGAAGTCCGGCAGCGCCTCGATGCCCTCCGGGAAAAGAAGGCCGAGCATCTCCGGTTTACGAGCGAACTCAGGCACACAACAGAGCAGGTCGCCGACCTCGCAGCCCGGGCCGAAAAACAGCGGACGCTCATCAGGGGGCTGGATGGCGATGCGGAGAAACGAACGGAGTTCATCGCAAAAGTCCGGGCCGGTCTTGGCGCAGGACCGGAGATCGCGGACGACCGGCTCGAAGGAACCCTCAGTTACCGGCTCGCCGAGATCCACCAGCGGACCGGCACGCTCGCGGCCCAGCAGATTCGGTACAAGGAGGAGCGGGAGAAGATTCTCGCGGACCGGAAGACCATCCAGGCCGCCGGCGCTGACGGCACCTGCCCGCTCTGCCGGCAGAAACTCGGGGAGCATTTCGGGAGTCTTGACAAGGAGTTCGATGCAAAGCTGCAGGAACTCAGCGAAAAAGCCGTAGCGGATCTCGAACGGCAGGAGAAGCTGGCAAAGGAAAAATCCATCATCGAGGCCTTAAAGCCGGCCCTCGACCAGTGCCGCACTCTTGCAGAGAAATGCCGGCAGAAACCCGCGTACGAGGAGGAACTGGCCGGGCTCGTAGCCGATCATGCGAAGCGGACAGCTGAGCAGCAGGCAATCACAGAGTCCATCGCGAAACTCGGGTACAACGAAGCGGCCTGCCTTTCCGGCGAGCGGGAAGCCGCAGAAGTCCAGAAGCTGCAGCTCCGCTTCACCGAGCTGGGCAAAAAGATCGGCCAGGGCATCGAGGCCAAGAAGCAGCTCGCCGCACTCACGGGAAAGATTGCGGAGCGGAACGCCGAACTTACAAAACTTGGCGAAGAGATCCAAGCCGCTGCATTCGATCCCGCTGAAGCCACGAAGGCAGAGGCCACCGTCACAGCAACCGATGCGGCGCTGCGCAACGTTGAGATCGTCATAGCAAACGCGATTAAGGACCTCCGCTTCACTGAGGAAAAAATCGCAGATTACAAAAAAGCCGCAGAACAGATCGCCGGCTTACAACAGCAGGCAACCGCACTCCGGGATGAGATCGATCTCTTGAAACTCACCCGGACCCTCATCGCGGAGTACGTGGTGTACCTCATGCAGGTCGTGCGGAGCCGGCTCGAAGGCGAAGTGAGCCACATCATCAGCGAGATCACAGGAGGCCGGTACGAGCAGGTGCTGCTGGACGAAGACTTCAACCTGCTTGTCCGGGACGTGGACGATGATTACGCGATCGACCGGTTCAGCGGCGGCGAGCAGGATGATATTGCCGTCGCGCTGCGAATCGCCCTCTCGCGGTACTTAGCCGAGCTCCACCAGGTGCACGAATCCACCTTCCTCATCTTCGATGAGATCTTCGGCAGCCAGGATGAGGAGCGGAGAACCAACCTCTTAACCGCCCTCCGCACGCAGGAGTCCCGCTTCCCCCAGATCCTTCTCATCTCGCACATCGGGGAAATGCAGGGCGAGTTTGCAAACACGCTCATGATCGAGATGGGTACGGACGGGGCCAGCCGGGTAAAGGAGGTGGAATGATGGGCGTCCGGGAATCCTATGAAGAATCCGTTACTGCGGCACTCCGGCAAATCACCAATCATATCCCGGAAGATCTTGTCCAGATATTCGCAGAAAAAAGCGGCATAACCAAAGCCGACATCCACCCCATCACCCCCGGCCCTGCCGGCATTGTCAGCGCAATTGACGGAAGCAACGCAATGATCGCAGAAGGGGGCTGCATCTCGTTAGCCGCCATCCGGGCCGCCCGCACCACCTTCAAAGGTCATGAACGCGAGAACCGTTCCGTCACGCCCCTCACGCTCGTCACGATCGGCCCCGGCCACCATAATACGGACTTTGACAAGTTGTACGAGGAATGCTTCGGCATCCCGCCGCACAAGGGTCTCGACAACGCCGACACGGAGCGGGCTGCCTCCATCCTCCGCGACACACTGGAGTACTGGGTCACGCTCGAAACCGCAAAGATCCTGCCGGCAGGAGCCCTCCTGCTCATGGACGGGGCGCTCCGTTTCTCAAACCAGAACCACGAGCCGGTGCTGGCCGACATTGTAAAAACCGCACGGGAACGAAACCTCCTGCTTGCAGCCGTAGCCAAGCGCACCAGCGCCTCCTGGGGCAGCGGGCATCCGCTTCTTCCCGCCATAAGCGGGCTTGTGGCACAGCTCGGCATCACGGGCCCGTGGTGGGCGAAGATCGATGAACACCTGCTCGACCACACCGAGTACCACCAGGGCCGGCACGGGGAACTCTACGTGGCGTCGCTCCACCCGGAGTACAGCCGTCCGCTCAAGATGGAGCTGCCGAAAGGCACGGGTATCGATACCGCAGGAAAAACATTTGCCGCCCTGTCCGCGTGTGCCGATGACGGGAGAATTCCCGGGTACCCGTACCCGCTCCTCGACGCCCACCGCACGGTCGTGATCGATGAAGCGCTCGTGCAGCAGATACAGCAGGACATAAAAGCCGGTCTCTCCAAACAGGGAATAGGGAACCGGACATACGAAGACCTCTTTGGTGATCTCCATGGTGACTTTGAACGATATTGACACAACTGATGCAACAAAATTCCGGCTGATCGGCAGGAGCGTGCTCTCGTACCGGTTCATCATCCCGCACGCAGCGAAACTCTTCGTTGGCGATATCCTCAAGATCACCGATACCGCCAAGGGGTACTCATTCTATGCCAAGGTCAACGATCTCGTCCATGAGAGCAACTTTGCCGATGAGAACTGGGACACGCGACCGTTCGCCGAACACTTCTACGGGCTGGGCGAGGATGTCTTCATCGGGGTCGAGGCTGTCCCGCTGGGCTTTGTAGACGAGCACGGAGTTTTCAAAAAACCCCGCACGCTTCCTACCAAGTTCTCGGAAGTAAAGATCCCCGAGACCGAAGACTTTGCGTTTCTCACCAAAGTCATGGGCGATATCGAAGTCGGCGTAATGCGGACCGGGCAAGGAGTGCTCAAAGATATTCACGTGAAGATCCCGAGCGAGGTGCTCCCGCAGCACATGGGCGTCTTTGCCACCACCGGCATGGGCAAGTCCAACTTCATGAAGACCTTCTGTGCCAGCTGCATGAAGATGCAGAAGTTCGGCCTGCTGGTCGTAGACCCCCACGGCGAATATGTGCGGGGCGGGCAGTCCAGCACCGGCGAACGGACACTCGGCCTCGTGCACTACAGTGCCGGCATGGACGGCCTCGTGGTCTTTACCATCAGCGAGACGGACCGGAAAAAATATTCGCTCAACAGCCTCTGGCTCGACTACGATGATTTCCGGATGACGGACCTTAACTTACTCTACGATCTCTCGCAGGCCCAGCGGGACGTGGTCGAGTCGCTCGAGGATTTTTCCGGAAATAAGATCATTCCGTTCTTCCTCAAGGCAAACGTGGACACGCTCCAGGATGAAGTGAAACAGAACCGGTACACCGGGCCGTACCCGGATATCGCTGAACGACTCGGCTCATTCCACCCGGGCACCCTGCAGGTGATCCAGCGGCGCTTAAGAAACATCGTGGAGGGCAACCGGAAGTTCTTCCGTGAGTCCGGCTCAGCAGTCACCGAGATCCTCTCCCACCTGCACGAGAACAAGGTCGTGCTGATCGATATCCCCCGCATGGGCGAACGCAGCGAGCTCTTCATCCTCTCGATGATCACCCGGCGCATCATGCAGGCCCACCGCAAATCGGCCGAGGAGTTCGGGGTCGAGACGGAAGCCATGGAGCAGAAGAAAGTCCTCATCACGATAGAAGAGGCCCAGCGGGTGCTCGGGGCCGGGGGTTCGAGCACCCAGATCTTCCGCGAATGTGCCATGGAGGGGCGGAAGTTCGGCGTTGGTCTCTGCGTTGTCACGCAGCAGCCCAAGAATATCGACCAGAAGGTGCTGGCCCAGATCAACACGTTTGTCGTGATGGGGCTGGGCGACCGGGGCGATCGCGATATCATCATGGGGAGTGCCAAGCAGGATCTGAGTAAGATGGAGATCGAGATCCAGACCCTCGACCAGGGAGAGGCGATCATCTCTACCATCGGCATCCCGTTTCCCGTCAGCACGCGGATCCACTACTACGAGGATTATATCGCGGGCCTCAACAAGGAGCCAAAGAAGAATATCCGGGACGGGCTTGACTCCGGGTTCTGATCCCCTCGATCGGTCAGAAGAGATTTAAGAAATATTTCCCGTCATGAAAACTTAATAAGACACCGGAAAGAATACCGGCACTGCACAAGCCGCATAAAGGAATTCGAATGACCCAGGGCAACCATCGTTACGTTCCCCTTACCGGATGACAAGCCATGCCAAACTGCCCGTTCTGTTCCAGCGATGAGGTGTATGATCATCTCTTTACCTGGCGCTGCAAGCGGTGCAAGAATATCTGGAAAGAGGGCGAAGGCCCGGACCGGTCCACGGGCGGGGAGTCTTCGTTTCCGGGCCCTTCACCGACAATCAGGAAAAAAACTGAGCCCCTTGAAACCCGGATGGAAAAGAGACTCGATATTTATCTTACCCGGTCCGGGGGAAAATTCTGTCTTGCCACAACGCCATGGCAGGCCGGGGATATCTCAGAAGAACTCTTCCGGAGATACCTGCAGCGGTGCGTGAAAAACCGGGCACTGGCAGAAGAAAAGGATCACTACGGGCGGATCTGGTACCGGCGGCCCGGCACGAAGAATTAAAAAAAAAGATCAGCCGGGAAGTCCCGGTCTGTTGCGGCAGGGTTAAAAGTGTCAGGTTACGTTCAGGGGCGGGTGGAGCGCTGCCTGCTGGAGGGGCAGATCCACAAGATAATACCCGGCAAACGCGATGACAAGGCCCAGGATTGCCAGCTTGATCATAAACAACACGAGATTTTTCATTGCATCGGATGATTGTGCTTCTGTCATAGGTACCACTTAAATTCGGTGAATAATACCGGTCAGCAAGAGACTATTTCAGCATTACCATCGGGACTCTGAAAGGATGCTCCCGCAGGGTATGAGGTAACCTTTTGAGCTCCCCTCATGACCCGACAGGCCGGGGATATCTCGCAGGAACTGTTCCGGAGATACCTGCAGCGGTGCGTGAAAAACCGGGCACTGGCAGAAGAAAAGGATCGCTACGGGCGGATCTAGTACCGGCGGCCTGGCACGAAGAATTAAAAAAAATTAGCCGGGGAATCCCGGGGATAGGGTGCCGTAGTCCCGGTCCGCGCAAAGAGAAAAACGCCGGGGCGCTTTTCAGGTACCAAAGCCTGTGTTTGCTGGCACCTGGAGCGCTGCCTGCTGGAGGGGCAGATCCACAAGATAATACCAGGCAAACGCGATGACAAGGCCCAGGATTGCCAGCTTAATCATAAACAACACGAGATCTTTCATTGCATCCGATGATTGTGCTTCTGTCATACCGGTTTTTCAACTCCTCAGGATATCTTTCAATGAAGGGAGCGGAATTATTTAAGGGTTCGTGATACCGGTCATCCGGCACCGGGGAGACCATAACGGGGTATCGGATCAAAAAAAAAAGAAAACGCCGGATTTTTTTAAGACGAGTATTGGATCATCAGCAGTTTGCTGGCGGGAGGAGTGCTGCGTGCTGGACCGGGAGTACCACCGCAAAGTACCATGCCAGTGCAATGACCGTGCCTGCGATGGCAAGTCCAATGATGAAGAATACGAGATTTTTCATTGCGTCAGATTGTTGAGATTCAGTCATGGGATTATTCTATTGGTGTTTACTGCTAATATACGGTCCACTTGTACACCAAAGCAGGAGCGCCGGGGGCAGGTTCAACCCCGGCAGTCAATCATTGGATCAATCGAAATTTGCGGGCGGGAGGAGCGTTGCGTGCTGGACCGGGAGTACTACCGCAAAGTACCATGCCAGTGCGATGACCGTGCCTGCGATTGCGAGTCCTATCATGAAGATCACGAGATTTTTCATTGCATCGGATGATTGTGCTTCACTCATACGTACCACTCAATCCTGTGAGAGATATCGTTGAGCAGGGAAACTATTTCATTATAACGAGAGAAAAAACGGTTGTGATGCCGGGCGTGTTTTTTATCCGTCAGTTACTCCAGGAACCCGGTGCCGGGTAGCACCGCGAACCGGGCAGATAAAAAAAGCGATACGATTACCCGGGTTTGCAGGTAATTCAGGCGGATAAAGAGACGAGAGGAACGGTCAGGTTTTTCACCAGAAGAATGGATAAAATAAAATTACCCTTGCCATGAACCCTGAACCAAAGACAAAAAGAAAAAAATTCTCCCTTGCCCGCAAAGACGAGGCAATGGATGAGCTGGTGAGAGGGACCGACAAGAAAATCTTGGCCGCCTGGGCAATTGACTGCGCCGAACGTGTCCTGCCGTACTTTACAGAAAAATATCCGGATGACCCCCGCCCCCGGCAAGCTCTTGACGCACTCCGGGCATGGATAGCAACCGGCGTATTTCGCATGGCAGTTATACGCGGCGCTTCGCTTGCATCCCATGCCGCTGCCCGGGAAGTGGGTGAGGATTCGCCCGCCCGCTCGGCTGCCCGGGCCGCAGGCCAGGCGGTAGCAACGGCCCATGTCCCCACGCATTCCCTGGGTGCTGCAATTTATGCCCGGCAGGCAGTCTGGAGAGCCACCAGCTCCCCCGGGGCAGATGCTGCCGTAGCAAAAGAAAGGGACTGGCAATACCACCACCTGCTCGCATTGAGAGAAAATTCAGTTCCGGACATCTGATTTTCCGGCGAGACGGTTTTTTTCAGATACATCATCACAGAGGTACGGTTGTTACCGGTAAAAAATATACGCCCAGCTCATTTTCCCGCCTTACCACCCAGATCAACACGTTTGTAGTCATGGGTCTCGGGGACCAAGGCGACCGCGACATCATCATGAGCAGTGCCAAGCAGGATTTTTCGGAGATCGAGAGCCAGACCCTTGACCGGGATGAAGCGATCATATCCACTATCAGTATCCGTTTCCGGTCAGCACCCGCATCCACCGGTTCAAGGACTATATTCAGAACTCAACCGGGAACCGAAGCGGAATATCCGGGACGGGCTTGAGACCGGGTTTTAATCATACTCAAAAATATCCCCATAGATGTTGGTAATCAGCCAGCGTCTGATTACCAGTAGAACCGCGTACGGGGTTTTTACTTTAAGGTTCATCCACCTCCATCGAGAATGGGACGGCAGAATGCCTTCTTATAAAAAACAGCATTCCGGGGGGGTTCAGGAAACTAAGGCAGCAGGTTCTGTATTAAGTGACTCGCCACAAAAAACCGGCATTACCCTACGTTACCGGTTGTACCTCGTTTTGATACGCAATCCAGAAAAAAATACTGACGAAAAACAGACCCCCGATAATATTGCCTATAGTCACCCATATCACGTTATTCATCCACAGGGAAGTCCAAGTAAGTGAACCATGGTCCCCCAGATAGCCTTGGGTAAAAATACCGGCCGAAATGTAGTACATGTTCGCAATACAATGTTCAAACCCACACGCGACAAAGGCCATAATGGGAAACCATATTCCGATAATTTTTCCGGTTAGGTCTTCTGAAAAAAAAGCAAGCAGGATAGCCAGATTGACAAGCCAGTTGCAGGCAATACCTTTCAGTATCGCCGACCACAGTCCGCTTACACCAACGTAACTCGTTTTCAGGGTGGCGATCTCGATGGCTCTCATACCAAACGATGTGACCGTGCCGGCCCCGGATGCATCAATTACAACAAAAGGGCCGTTAGCCACAATATAAGCAAACGTAATTGCACCAGCAAAATTACCCATGTACGCAAAAAGCCATAAATTCAGGACTTTTGACCAGGCCATTCCATGAACAAAGGATGCCATCGGGGCTAGCATAACATCGCCCGTGAAAAGTTCTACTCCCGTAATGACGGTTAAAATAATACCGAGGGGAAATACCATTCCCATGACCATTTGGGCAAAACCCGGGCTGGCCATACCGAAGCGCAATGCGGGTTCAGCGGCGATAATACCCGTACTGCATACCGTTGCGAGTGCCCCGCCCATGGCAACAAATGCTCCTGACATGAACCCCCGGAGGAGTATATTCCAGACAGGAAGATTTGCCTTGTACCTGCCAGTCTCTGCGGCTCGGGTAATCATGGTTAACGGTGGAGAATAACCGGTCATTTGCATAACGTTCCTCGTATCTCAAAAAGATTGCAGCATGTTACCTCGTTGTACAAGGTAAAATACTCTCTTACCCAGGATAGAATTCCGGGCACTGGGAATAGAATTGGGGCGGGAAATATCCTGTCACCGTAATGATGAAGCTCAGTGAGTGCTTGCGAGTGGCGGTTCCTCAACGCGGGTCTTCCGCGAATGTGCGATGAAGGGAAGAAAATTTGGTGCCGTCCATTACATCATCACCCGGCATCCCAAGAACGTTGACCCAAAGGTGCTTGCCCAGATCAACACGTTTGGGGTCGTGGACCTCGGGGACCGGGGGGACCGCGACATCGTCATGGGCAGCACAAAATAGGATTTGAGTAATATGGAGATCGAGATCCAGACCCTCGATCGGGGCGAAGCGATTATTTCCACCATCGGCATCCCGTTTCCCGTAAGCACCCGCATCCTCCGGTTCGAGGACTATATCTCGGAACTCAACCGGGAAAAGAAACAGAAGATCACCGACGGGCTTGACAGCGGATTTTTGATCCACCGC
Source organism: Methanomicrobiales archaeon HGW-Methanomicrobiales-1 (assembly GCA_002839675.1). Lineage (NCBI taxonomy): Archaea > Methanobacteriati > Methanobacteriota > Methanomicrobia > Methanomicrobiales > Methanomicrobiales archaeon HGW-Methanomicrobiales-1. The sequence continues at coordinate 386,342 of PGYM01000003.1, read as the reverse complement.
CGCTTTTTCCCCCCTCCGGTTCCAAATCACCACGCATAAAAACAAACCGGACATACAATCAGCAAGAGCCGGTCAACACGATGTTTGAAAAAGTCCTCATCCCCACCGATCTGTCGGAGACATCCGAAAAGCTCGTGGCCTGTGCAAATGATATCCGGAACATACAGGAAGTCGTCTTACTCCATATCATCCGCACCGGGCATACCCGGGATAAGGAACGTGAGGCGGTAAAACAGCAGCAGGCCCTCATCACAAACCCGGATATTGCAGTGAGATGCCTCATCAAAGAAGATCCCGCCCATGATATTCCGGCAGTAATTCTCAAAACCGCCGAGACCGATCGGCCATCCTTAATCATCATGGGGGCGAGGAAAGGGCGCCTCAGTAAGATCCTCCTGGGCCATGACGACATCGAAGTCCTCGCCCACAGCCGGACCCACGTCCTCATCATGCGGTTTCCCGAGCAGGGCATATTACCATTCCACCCCCGGATGATGGAGGCCCCGCTCTTCTTTCGGATCCTCTTCCCGCTCGATTTCTCCCGGCCCGCAAACGTGGCGCTGAAATATGTCGGCGAACTCGAGGGAGTCTCAGAGATCATTTTACTCCATGTCATCCGGAAGATCGAAACTGAGGAGCGGATGAATTTCATCCTGCGGGAAGCGGAAAAACGCCTCGCGGACACCCGGGAGAAGATCAAGGCAGCCCACCCGGGAATACAGGTGAAGATGATGGTCCGGTACGGCGACCCGACCAGCCAGATCGTGATTGTCGCAGACGAAGAGGCAGTCTCGCTCGTCATGATGGCCCGTTTCGGGAAGAGGGACTATATACGAAAAGTTCCCCTCGGCATCACGACATCGAAGGTGACCGCACTCACCAAAAAACCCGTGCTGGTCATGTTCACCGCGATCCAGTTAGAGATCAATACCCGCGAGCTCGCCCCGTCCGAATTCTACTTAGCCGAGAAGATCTGGTTTGACTACCACCAGACAAAATCAGATCCTGAGCATGACCGGATCTTTGCCGTTTTTATTGAAGACACGCCGGTCAGCGTTGCCCGGTGCAAGCGTCATGATGACGGGTACGAGGTGGATGGGATCTTTACCTGGGATGAATTCCGGGGAAACGGGTATGCCCGGAATGCCATTGAAGCCCTGATCCGGGAGTGCGGGGCTTCCACCCTGTACATGTACGCCGTGCAGCATCTCGTGGATTTCTATACATCGTTCGGGTTTGAACCCATTCCTGAAAGGGATCTGCCCCTGACCGTCCGGGAGAGATACGCGTGGGCCCTGGGCGAGATGAAGGGCGCAGAGATTTGCCCCATGAAACGCAGAGCCGGCTGACCGTAATAAAACTTCCGGATAAGTATTCATTGCGGGCTGAGTCCCCAACCCGGAAAAATTACCGGAATAGTGAAGATCCGACCGTACCAGGTTCCCGGCTCCTGGCCGGGGCGATCATCCCTGCGATCGGCATCCCGTTTCCCTTTCAGCACCCGCATCCACCGGCCCGGGGATATATCTCGGAACTCAACCGGGAGAAGAAACCAAAGAACACCGACTGACTTGAAACCGGGTTCTGATCCGGACATCGTTTTTTTGTGTTCCTGCTCCGGGCGTTTCTCTGGGTAAATGTTCCGGGGGATCAGCGGCAAGCATCATCTTTTATTTTTTATCCTGAAGAGCAGATACTTTGCAGATCCAAAAAAACAATTAAACCGTATCCATTCCATTGACGGCAGGCCGGAAATAATCTACCGTGTTGAATATATTTATATCAATGTTCCCCAAATAAGGAATTGTTCTGATACCACCCGGATTGCGCCGGAAGACAGAATCCTGACAGGCTGGATTCCGGCCGGAGAAAACTCCGGATGCCTGATAAGATCCTTTCAATCATCCGGGATCCTGCGGGATAAGAGGATATTATGCCGAACATTGACGAATTTACGTTAAAAGATATGGTCGAGGTTTCCGCCGCACTCAGACGGATGGGAGAAGATGCGGCCAGCATGGAAGAGGTGACCGATAAGATCGTGCATTACCTGCATGACCATCTTATCGATAAAAATACCGGGGATAAGGCATGCGTCCTGGTCCGTTTCTTCAAGACCTATCCCTACAGTGAGCTTGATGCCGGGCTGCAGGAGTTTGCACGCACCATGCTGAGTTCGCCTCCCGAATCCCCGGCAATGAAATGCATGATCCTGCTGGCAAGTGCCGGAACACAACCGGAATGGAATTCAAGGAAACAGTCCCGGGGACACAAGGCAATTCCCCTGCCCAGTGAACGTTTCGTTGAAACGTTTCCCATGGTCAGGCAGCTTATCCAGCAGATGGGCCTTGAGATCAATACGATACTCCAGCCGGATCCTGATGTTGTCATGGATATGACAAAGAAAACCTACAATGTTTTCAGTATACCCGAAGCAGTGGGCAGCAAATATGTACCGGCCCAGGATGATTTTGTCATCCCCTTTAAGGTCCGTTCAGTCATTGGCTTTGGCGGCATCCTGCCGACAGGCAACCTCTTTGCCATCATCCTGTTCAGTAAAGTTCCGGTCCCCCGGCAGACCGCAGACCTGTTCAAGTCGCTGGCTTTGAGCGTGAAGATCGCAATCCTGCCCTTTGTCGGCGTGAAACTCTTTACCTGATTTGAATAAAAAAACAGACATATTCCGGAGGAATGAACTTACATGAACACCGATGCCACCGTAAAAAAAATACAAAATCTTGAGATCATGATAGCCTCCTTAACTGAATTGCTCGACGTACAGGAAATAGTCGTAGGCGAGCAGTCCGAACTAATCGAGCAGGACAAGGCGTCTTTAAAGGAGAGCAATGATCGTTTTCTTTCCTTCATCAAGGAAGCGACCATGCGGTTCAAGAACCCGTTGGTAGTTATTGAAGAAAACCTTGCTTCCGTAGTAAACGATATTGAACGCGATGAGTTCGAATCCCGGAATGCAGCCCTCCTGCTTAAGGTCCAGATAAAAAACTTAGAGCAGATCCGGTTGAATATCATCGAGCTGAATAAAGCAATCATAGAACATTCCGGTGAGATGTCTGAAGTATCGAAAAAATTCTTAATGGAATAGATATTTTTTTATGGCATTTCCCTTACCTGAATTAAAAGAAGATGAGATTTATCTCGTTGTAGCATCAGCCAGTAATATCCGGAATAAGAATATTGAATTGATCAAAGAGCTGCTGGCCAAAGATTACTATGTCCTGGTGATCACGACAAACCAGCCGTATGATATCTTAAAAAAGAATTATGAAAAAGAAGGGATCGCAATGGAGAAGATCTTCGTTGTTGACACCGTTACGAAATATGCCATGGGACATGATCACGAACCGGTAAAGAACTGCAGGTTCGTCAATAATCCTGCCGATCTGACCGGTATCGGGATTGCAGTCACCGAGTCCTTAAGCGAACTCCAGGGAAAGAAAGTCTCATTGCTCCTGGATTCAGTCAATTCTATGCTGATCTACATCACCTCTCATCACATCACAAAGTTTGTCCATTTTATCTCAAACAAACTGCGGCTGATGAATTTTTCCGGAATATTCCTTGTTGTAGAAAAGGGACTTGACCCGGATGTGCTCACCCAGCTGATCACCTTTGTCGATGAAGTGATCGATGTTGACAAAATCCCCAAAGACGAGACCTGACAGGATTTTTTTACCGGCAGAAGCGGGCATGAACCGGATTCTTCTTCCGTCAGGAATTCCCTAAAAAAATCACCGAAGTTCCCCCGGATCACAAGGCTGATTCCGGGGAAAAACAGAGCAGGACATTTTTTCCCATCTTTGATCGGGAAAATGTCGTGGCATACGGAAGGGTTAGGAACTGTTTAAAAAAAAAGTGCCTCTCTCCGCTCACCGGGATCATCCGGTGATATCCGGATAAAAATCCCTTAATCCTCTTTTTTGGGCCCGGCAAACAATCCCGCATTCTTTGCAATATCTTCCGGCGTTGCATAGATGATCGCGTGGTCCCCCGCTTCAACCCGGGTCTCGCCGCCAAGGCTGGTCAGCACCTCATCGCCCCGCTTGATGGCGAGGATAAGGATATTGTACCGTTTCCGGAGATTGATTGCCCCGAGCGTGGTACCGGCAAGCGCTGATCCCGGTTCAACCGTGAGAGCAGTAATGGTAATGTGGGGGATGTGCCGGGCGAGATCCGGCAGGGTACCGGGAACGGTGTTCCTGGTGCGGAGCATCCGGTAGCCATTGGCCCGGACATCCGTTATGAAGGATTCAATCCGGTCACGCGGCACGAAAAACTTGTTCAGCACGACCGTGAAGATCTCCACCGAGGTCTCGAACTCTTCTGCGATCACCTCATCAGCCCCCAGGGTGTGCAGTGATTCAACCTCACTCACGTACCGGGTCCTCACGATAATCGAAAGCGAAGGGTTGAGGCTGTGGCACAGGCTGACGATCTTCCGGGTCGCCACCGGATCATTGATCGCCACTACGACAATCCGGGCCTGCTGGATACCGGCATGGGCAATCACTCCTTCTCCGGTAGCATCGCCGAACACTACCGATTCGCCCGCGTTTCTTGCTTCGATGACAAGGTCCGGGTTCAGCTCGATGATACTGTAGGTAATTCCCGCCTTTCGTGCCGTGAGCGCAAGATTCCGGCCGGTAACGCCATACCCGATGATGACGAGGTGATCCTTATGCCGCTGGCGTGACTTTTCGTCATCGATGCCGCACGTCCCCTGCGCAATCCGGGATAATGCCGGCATCTTACAGAGCCGTCCGGTGACCGGCTGGCCGATCGCGATCACAAAGGGCGTGGCAGCCATCGTGATCAGGGCAACGACAAGGAACGTCTGGTAGGCATAAAACGGCAGGATGCCGGAGGTAAATCCTCCCTGGGCAATGATAAACGAAAATTCCCCCACCTGTGCAAGGGCAAGCCCGGTCATGGCAGCGGTCCGCAGCGGGTACCCGAGCGCAAGGGGAGCTGCGGTTGCGAGCAGGGCTTTTACCACGATCGCAATAACGATCAGGAAAAGGACAAGCCAGAAATTTGCAAGCAGGAAGCGGACATCCACGAGCATGCCGACCGATATGAAAAAGAAACTGGTAAAAATATCCCGGAAGGGCAGCACAATGCTCGTTGCCTGGTGGCTGTATTCCGATCCCGAGATGATCAGCCCGGCAAGCAGGGCACCAATGGCAATCGACATGCCGGTGAACGAGACCAGCCACGCGACACCAAAGCAGGTCAGGATGACCACAAGCAGGAAAAGTTCCTGGCTGCGGGTCCGGGCTATCTCGTGCATGACCCGGGGTATGATCCATTTTGCGCAGGCAACAAGGATGAGGACAATGACCAGGTCCTTAATTACCATCATGAAGAGCACATCGCCCGAAAACAGGGGAGTGGGATCCAGCTCGGGGATGCTGGCAAGGAACGGGATTGCCATGATCATGGGAATTGCCATAAGATCCTGGAATATCAGGATCCCGAGCGCGATACTGCCATGCGGGGAATCCATCTCGCCCCGCTGGTGCAGGATCTTCAGCACGATTGCGGTACTGGAGAGCGAGAAGAGGAACCCCATCAGGATAGCCTCGTTTGTCGGAAGGCCCATCATGAACGCAAGGCCGCAGAAGAATGCAAACGACAGCCCGACCTGAAGTGCACCGCCTACGATTGCAATGAGCCGGATCTTCCAGAGATCCTTAAACGAGAACTCAAGACCGATGGTAAAGAGCAGAAGGATGATGCCGATCTCAGCTAAGCTCGTGACCTGCTCCTGTCCCTTGATGATGCTGAGACCAAACGGACCGACTATCACGCCGGTCAGGATAAACGCAACGAGCGGGGGGACCTTGATCCGGTTAAAGACCATCCCCACTACGAGCGCAATAGCAAAGATGATCAGGATGTCAGTCAGGAGTTCGGCTACCATAGAAATATTCCTGGATATACTATTATCCGGATTACAAAAAATAGCATTTGTATGTTAAGGAATTCACAACCCGCGAAAAAAAGGAAGATTAAGAGGTCTGCCGGACAATGACCGAGGCCGATTCATCGAACGGGTTCTTCCGGATCGCAAGGCTGAAAAGATAGGGGTAATGGATCTTTAAGTATTCCATATATTTGAGCCATTCAGGAATCAGCTGGGAATAGACCCGCCCGATATCTGTTTCAAGATGGCTCCTGTCCGAAGGCGGGAGCGTGGCGAGATCGCCCCGGGCCTTCATCTCTTCGGTCAGGTGGCTGATGCCAAGGATGAGATCGGTGAAGGTCTCGTGCTCAAAGACCATCGGGTTTTCAACCAGCCGGAGTAAAAAATCCTCTTTGCTGACAAGAAAATCCCGCAGGCTGTCCATATCCACGTGGTCGACGACAACACTGCACGTATGGTTCTCCAGGCACCCCCGCACATCCTTGAACTGCTCATTGTGCCAGTCAGCGCCAATGACCAGGCGGCCTTTCACGTTGCCGATCGCAGTATCGGCCCGGCTCAGCTGGGCCAGAAGGGGAGTTCCTATCGTCGAAAAGAAGGTGCCGATGACCATATTGAGTTTTTCCATCCTCCGCTGCTTCTCGCGGGATTCAAGCATCTGGTCGATGATAAGCGTGACAACGAGCACTTCAATCGGGATGAAGGCTAAGTCCCCGACAAAATAGATGAACACGTGATGCAGGTCATTAAAGAGCAGGTAGTGAAGGGTATACAGGGCAAGGGATAAGGTCACCAGCCCAATCGCTGCCAGAAGTTTCCACCGGGTATCTTCTTTCATGTAATTTTCTTTGGGATGTTGGCGGGGATAATTAATTCCTTTGATACCAACGGCCAGGATGATTTTTTTTAAGGAAGACGGAGTTGTTGAAATCTTTTTCCCGCGATTATTTGGTCCTCCGCGGCAGAGGGAGACAAAATTCCTCTCTTTTCCGGGGGGGATGCAAACCGAATGGTTTTTACTGGTTTACAGAAAGCTCATTACTTAGTAGACTGGGACGTGACAGGACCGGGAACATGGGAAAATTAAAATTCACCCTGGAAAAGGAAAAGGAAACATTGATCGTGCCTCTTGTTTGCAAAGCACGGGAATCTTTGAAAGATCGCCCTATCCTGTCCGATCTGAATGCGGTCAGGTTGATTGAAAGCATAGATTATAATTTTTCGTCATTAAAAATCCCAAAAAAAACCCAGGTCACCCTCTGTATCCGGGCAAAACAATTTGACGAGTATGCCAGAAACTTTTTGGATGCCTGTCCGTTTGGCACCGTTATCCACCTGGGTTGCGGGCTGGATACCCGTTATCTCCGGGTTAATAACGGGAAAATGGAATGGTACGATCTTGATTATCCGGAGGTAATTGCATTCCGGAGACAATTCAATGATGAGACGGACCAGTACCATCTCATCCCGTCATCGGTGATGGATTTTCAATGGATGGATGCCCTTGCCGGAAAAACCGGGCCGGTTCTCATTTTTGCCGAGGGCCTGTTCATGTATCTCCATGAAAAGGAAGTCAAATCTCTCCTGCTCAGGTTGCAGCAGGCATTTCCGGGGTGCATCCTGGTATTCGACTGTTTCAGTACACGCGCGGTAAAACGCATGGCCGGACACCCATCCATAAGAAAAACCGGTGCAGAGATTTTCTGGGGAATTGACAATGCCCGGGATATTGAACAATGGCATGGGGGGATATGCCTGCTCGAAGAATGGTTTTTCTCCAGGTCTGACGAGATCCGGAAACTGGATCCGGGTTATAAAATTATTTTTAAAATTGCCGGCATGTTTTCTCTGGCAAAAAAGGCGCACCGCATCCTGGCATTCAGGTTGCAATGATCGTTTCCCGGCAGCTCCCGAACCAATTCTTACATAGGGCTAGGATCTTCAAGGCAGGAACAGGGACAGAACCACTACCGGATCGGGAAGATCGGACGTGTCCTTGACGTGATGGTGAAATGGATAGAAAATAAGTCGTGAGGTTGAAGATTGAATCGCGGACAGGGGGGAGGGAGGAAAAAAATCACGGGGTTTTAGTTCGGGTTCAGTACCCGGTACAGCTCTGCGATCGCCGTCATTGTTTTAAAACCCTTATCGGTGATCACATAATCTCCCCGATCATGGCGCTGGAGGATCATACCGGTATCCGTCAGTTTCCGGATGTGGAAGAGAAGATTGCCCCCCCGCAGCCCGGTCAGTTGCGAAATATCAGAGAACGTCCGGGTCTGGACAGCAAGTGACTTGAGGATCTGAAAACGCTGGATGTTTGCTACGGGTTCGAGCAGCTCTTTTACCACGGACTCGTCAAGGATTTCCAGCCCGGTCTCTCCTGCCTCCCGGGTTTTTTCGTAGATTCCAAGCGACTGCATCAGGTCAATCTGTTTCCCAAACAGCCGGTGAACTTCAGAAAAACAGGTATCGCAGCGATCGTAAGGGCCCTTACTCCGCATCGTCTTCATCTGCTCGCGGTACGACTGGATAATCTCATCCGAGACCTTCCCGTCTTTGATGTGCTTTGCGGTATTCTGTAAAAAATCCATAAATACCTCATAACACTTGTCCCGCATTGTGCAGTCCTTAACCATGTGTGCGGAGAGATCCGCTTTCGCACTCCCGACCTGGTGGTTCGTGAAGAGATCTGAATAATTTTTTTTCAGATCCGTAAGAACGGTATCAACGTGCTGTTGGTTAGCCCGCTCTATGAACCGTTTCAGTTCGGTCCGGAGCCCGGTAACCTCCGTCTTGAGTTCACGCATTTCTGTGAGGGTTCCTGATGTCGCTCCCATACTTCTCCTCCTCTTGTTATCATCATTCGCGATGCACGGTTATTACCCAGCGGGTCATTTTTCTGTATCGCTTTGCTTTGTATATTTTAATGACGCTCAAGTATATATTGCTAACATAACGATGCATATCCGGTGAAAGTACCATGACAAAATCAGTGAAGGAACAAATTCATGCACAGATTTCAGGAGCTCTCGCGGGAACAAAGTTCCCGGTAAAAACCCCTGAAGATCTTATCGCAGCATTTCCCAACGGTGCAGCTACAACCTGCCAGGTCGGGGACCTGAAGATGACTGCCGGGGATGCAGGAAAACTGCTCAAGGCTTCTGACTTCCCCTTCAAGAGTGCAAAGGCAGTTGCCGATGTCATTGTTGACCGGGCAGGACTGTAAACTTCTTCTTTTTTGCACGTTTCCTATAACCCCCCCGAAAAAAAAGAGCCCCCTATTGGCATTCCGGCAGGGTTTATGATGCCCGGATGGGCTAAACTATGTCGCGAAAAATGCCTCGGTTTCCGGGGCTTTGGCAGGCGTTGTGCGAGGGGGTTTCCGCCCGTATTTTGGCAATCAAAGCGAAATCCGGGCGTCTTTTTAACAGGAACTAAAACGGAGGGATTTGCGCAGTTTTCCGGAAACAGATAAAGGAAAATAAGCACGGAATGGGCTTATTTTTCTCCATCGTTTTTAAAAAAGACTCCACTGCTCCCGTAGTAAATCAATGAGGGAATAATGCCAAAAACCACTTTGAGCCAACGAGCTGCTGAGAGGCCATGAAGGGGGAGAACCTCACACATTCATGAAATTTTTTGGTTCTATGGTGAGACCCATCGCCTTATGTCAGATTCAACCGCTTAAAAAAAATAAAAAAATTCCGGAAAAAATGCTCACTTAAGCCAGCAGTTTTAACAAAAACGCCTGGCAGGACAACAGGTGCGGGCGATCCGCTTCCGAACCATGCCATGCTGCGCTGAAGAGAAGGAGCAGGGCGTTGTCAAGCATGGCATCGAATTTCCGGTCTTCGCTGTATTCCGGGTGCGGGGGGTTTGCCAGCAGGCCTTCATCCTCCGGCAAAAATGTCCGGTACAGTTCCGGCCGGGGCAGTGACCTATCGAGCACGGTTGCGTGCTCGTTGACAATAGCAAAGGCACGGGTGAGACCGGGTTCATTCCCGGCGTCTGCGATTTGTCCGGCTGCACGAGCCACCTGCCCGTATTCTGCCCGGGCAAACTGGCTGATTACCACAGCAGCCCGGTGTGCCGTTTCTAAAGAGATGCCGCTCAGCGCATCGCTTGTTTGCCCGGTATAGGTTTTTAAGGGGGCTGCCAGTTCCTTTCCCGACGAGACCCCGGTATGGGATTCACCGAAACGGTAATTCAGGCGGATGATTAAGATGGTAAGACTTGCCGCATAGAGCAGCTGAAGTGTGAGACCGGCGATGTAATCGGTCGGTACAATAAAGAAGATGATGGCATAGATCGGTGTGGATAATGCCACAATATCTTTTTTGGGCCGGTTCCAGGCAAGGTATGCCAGGAGGAAGGAGCCAATCACACAACCAATGGCAAAATACTGAAAATCGATCTCAAAGCCCATCATCCAGACAAGAACACCCACAAGCGTTGCGCCAAACGAGAGAAGGGGAATCGCAAGCTCAAGGTATCGCTGGTTTTTATTCTCTGACAAAATTCTGATTGCTGAACGGGTCATGCTTGTTGGGCTCCCACCGGTAAAAACCGGAAATGATTAGACTGAAATTTCAAAGGCTGCCGGTCTTAGTCATCGTTTGCGGGCCGGGCACTTTTTTTCCGGATCGATACGCAGTTGATGACCGGTTCGCCCGTCACGATATAGCGCCGGATAACCTGCCCGAGCACCTCAACTACATCGTTCACTTTGATATTCTCATCCGGGCTCGTAAACATCTTGACCGAGATCGCGCCGGAGCGGTCAGCAATTGAGTACTGGGGCCGGTTCATGAACTGGAAATGGATGCGTTCAACAACGCCTTCGATGCGCACAATTTTTCCTATCATATTTTCATTGATAAGCTTGACCCGCACCGTCTTTGCCTGGCGTTCATACTCCGGTTCAAGCTCCGCGTACTGGCTGCGGCTCATGTAGTTGAGCACAACGGGAATAACCAGGAGCAGGAACAGGACCGGGATCAGCCAGATGAGATGTGTCCGGATCTCCGGGCTGAAAAGGGAGGCGACAATCAGGATAAGGGTAAAGAACACAAACACCGCAACAGAGACGATTGATATCTTCACATCGACATTTCCAATCTTCATCGTAAAGATAATTTACCGTTTACCTACTTCAGTGCTGCGATTCTTTTCCGGGTTATAATCGGGGAGAATGAATCCAGAAAGGGAGCGGGTTGATAATCAGATGAAGAAGGGTATAATCGCCGATCCCAGCTGGCATTGTTCTTCGCCGGAAACGTAATGATTGGAATTCCGGCTGATGAACAGTAAATCCCTAAATGGAGGGAACATGCCGATTACCTGCAATCTTCGATGATCTGGCAGGCCCGGGCATAGATCTTCATCATATCGGTCCGGGTGAGAAAACCCACCAGCTGTCCAGGGTTCTCAGGCTCGACAACCGGAATATGGTGGATATTGTTCATAAGCATCAGCCGCATGGCATTTTCCATTGAATCCATAGAGGAGACCACGACAAGCTTGCACGACATCGCGTCACGGACCGGTGAAGACAGGGCAAAGATATTCTCGCAGCGGCGGACATCGGTCGCGGTAAGGATACCGACAAGCCGGCCATTGTCAAGCACCGGAAAACCGGTATGGGTAGTCTGGTCGATTAAGGAATGCGCCCTCTGGATGGGATCATCAGGACTCAGGGTGATCACCTGGTCTTTTGCAATCATTGCCTCACGAACCGTGATCTGTTCCAGCACCCGCTTCCCGTATTCACTCCGGTGAGCCCCGGACTGTGCCTTTGTGGGCACCTGCTCCCGGTAAATGGTCTTTCCTGCAGTGATCAGATATGCGATGCCAACGCCGGCCATCGCGGGCACGAGAAGCGAGAAATTTCCCATCATCTCAACAACCATGATCAGCACGGCAATCGGGGCATTTGCTATTGCGCCAAAGAGCGCAATCATGCCGACAATACAAAAAACCGGAACGGACGCGAGCGGGATAATATCCGGAAAGAGGAGATGAAAGATCAGACCAACCGCGCCTCCGGTGGCAGCACCAATGGTCAGGCCCGGCGCAAAGACACCGCCGCTTCCCCCGGAACCTAACGTGAGAGAGGTGGTAAGGATTTTCATGAACGGGAGACAGAGCAGGACGACCAGAGGAACCATGGAATAGAGGGTGAGCTGGACAAACCCGTATCCCGTACCGAGCCCGGCAAGACCGAGCATCTGCCCGTCAGCGGAGATAAAAGAGAGCGCAATGACGATAACGCCAAGAATGAACGCCCCGCTGACCGGTTTTAAGTAGCGGGGAAGATTCCGTTCCTTAAAGAACCGGGCAAACACGTCCCGGGTTCCGTAAAAAACTGCGATGTATAAGAGCCCGATTAAGGCACAGAAAATCCCAAGTACGAGGAAAAAGGGGAGCTGCCAGATATTCCACGATACCGGCAATAAGGCAAATATCGGATCAAACCCCTCGAATAACCCGAAAATGGAGTACCCGATAATCGAGGCAAGAAACGAGGGGATGATCGCTTCAGATTCAAAATCGCGGATGTAAAGGATTTCGGCGGCGAGAACGGCTCCACCCAGCGGCGCCTTGAAGATCGTCCCTATCCCGGCCCCGATCCCGGTCGTAAGCGCGAGCCGGCGTTCCCTGGCCGACAACTGGAAATAATCCGCCACCATGGAACCAAAACCCGCTGATATCTGGGCCGCGGGTCCTTCTCTTCCCGCACTACCACCGGTCGATATGGTCAGGATGGCAGTAATCGCTTTTAGAAACGGGACTCTCCGGCGAATCTTTCCATCCGTATGGAAGGCTTTTATCGCCGCATCGGTCCCGTGCCCCTCCGCCTCGGGAGCAAGATATGCGATGAGCAGTCCCGAGAGCAATGCTCCGGTACAGATGATGGGGAGCAGGAGAAACATATTGCCCGGCGCCGACCACTGGGAGATTACCGCAGGGCTCTCCCCCTCGAGCGGCATCTGGTAGTTCATCAGGTAACCCATGAAGAACTCCGAGCCCAGTTTCAATCCTTCATAAAAGAGAAGCGAACCAATCCCGGAAATAATCCCGACAACTATCGCGATGAAAAGGACGCGTTTATAGGGATCGATTAAGCGATTGAATCGGTACATGTGCAGAGGGCTCGGATCGTTTTTCGCAGGAGGATGTTTTACTTGCGGTTCAATGTAATTAAGATAATTATACTATTTAGGTGCACACGATTTTATCGCGGTGCAGCGGGTGAAGACAGACTCGCTTTCCGGAACTCATGATCAGGAAAAAAGATACGCGTTCCGTGACTGAAAAAAAAGGCGATAGTGAGCGGTAGTGAGAAACACAAAACCACTGTCTGGATGAGAGATATACGCCTGTTGAATTCACCAAAATGGAAAAAAATTGTTGTGGTGAATAATTACTTCAGCGCTGCAATCTCTTTGCGGAATGCGACCCAGTAAAGGACACCGACAAAGAGCAGTCCACCAACGATGTTTCCGATGGTGGCAACAATAACATTGCTGGTCCACATCGTGACCCAGTTCAGACCCATGTTGATTTTAGCGGGGTCAGTAATGAATCCCTGCGTAAGGATACCGGCGGGAATGAAGTACATGTTCGCAACACAGTGTTCGAATCCGCTGGAAACGAAGGCCATGATAGGGAACCAGATACCAAAGAACTTGCCGGCTGCATCATCTGCACAGATTCCGAGCAGGACAGCGAGGTTGACAAGCCAGTTACAAGCAATAGCCTTGAGGAACAAGGACCACATGCCCATCAGTCCTACATAACTGACCTTTGCGCCTGCTATGCCAATCGCCCGTAACCCGAATGCATTTACGGTTGCGACGCCAGCTGCATCGAACGATACGAATGGACCGTATGCCATGATGTAGGCAAATACTAATGATCCAATGAGGTTACCCACATAGACCCAGACCCAGAGATTCAGGACCTGTGCCCAGCTGACCTTGTGAATAAATGCTGCCATCGGGGCGAGCATTGCGTCACCGGTGAAGAGCTCAGCACCAGTCAGGATGATGATAATAAGCCCAACCGGGAAGACAGCTCCTGTAATCAGCTGTGAAAAACCTGCACTGGCAGTACCAAACCGCAGTGCGGCATCGCTTGCCTGAATACCCGTGCTGCACATTGTTGCGAGAGCGGCACCCATTGCGATATATGCACCAGCCATGAATCCACGAAGGAGCATATTCCATGCGGGCAAGCCAACTTTGTACTTACCGGCATCTCCTGCTTTTGCAGTAATTGCTACCGGAGGATGAAACACCATTTTTTAACACACCTCTGAAATATCCACCTATACCAGCAACTTATTAAATCACTTTTTCGTATAGGCCATTTTACACTCTTTTGTGTGGATATTAATAATTTTCGAATTGTTTGTCGATCTGACATCTATACAGCAATGATTCGAAGAAAAAATATCCACGGGAGTTAATAAAAAACGATATACCGGATAAAATGATTAATACATTTTTTAAATACAATTGGGTGACCGGATATCTAAAAAAAAGGGTACCGTGAAAAAAAATGGACATTTTTTCGACGCGCAGTCAGGGAAAACCATGAAATATCGTTCAGACTTGTTTTATTCGTTGTATCTGGGATCATAACCGGGTTACAAAAGAAAAATACCGGTCACTTCGACAGGATTTATTCGTTCAAGCAATTATTCCGCCCGGCATACCAGTATTTTTAGAAAGATAAACCGTTAAGCAAAAAAAGGGTGATGTACAACGATTGGGTATGGATAAAAGATCTCAGATTGTTCTGGTTTTGGGCCTCGCCATCACCATAATTTTACTTTTTATCAGCATTTACCTCGCAGGAATTGCCTTTGTCCTGTTCATCACGTTATTTATGTCATTACAGATTATGCAGGACAGCATATCCCGGCCGGATGTGGCGGCGAGCCTGTCTGAGGATGCGAAATCAATCATCCTGAAAAATTCGGGAAATGCAACAGCATTGCATATCCATGCAGCCCTTGTTCCTATGGATGTCGAATATGATGTTCCTTCACTACTGGTCGATGAATCCCATTCCCGCCTGCTCGACTCGATGGTCCAGAATGTCAAAATTGTCCTGACCTATGAAAATGAAGAAAAAGTTGTCTTTTCCAAATCCTTTGCGTTATCTGCATTAGGAAACGAGTACGAACCATTCAAACCAATGTTTCCCCTGTTCCAATGGAAATAATCAGGCCGTAACAATACCACAGAATTCCTCTTTTTTGTCAGGTCATAACCTGAAAAATCCCGCGATATGGTGATTAACCGTGGGCATTTATAGGATAATGGAATATTAATCATAAAACTCTGTACCAGCACACCACGTTCCTTCTCCGGACCTGCGGCAGATACAGAATATAAAAAAAACTATGAAAAAACCCCGTTTTCCCCCCATGGTTATGGATATTATCCAGACTGCATTATTAGCCTGCGACGGGATCGAATTCTCCGACCAGCCTTCCTGTCCATCATGCGGCGGGGAAGTCCAGGGGTATGATACCCGGAAAAAACAGTTCGCGGTGATACTTGAAAACGAAGAGGAACGGGTAATCAATGTCAGAGTCAGGCGGTTTTACTGCAAATCCTGCAAAACCTATTGTTACGCAGATGAACCATTTTACCCGGACACCCGGATGGGATCGCCGGTGATTGATCTCTGCAAAACGTTTGCAGCAACGATACCCTATTGCCGCACCGCCACCCACCTCTCCCGGCTGGGTATAGTAATCGACCGCACCAGCGTCCGAAACTATGCAAACAGGGATTTTGGAGAGATAAAGACTGCCGATATTTTCAATATGCAGCTTCCCTTCTCAATCATCTCGCTCTCTTCACTTGCTGCCCGGGCGGGTGAGAGGAGTGGCATCGAAGGGGCAGAAATTCTCGCTGCCTGTGGTTTCCCATCCGCACACCGGGCAGCGCTTCACTTCCTCCCGGCGGGAGAGAAAAGGGAGCAGCGGCACGAAGAGGAAGAGAAAAAAGAATGGCAGGCCGAGCGCCCATAGTATTGCTGTGATTGTTATCGAAACGATGAACAATAGCAGGCTGAGTATCCAGGGTTTCATTGCCTTCACTTCTTTCTTTATCCGGATAAACTATTGTTGCGAATTTTATATAATTAAGTGAATGCTGGCGGATTATTGTGAGAAATCTGTTGAACCGGATACAAATCCATGTTTTCACATCCGGATGGTGGAAATCATTATTCTGTTTTCACAGGATTTGCGATGCTTCCCACCCCCTTCGGGGGTCGCTCGGCCGCCTCGTCGGGGCCTCGCTGGGCAAGGAGGTTTATCCTGCCCACTCCGATACGGAGTAAGGGGCATATTCTCCCGTAAATTAAACCGAATGAACCGCCGCGGGGGCGCCCCTTCGGGGGCGGCGGGGTTCATCACAGGAGGGGGTATGGGGGCAACAGCCCCCATCAAGGAAACTTGCCGTAGATTATTGAAAATAAAGAGAGACGGTGGAACCGATATTTACTAACTTTTTTACGCGGTAGAAATCTAATCCAGCTCTCTCCCAAGCGCGAGTTCCCGTACCGCATACGCCGGAAGAGCATCTGCAACCGGCCCCAGTTTCCGGTTCAGATCAATCCCGCCCAGCTCCTTTGCAAAGAGCGGAGCACCGATACCGGCAACGATAACCTGCCGGGCACCGGAATCTGCGGCTAACTTCCGGACCTGATCGCAAATCAGGTTCCGCTGCTTCTCCCAGAATTGTCCGGCAATCTCCCTAGCGCCGGGCTCACCAATCTCTTCAAGATCGGCACAGACAATTCGGGCGAGCCTGCGCAGGGATGCTGATTTTGTTTTCTCTTTCTTATCCGGTGTATCACAGGTGTATTGCTCAGCGCTGATGTGATCAAGCACAAGGTGAGCATCGGCACTTGCAGCGAAAAATTCCGAGCTGACCGGAGTGGGTACACCATCGAGCAGAACTGATGAAAGGAGCGTGGCGATATTTCCCCGCAGCATACCGGTATAGATGAGATACCCATTCTGCAGACGCAGAAGATCGGTCAGGCCACGCAGTGAGTTAAAATGATTAAGTGGAATGATGTCAGCAGTCGTGCTCCCGATATCGAGGAGCACGGCGTCTGGATAATCCTGTCGCAGGAAATCCGCAGAAGCGAGCCAGTTGGCCGCAGCCAGTTGGGGCACTGCATGAGAATGAAACATTCCATCCATACCGTAAAAACGGGCGTGGGGAAATGCAGCCTGCACTGCACTCACAATAAACGAGATCCCCTCCTGCTTGTTAGAAAAACTGTCCGCAAGCTCGCCGCTCATCACCACAGCTGCCGGATTATCAGGAGCACCAACATATGGTTTCAAAAGGGATGTGATGGGTGCATTCTTCCAGAGCGGGCAGTAATGGATGTGAGCACCGGCCTCATTGACGATTTTAAGATTCGCCCCTCCCACATCGATGCCGATCATAGCGGGGAAACCTTCCCGTGCGTATCGAAGCGGACACTTCCCGTAAGGTGGACCTCGTCCGGGCCTCCTCCTTTCGAAGCATCAACAAGAATTCCTGCGATCTCTTCTTTCATGCAGGCCGCGATACCCACGAGGCTTGTGGTGATCCGGGAGTTCACGTCCACTACGTAAACCTTGTCGGCAACTACCACATCCACGCCGCAGTATCCCTGTCCCCCGAGGGTAATAATTGTTTTTTTGGCAGTTTCGATGATCTCTGCTTCCCGTGCGGGATGGACCGGTGTCTCACCGCCAAGGTACTGGATCGAACCGTCTGCGGACTGCCCAATAAGCTGACGGTTCACGGCAAGGACAAGCGGGGGTTTACCGGTAAAATATGCGCACGCATCCCCGATTACCCGGCTGGCAACCAGGCTTACCGAGAAATGTTCTCCTTCAATAAACTGCTGGGAAAATTCTCCCTCACCCGCAGGATTGTCTGATACACGTACGCCCTGCGCACCGCAACCTTTTACCGGTTTGATTATTCGCTTTCCTGCAGATGCTTCCGCCGGTACCGGCACGCCATGCGCACGTAGGATCTTTTCGGTCTGCATCTTGTTGGCACAGAGTGCAGCAGTCATGAAACCACAGCCGAGATTGTGCGTGTGCTGTTCGAGGATCTGTGTATATCGCGCAAGCAGGTGATCGGGTGCGATCACCAGTCCCATATCACACGTTGGTGCAAGGCGCTCGATCTCATCAGCAAAATCCCCGCATCCCGGCAGAATGACTTCATGCCCGCAGCACTCAAAACTCTTTTTCAAAGTCGCTAACATTGCTGCACCCTCAGGAGCGAGGGCGGGATCATGACAGGTGGCATATTCTGCGAGCAGGACTTTCATCCATTTCCTGTACGCGCTGAAAGAAAATTACCCTATCCGATCGGTGAACTATTTGTGGGGTGGCATCAATAGACTTCTTGAACATGAGACCTTCGATCCTGCTCACGAATGATGATGGCGTTAGTTCAGTCGGGCTCTGGGCGGCGTATGAAGCGCTCACCCCCATTGCCGATGTTACAGTAGTTGCACCGGCAACCCAGCAGAGTGCAGTCGGCAGGTCGATCTCGATCTTTGAACCCCTGCGGGCAAGCCAGATCACCATCAACGGGCTTCCGGCGTGGTCTGTTGCCGGTAAACCCACGGATGCGGTCATAATTGGCCTCTATGCGCTCAAACTCGCCCCGACCATGATTGTCAGCGGGATTAATATCGGGGAGAATCTCTCAACGGAATCGATCATGACCTCCGGCACGGTAGGGGCAGCGCTCGAAGGATCCAACCAGGGCACGAAGGGCATCGCGTTCTCATTGCAGGTAGAAGACCAAGGGGATAAGTTCGATGACCCCCGCAATATCGGGCACAGCTTCGATGCAGCAAAAAAAGTAGTGCACGATGTGGTCTCCCGCGTGCTCGAACAGGGGTTCTCCCAGCACACCGATGTGATCAACGTGAATATTCCCTCGGTAGTAAAAGGCGGGTATGAAGTGACCCGGCTGGGTCCCAAACTGTTCCACACCGGCGTGGAAAAACGGATGGATCCCCGCGGGCGACCGTATTTCTGGATCAATGGACCGCTGTATGACGATGCCGAAGAAGGAACAGATGTACATGCAATCCGGAAGGGAAATGTCTCGATTACGCCCATCACGCTGGACTGTACCTCCTACCCGGCATGGGAAGATACAAAAAAAGTGTTTAAGAATTGATTTTTTTTTAATTTTAACGATTCAAATCTAAAATCTTTTTTGCGTTTTTTAAATCTGAAATAAAATCGGTTAATCCCGTTTAATGCTGTTGAGACAATATGATTTTTTTTTATAATGATGAGTCCCTCCCCCTTCGGGGGTCGCTCGGCCGCCTCGTCGGGGCCTCGCTGGGCAGGGAGGTTGATCCTGCCCACGTCAATACTGAGGGAGGGGCTAATTCTCCTGTTAATTAAACTGAATGAACCGCCGCGGGGGCGCCCCTTCGGGGGCGGCGGGGTTCATCACAAGAGGGGGTATGGGGGCATCAGCCCCCCTCAATGGGAAGGAAAAAGACCTGAGCAATTTTTCTTCTGGGGAACACTCATCCAAAGAGCATCAATACTCATCCTCCCACCACCACATCACCAGTTTTAATAATTCCTGTACCGATATGTATCACTTTAATGGACTCAGCGACACGCGATCCCGCAGCAGCCAAACGTGCAGCAGGCTACAAGGCAGCAGAGATGGTAAAAGACGGAATGATCATCGGCCTTGGCACAGGTTCAACGGTCATGTATACCATGGAGCGGCTGTCTCAGCGCATGCAGGAAGGACTTACAATCTCCGGGATTCCAACCTCTTTTCAGACGGCAATACGGGCTCGTGGGTATGGTATAACGTTAACAACGCTCGATGATCACCCTGTCATCGATCTGGCAATTGACGGGGCTGATGAAGTTGACCCGCAGTTACGGCTGATCAAAGGCCGGGGTGCGGCACATACCCGGGAAAAATGCGTGGCGGCGGCGGCTCGACAATTTGTTGTCGTTGTCGATGAGCAGAAGATAGTGACCCGGTTGGACGGCCCGGTACCGGTAGAGATCGTCCCGTTTGCTATCCGGCCGGTTATGGATCAGCTCAGGGCAATGGGATGTGACCCGGTATTGCGGGAAGGGGTGAAAAAAGACGGCCCGGTGATCACCGATAACATGAATTTCATCCTTGATGCAAAATTCAAAACGATTGCTGAACCTGATAAACTCGAAGCAGCCCTCGGCCTTATCCCCGGGGTAGTCGAGAGTGGGCTTTTCTGTAATTTTACGGATAAAACCACCGTGATTGTCGGTGGCGAAAAAAAATGCAGGATTATCCCTTAGTTGAGATAATCGCGTAGTTTATGAACAAGAGCGAGCTGGTTGTTCGCTTCTTTCTTCTTCTCTTTTTCGATGCTGTCCATAATCTGGTGTATGGGTTTTGCCAGCTCGTAGATCTTTACCGGGCGGCCTTTGCTCTCTGCCTTGCTCTCGCGGCTGGAGATCCAGTCCTGTTCGAGGAGGTAGCGCATGGCAATGCTGACTTCCGGCTGGCGGAGATCGGTTCCCCGCTCGATTGCCCGGGATGTGGCTTCAGGAGTATTTGCAAGAAATACGAGCACCTTTGCCACATTTCTCTTGGTTCCAATCTCGATGAGGAGGTTTGCAAATTCCTCTTCCTTTTCGGTAAAATACATTACATTTTCAGTTCTCATTCAACACCACACTATTTTTCTGAAGATTTCCCCATAAAATTATCTAATTGTTGATATATATGCCCTCGTATTGGGGTGCAACGACGAGATATTTTATATAAGATTACAAAATTATTGCATAAACCTACAAAAAATAAAGGTTTTGAAATTAACAGTTACGATATATCAGCTAAGATAGATTAAAGAAAAAATAAAGGTCAGATGAGACCGAGACTGCGAAGGTCAGAGAGAATCTTGACCACCGCTTTCTTTGCATCTTCCGGTTGCTTGCCACCGGTGATGATCAACTTACCGGACCCGAATAAAAGTACGACAACTTTGGGGACTTCGAGCCGGTATACCAGGCCGGGAAACTGCTCAGGTTCGTACTCGATCCGGTCGAGATTGAAACCAACGGCGATCTTATTCAGGTTGATAGGAGTTGCAAGATCTGCGGAAGTGACAATGTTCTGGATCTTGTAATCCAGTTTTTTGGGAATATCGATTCCCAGATCCCGCAGGAGACCGCCGAGTATATTGAGACCCTTGCTCAGGCTGTCAACACTCTTTGCACCGGTTAACACCACTTTTCCTGAACCAAAGACGAGCGCTGCGATCTTGGGATCCTGCATCCGGAGCACAACGCCCGGAAAACGCTTCTTGTTATATTCTGCACCAGTAATCTTGGATGCAATATCGGGTAGATCCAGATAATCGGTCACCTTGGCTGAGGCAACAATGTTTTCGATCTTAAGGGAATCTTCCGGCCTGACCTTCATATTTATAAATGATATAAATCAGTATTTAAAAAGTTGGGTATGATTTTCGGTTGATCAGTCTTCAAGGGTTGATACATCACCCGGGTCCATCCCCATCTCTTTTGCCTTTAAAACCCGTCGCATGATCTTGCCGCTCCGGGTCTTTGGCAAAGTGGTAACGAACTCAATCTCTGAAGGCATGGCAATCGGCCCTAAGGTGATACGGACGTGATACAGGAGCTCATTTTTCAACCGGTCGGTAGGCTCGTGACCTATGCGAAGGATAACAAAAGCCTTGATCAGGTTACCTTTCACTGCATCAGGTTTTCCAATGACGGCAGCCTCAGCAACGGCCTTGTGCGAGACTAATGCACTCTCAACTTCTGCAGTGCCGATATTATGACCGGCTACTACGATAAGGTCATCGGATCTCCCGAGGACCATGATGTATCCCTGCTCGTTCTTAACCGCAAGGTCCCCGACTGCATAGCAGCCCGGAATAGTATTCCAGTACATCTTGTACCGCTCACGATCATTAAACACTGCACGAAACATGGACGGCCAGGGTTCTTTTAAGACAAGGAAACCTCCCGTGCCTGGAGGAACGGATTTTCCATCCTTATCAACCACATCTGCCACAACACCCGGTATGGACTTCCCGGCAAAACCGGGGTACATTGGTTCACCAAGCATTGTCGTTATCATATGCATACCGGTTTCGGTCTGCCACCAGGTATCCACGACCGGGCACCGGTTTTTCCCGATAACACGATAATACCATTCAAAGGCTTCAGGATTGAGTGGTTCTCCCACAGAACCCAGTATGCGCAGGGTACTTAAGTTGCTCTTGTTGGGCCATTCCTCACCCATCTTCATGAACATGCGGATTGCGGTTGGCGCAGTGTACAGAATCGTGACACCGAAATCTTCGATCATTCGCCAGTAAACACCGGCATCCGGATAATCCGGTGTGTTTTCGGTAATGATGATCGTTGCACCATTCGAGAGAGGGCCATAGACCACGTACGAATGACCAGTGATCCAGCCGGGATCTGCGGTGCACCAGTACACATCATTATCTTTAATGTCAAAGACATTTTTCGTGGTATAATAGGCGCCAACCATGTATCCGCCACAGGTATGGACAATACCTTTTGGCGTACCGGTGGATCCGCTGGTATACAGAATGAAGAGAGGATCTTCTGCATCCATCACTTCAGCCTCACAGTCCGGGCTGACATCCTTGATCAGGTCATAGAAATCCACTTCCATCTCATGGTGAATCTCAACCGGCTGGTAAAGTTCTCTCCGGAGCACGATCACATGTTCCACGCTGGGGGCATTGATGATCGCTTCTTCAATAACATGCTTAAGCGGTATGGATTTTCCCCGCCGGAAGGTAACATCTGCCGTGATGACAACCTTGGCCTCTGCACCCGTGATCCGGCTGTTAAGTGCTGCAGCACCAAAGCCGCCAAAGACCACACTATGGACAGCGCCGATTCGTGCACAGGCAAGCATCGAAATGATCTGTTCTGGTACCATCGGCATGTAAATGCAGACACAGTCACCTTTTTTCACGCCGAGTTTCTTTAAGCCGTTGGCAAAACGCATCACATCACGGTAGAGCTGGCGGTACGTGTAGATTCTCTCGGTATCATCCTCGCCTTTCCAGATGAGAGCGACCTTGTTACGCCGGGAACTCTGCACGTGACGATCAAGGCAATTATAGGAGATATTGGTCTTGCCGTCAATAAACCACCGGGCATCGGGAAAATTCCACTCCTTAACTTTGTTATAGGGAGAGAACCAGTGGAGTTCTGATGCGATCTTGTCCCAGAAACCATCAGGATCCTGTAAGAATGCATTGTACGCTTCCCGGTAATCTCCGATCCAACTGTTCTTTTTTATTTGAGGATCTGTCAGATACTGTTTGTCGGTGAATTTGACGTTAAAATCTTCAGCCATTAAAAAACCCCGATTCTACATTATTAATAATGTGTATCCTTAAAAAAAGGTTATCATACTCCATTCGTAAATCAGGGGATTTTCAGGAGTTATTACCAAAATGAGTTCTATTTGCAATTATTGCCGCACACGGCCGGGATTTTCCAAATCCAGACCCGAATTAAAGGTATTTTCTCAGTTAAAGTGCGCGCGGCAGATTTAAAGGACATCGTTTAGTGAATAACGCGTTCTTTGTCCCAAACATTTATGAGAGCAGTGTCACGATTTGTTAAAGTTATTATGACCCGCGATCTTGCGACGAAAAACCTGAACCGGTTTAACCTCTTTGCAGGGTCACAGGTTTTTTGGCATTCAACATTTCTTTGTTCTGGTGATTAATATGGTGCAAAAAATGCTTTCTGAATCTGAGGGGTATGATCTACTCAGGGAATACGACATTCCCGTTCCCGAGTACCGGATTGTCATCACACCCCATGATGCAGCTGATGCAGCGGAGAAAATCGGATTTCCGGTGGTAATGAAGATCATCTCACCCCAGATCATCCATAAGAGCGATGCGGGCGGCGTGGTTGTCGGTATTGGGAGCAGGGAAGCTGCTGCTGCTGCATTCGAACAGATCATCGCGGGTGCAAAACAATACCGGGCCGACGCTGAGATTAAAGGAGTTATTGTAGAACAGCAGGCGCAACCGGGTCTGGAACTCATTATCGGGGGAAAAACCGATCCGGCCTTTGGGAAAGTATTAACCTTTGGCATGGGCGGGACGCTTGTCGAACTGATGAAAGATGTAACCCTTCGCATCCTCCCGTTAGATGAGCCGACAATTCGCGAAATGATAAAGGAGATAAATGGTTACCCCCTGATTAAAGGCTACCGCGGGATGAAACCCAAAGACGAAGAGGCACTGGTAACGGCACTCACGGCGATCAACAGGTTTTTTGAAGAGAATGCGAATATCGTTGAGTTCGATATCAACCCCCTCAGGCTGTACGAGAGCGGTGCCCTTGCGGTTGATGCACGCATTATCACCTCCGACGACATTGCGACGGTACAGGCTGCTGAACGGATACCGGTCCCCATGGAATATTTCAACCCGCGTTCCATCGCAGTCATCGGTGCTTCGCAGGATTCATCCAAGATGGGATATGCAGTCATGCATAACCTGCTCCATTTCCCCGGCCAGCTCTACCCGGTCAACAACAAACGCTCAGAAATACAGGGGCTTAAAGCATACTCCAACATCACGGCAATCCCCGCCCCGGTAGACCTTGCAGTTATCACGGTTCCCGCCATCCATGTTCCCCGCGTGATTGAAGAGTGCGGACAGAAGGGCGTGCCGATGGTTGTCATCATCACTGCCGGATTTAAGGAGATGGGAGAAGACGGTAAACACCTGGAAGACCGGATCAAGGCCATCGCACGCAGTCATGGAACCCGCATCATCGGCCCGAACTGCCTCGGCATCATCGTGCCCCCGCGGGGGATCGATACCACCTATGTCCACCAGTCACCAAATCCCGGTAATATTGCATTCATCTCGCAGAGTGGTGCAATCATCAACACGGTCGTTGACCTGAGTCTTGCAAAAGGCATAGGATTTTCAAATGTCATATCCGTCGGCAACCAGGCCGACCTTGATTTCCTCGACTACCTCCGCTATGTCCAGAAAGACGAGAAGACCAAGGCAGTCATTCTCTATATCGAGCAGATCACTGACGGCAAAGGATTCATGGAAGTCGTCTCTGAAGTGGCCAAAACCAAACCGGTAGTAGCGATCAAATCCGGTTCATCCGCAAAAGGTGAACATGCAGCCTCTTCCCACACGGGTTCTCTTTCCGGTTCTTATGATGTATATATGGAAGCATTCCGGAAGTCCGGAGTCATTGCGGTTCACACCTTAACCGGTGCATTCCTTGCCGCACAGATGCTTGCTCACCCGAAAGGTTACCCGAAAGGAAAACGTGCAGTCGTAATCACCAATGCCGGTGGTTTTGCCGTTCTCTCATCGGATTATGCCGAACGCTACGGTGTTGAGATCATTGATCTTCCCGAGGAAGTAATTGAAGAACTCAACGGATTTTTGCCGGAGTTCTGGAACAAGGGAAATCCCATTGACCTGCTCGGCGATGCAAGTGATAAACGGTTTGAAAAAACCTTTGAGGTACTGGCACGACACGATGATCTCTGGGACATGGCATTTGTCATCGGGTTCCCAAACCTTGTGCTCACCTCCGAGCATCTCGCAAAGAAGATCCTGAAATTTTCAGATATGACCGATAACCGGCTTATAGCTACCCTGCTCGGGGGAGGCTCTATGGATGTCGGCCGGGAAATCTTAAAAGAAAATAATATCCCGAGTTTTGAAGAACTGGATTTCACCTTCCGGGTCATGGGCAGGGTGCTCTGGCAGAAATTCCGGGTCAGGGCTCCGGGACTTATCTGAAAATCATTTAAAAATTCAAACTTTTTTTATTTATTTTACCAGGAACCACACCCCGTTTTCCTTTGAGATGCGCACCTGTCGGGATCGCATCCGTTGCAGATACCGGTTCCCTTGCGATATTCTCCGATGAGAACTAAAAATGGTTAACCGGAAAAAAACGGTATACATTTTTCCGGATTCTTCCGGGTTTCATAACCCATCTCCATGTACCGGTTTCCGGAAAAAATAGATCTGGAAAAAACTTGTTTACCTGCGTTCAGGCAGAGAGAAAATATCAGCACCTGGAATTCGTCTGTCATTTCTCGTCCTGCTTATATCGCCCGCTGGCATATCCCATAAACCATCCAATCCACCAGGCCACGACAATGCCGGTGAGCAGGATCAAAGCATCAGTGTAAGTCATCGCTTTATCTCCAAGGGTCAATAGAGTATCTTTGTTTATGTAATAAGAGAGATATTTCGTTTAACCATTATGATATTTACCGGGATAACCTGCGTTTTTTAAGGAGTTGGGCTCTTTTATGCACAATACCGGTGTTACGGATATCTCCAATGAAAGCAGCCCGTCAGCTCCGGGGCCAGCAGGTTTTTTAAATTATCGTGTTGGTTTTTGTTCACTAGTGAACAGAATATTTTTTTGGGAAAAAAATCCCGGATAATTCCTAAAAAGTTTTTTGTTGATTGTCCGGGTATGACGGTTACTTAGTCATACTGTCGCCACGTGTGACCGCATTCCGTGCACCGGAAGAACCGCACCTCGCTTTCATCTGCAGCCCGCAACTGCCGGAGCCACCAGATGGCAAGATTGTTCGAGCATTTCGGGCATTTTATCTGGATCGTGGGCATTGTCTTGAGTTTTTGCTCTTCATCATCCACAATCGTGATCTCATTTTCCGTGCGGGTTTTCTTGGTCTTCATCTTGTCGTCAGAGTCAATGTTACGGATATATCCGCATTTGCGGCACTTGAGCTGACCCCCCGAAGAGATCATCATCGTCTTACATTCAGGACAGAACATCGGTATAACATGGGTGAGCAAAGAAGATTAACCCTCTTGTAAGGAACACCGTATTTTACCGGGTAAAACAGATGCCGGGATAGTTCCACGTTTGGTAAAATTGCCCAATATCCGGGTATCCCTATAATCAGAAGAGTGAACCTTCAGAATCCTTTTTTTGGTAAGGAGTGAATAACTGTATAATGATCGAGTATCTGGTGCTGATCTCCTGTATTGGATTTCTTGCATTCCTCATACCCGGCCGGCACAGGAAATATACGGCTATCCTTGGCTGGATATTTATTGTACTTGCGTTGTTTACCCAGTTGCCGGAATTTTTTTCTGAGAATAATTTTCTGTACCCGGTGATCGCTGCCCTTTCCGTACCATTTCTTGTAATCACTGCCAAGTATCTCCTTGAAGA
Source organism: Methanomicrobiales archaeon HGW-Methanomicrobiales-1 (assembly GCA_002839675.1). Classification (NCBI taxonomy): domain Archaea; kingdom Methanobacteriati; phylum Methanobacteriota; class Methanomicrobia; order Methanomicrobiales; species Methanomicrobiales archaeon HGW-Methanomicrobiales-1. Next base: position 359,082 of record PGYM01000003.1, on the reverse strand, counting down.
GGATGACCGGGTGATGCACCTCTCACGGGCCGCAGCGGTTGCGTTTGTTATCTACGCACCGTTTGAGTACTTCCCTGCCTTTGGCGACTGGCTGATCGCCATTGTGGTGGGGCAGGTAATCTGGATACTCGACCTGCTCCAGTTCAATGTCACCAATACCGACTGGAATATCATTGCCCGGAACAGTTTCCGGGTAGAGATCATTCTCGGGTGCACCGGCATCCAGAGCATTGCAATCATGCTGGGGGTGGCGGCGGCAGTGCCGACAACGTTAAAACAGAAATGCTATGCCTTCCTTATTATCGCCCCGACCATCTATTTCCTCAACCTCCTGAGAAATGTGTTTGTAATTATTGCATATACCGACCAGATGTTCCCCTATTACCCGGAAATTGCCAGCAATGGTGAACTGGGATACGAGAGTTTCTTCTGGGCACACAATGTAATTGCGGAACTGCTGGCTCTGGTCTGCCTGGTCGTGATCGCGTACGGGCTTTTTACCATTATCCCAAAACTCGGCAGATTTGCCGATGACCTCTACCAGCTCTATTACGGAGAAGTCAAAAATGCGTTTTTTAAGGACAGATGAACCGCTGGATAGCGGGAAAGTCTGCGCACGTTAAGGAGTTGTGCGTTTGCAGATTAGAATGTGGGGTTTGATGCCTCCATAGTCCCTTTATGATGGACCCCGCCGCCCCCTGCGGGGCGCTCCCGCTGCGGTTCAATAACGGAAAAATGTCGGAACCTCATTGCCCCGCCGTTCCTCTGATATGCCCTGAGGCGGGGAACTCTCGTCTAAGACGATTTTCATAATCCAATGAGTTACTATCAGGTTCAGAGCCTGTATCTCAAGGAAGTCAAGAAAGCGTCCGGTAAAGATAGATAATCCGCTGGATTGCCGAAAGATTTGTGCAGACTGCAATAACAATTACCGACAACCAGATAAAACCAAATACCCCGCCAAGAATCAGCACGAGAATGGTCTCGGGCCGGCCGAAGAAACCCACGCCTTCGAGAGGATCATCAATCTTTCCTTCCACTTTTTCATGGTAGCCGATCTCTGCATACACTACCGGTTTTATGAATGTGTTCATCAGAGAACCGATGATGGCCAGCGTCACAACGGCAAAGTCCGCAAGCGGGGGAACGGGAAAGTACTGGCTGACAATCGCAATCCCGCTCAGCCCTACGCCAAGGATTGCAAGGGCATCGACATACTTGTCAACGATCCAGTCAAAGACGGCTCCGAAATTTGTATGGGCATTGGTCTTTCTCGCCACACTTCCATCCACAAGGTCAAAGATCGCTGACAGCAGGAGAAAGAGCGCTCCTAACAGGAACTGGCGCTGGAAAAATAAAAACGCACACACAATACCGGCAAGAAGCGCAAGCAGGGAGATCTGGTTGGGGGTTATGCCAATCCTGACAAAGACCTCTGCGACCGGCTCAAGGTACCGGGTGAACCTTGGACGGAGTGCAGTAATGTTCATAGCTCAAATCATAGGAACTAAACGTTTAATAATTGCACTATGTCGTCGGTAACTTTGAATAGCCCTATCATTACTTTATTTATATCACACGCACAATGTTACCGGAGAGTTGAATTTCCATGGTCTCACCTGCCGATCGCCCGCATGTACTGATGATGTCGGAGATCACCGCTGATGGCAAGCTCACATTAAAAAAGGGCGCCTCTTCCAAGATACTCATGAAATATATGGCCCACGAAACCGAGCTGCTGCTCCATAACACCCGGGCGGAATATGATGCGATTATGGTTGGTGCCAACACGATCCGTATCGATAACTCATTTCTCACGGTCCGCTATGTAGAGGGCAAGAGTCCGCTCAGGGTGATACCGAGCAGCCTGGCAGATATCCCGCTCGATGCCAACGTGCTGGGAACCGATGCGCCAACGGCTATTGCGGTCTGTGAAGCAGCTCCGAAAGACCGCATTGATGCAATAAAAAAGAAAGGCGCCCATGTGATTGTTGCCGGCAAGACCCATGTCGAGCTCCCGCTGCTCTTAAAAATTCTTAAGGAAAAATTTGGCATAAACAAGCTGATGATCGAAGGCGGACCTACACTCAACTGGCACATGCTCCATGACCGGCTGGTTGACGAGATCCGCCTGATACACCTGCCGTTCATTGTCGGTGGTGCCGATACCCCGTCACTGGTAGGCGGCATGCATATCAATACAGAAGACGAGATGATCCGGCTCAATCTCAAGAAATATTATATGTGCGGCAGCAACCTGGTCTCCGAGTTCGATGTCCTCTATACTAAGGAGTAATATATGGATGGTACCTACACCCTTGTTCCTTCAGGTTCTCAAAAATCCCCATCCCCCCCGTCCCATGCAGGACTGAAATGGCTTTTGATTATCGTTTTCGGTTTTATCGTGGCGATTGGGAGTATTTTTGCCGCATACTACGTCACCCACTGTGACCAGATGGGCGTGACGGTGGTCCGCATGGAAGGCACCATGATGACCGGCGAGATCGCAGACGGGGAAAACATTGGCAGTGAAGTGGTGGGAAAAGAATTGCGCCAGGCTGCCGATGACCCGATGGTAGAAGCCATTGTATTGCGGGTGAACAGTCCCGGCGGTACACCTGCGGCCGCACAGGAAATCATTGGGGATCTCGAGTACGCGAAATCGAAAAAGCCGGTGGTTGTTTCCATGGGCGACATGGGAACCTCGGCTGCCTATTACGTGAGCGCCCATGCAGACAGGATCTATGCCAACCCGGATACTTTCACTTCCGGAGTCGGCGTAATATGGAAGTTCTCGGATATCAGCCGCTGGATGGAAAATGAAGGCTACAACCTGAGCGTTGTCAAGTCCGGCAGCAAGAAGGATATGGGATCTACTGCCCGCCCGCTCAGCATGGATGAAGAGATCTACGCCCAGAAGATAGTGGATGACAGTTTCGACACCTTTATTTCTGACGTGACATCCCAGCGCATGATCTCCCGGTCCGATATTGATGATGGCAGGGTGATCCGTGGCGCTGATGCAGTAAAAATAAATGTTGTCGATGAACTGGGCAACTTAAACGATGCGATTGACGGTGCAAAGAAGATGGCACAGTCACGGGATTAATTTTTTTTTAATGATTTAGATTTGAAAAAATCTGATAACAACCTAAACGCTCATGGGGGGTTTCACCCCCCTGCTGCTGTGGCTCCCCCCGAATAGGATAACCCCAGAACAGGTTACATAACATTGCAAATTGGAAAAGGGGATTTATGGACTGGCGATATCCTTAAACCAATCTGCCCAGCGAGGCCCCGACGAGGCGGCCGAGCGACCCCCGAAGGGGGTGGGGAGAATCCTAATATCTAAAAAATTAGAACTTATTTCCATGCTTCAGGTTGAAACCAGACGGTAATATGCGCATTTCTCCAGTCTCGCTTATATCATCTGCAACGGATCTGCTTTCATAAATTCCCGGCAGACTGTTGTCGCGTAATGGCCCGGGGGCAGGGTAAACTTCAGCCGCACATCAGAATTCTCAAGAGAGGATTCAATCGCCGTTTTCAACGTGATCGGGCGCCATGCACCATCGAATTTTGTGCTGACAAAAGCCGATGCCCTTTCAAAGTCTGCTGCCGTGATCTGGTGTTTTTGCAGGAGCGATTCCATGATCTGCTCCCCGTACGTAGCTACATCAGATTTTCCCTTGCCCGGCATGAACAGCGCAATCGTGCAGCGGTCACGCTTTATGTGGATCGAGACTGCGTTGGCATTCGTAGCGGTAACAACGTCCGTACGCCCGTTGGCAAAGAGAAGACGATCACCGGGTATGGGATCATTGAGGGTGTGCCCGTCATCGAACCGCTGGCTGAGTGCGCAGTTGAACAGGTACGACTGGAAGGCAGAGACAAACAGGGAGAGCAGTTTTGGCGGCAGCTCCTTAAGAGCACCGGGATAATCGCCCGGGTGGGTATAGAGATGGTGCAGCATCGCCCGTTCGAATGCCATGTGAACCGGAAGATTGCGCAGGGCGGGTTCGGGATCCCGGGTGGCTAAAAAGTCAGCCCGTATTGTTTTTACCGGGTCTACCTCACCGGGAAATTCCTGGCCAACGTAGGTGACAACAGCCTGTTCATAATCCCCGCGTAAGATCCATTCCCCGACCCGGTGGGTCACCGGTCGGATCGCCCCGAACCGCTGGAGCCCGAAATAGTTGGGGACACCTTCGGATGCAGTGACCGTGAGAGCCTGAACCTGCCCTGCAAGATCAGGAGATTGCGTATCCCGTATGACGAGGTCAAACCGGTTGCCAAGCAGCTGGCCCAGCGACAATGCCTCATTGGACTGCCGGAGCGGTTCTAAGGTAATATCTTTGAGATGGATTGCTGTAACCTGTTCTGCCGTCACGTTATAGATCGAGATCCACTGGCGGGTGATCGCGTTCCGGTCCTTGGTGCCTGCCCAGCCGATACGGCGGTGGCTGATACCGAGCCGTTTTGCGATCTCCTTGACCGCATGCTGGAGTTCCCAGTTCTTTTTTACAAGCAGGCAGATGAGATAGGGGCCGACGGTACCGCCCTTTTCCGGAAGCGGGAGCTCTTCGACAAGGAAATCCTCGGGTGCTGACCGGAGCCTGCCACCGATCCCATCGGCATCGCTCGCATAATACCGCATACCGAGCTCGCGTTCAAGAGGATACGTGCTCGGTTTCATAACAGGGTGAGTGTGCCGGTGATCTTATCGAGGTCTTCGCTCTTTGCCGGACCCAGCCCGAGCGCGGTGATCGTGCCCGGGGGAATCTCGGTCATGCCCGCATCCTGGATGAGGGAGTGGGAGATACCGGACCGTTCTGCGATCACCCGGAGCTCGTGCAGGGTTCTCTCGTCATTGGCCTTGAGCACGACTTTTTTCTGCCCTTCCGAGATCCAGGCTTTTGCCAGTGTCTTGTCGGCATTGTTGTATGCACCAATGGATGCATGCGCTGCCTGGGCGCACCGCTTACCGCAGCTCATCTTGACATCATTTCGTATGATGAGGCACTGCTTATACCGGAATTCGGGCTCGACTGCCATTGTGTACCCATAGGGCAGGATAAAAGAAATAGGTATAGGGGATTTTTCCTAGCAGTTACCCGCAATTACCGGTCGCGACTCCCTGCACCGAAGAAAGGACCGTGGAACACTCGCTTGGAGCGGTTACAAAACGATCACAGATGGCCTGCTTATACGCTTCAGGGGTCCGCGAGCCACGGTACACCTGCCCGTTGATGATCAGGGTCGGTGATGAACTGGCCCCATCCCGGTTTCCTTGTGCCTCATCGGCATTGAGCAGCGCCAGTCCTTCTTCACCACTGGCACAGGTTTCGATCGCATTGGTATCAATCCCAAGAGCCGCCGTGACATTTCCCCGACATGCGTCAAACGTGTCTGCATTCAGGTATTGGGAATAACACGCGTCATTGAACCGGCCTATATACTCCCAGAATTTTTCCGGGCTCTTCTTGAGGATGCAGATCTGGCGCAGGTCCTCCTGGACCTCTTTTGGGCCATGCAATGAATAGACAGAAGCAACCGTAGACCCTGTCGCAGTTGTGATATACCGCACCCGGATATCGGCCTTGGAACCCAGCAGGGCAACAACCGGTTTCATCACGATCTCAGCCTGGGTGCCGTACGGGCAGAAGGCCATGACATAGAGATCAACGACCGGGCGTTCGGTTTTTACCGGAGCCGCAGCGGGTTGTGCTGCAGCAGTTCCGCTTCCCCCGGTTGCCGCATTCATATCGATACTGCGGGTGAACAGGGAAGAACAGTCCCGCGATGTATACACCAACATCTCCTGGCCCAGGTATGCAATCTTCATCTCATACATTCCGTGCGATTCTGTGACCGTGACAAGAGAGGCTGATGTGCCGGGAGAAACAAGATTATTATTAATATACCGGAGGGTTTTTTCAGTGCAGGCCTGTGCAGGTACGACCGCGCCCTGGCCCGGGGTGCTTTGCATGACTCCGTACACGAGCAGGATAATGATCACTGCTGCGATGCCGATAATGGCTGCGAGAGCAGTTTTGTTAAAAAAGGGCTGCTGTCCTGACTTTCCTGAATCCTGGCTGTTTTTTTCGGGCATTTTTGTTTCCGGATTATTATCGTTTTTCACTGGAGTACCTGATGAATTATTCACCATGGATCCTTGAATACCTGATCCTTTTTAAAAAGAAAGATCACAGGACAGCGACGAATCTCAAAAAACTGTACACAACCAGCATTGCCGCTGCAAGTATGATCGCCCGGTTGTTGATTGCATCCACAAACTGCAGCTTGTATTCAGGCTCTTTCATTGCCTTTACTACCGGGTGGATAAGCAACAGTCCGAACGGCACAAACGGCAGGAGCCAGAAAAAGCCCGGTTCGAGGATGGAAAATACCGCAATGATAAAAAAGGCGCAGGCCATGAACGCAATAGTTAAGAAAAATGCCGCCCGCTCTCCGATAATCACAACAGTATTTTTCCGTTCGGTCCGGTCTTTCTCGAGATCCCGGATCTCATTGCCCAGTTCCCCGACTGCACCAAATATCCCGAGCAGGACGACATAGACAAGGCCGGTAAGATCCAGCGGGTGATACAGCAGGTACCCCATCAGACCGTAGAGGGCCGGGAACAGGGCATGATATATCAGGTCGAGTCCTGCGATATTCTTCACTTCAATCCAGAACGAGTAGGTGATAAAAACGAACAGGACTGCCAGTTCGACAATGAGAAGGGATGACGGCAGCAGTGCCATGCAGATGAGGGTGATTACAAAGAGCACCGCACTGACCAGTTTTGCGGTCCGGCAGGTCATGGACCCATCGGCAAGCGGGTTCCGGGGTTTTGCAGAACGGGCATCCAGTGCCATATCCGAGATGTCGTTGATAACAAAACCAAAGGCAGACGATGCCGCAATAAAGATCAGGAAGACCGGCAGGGAGAAATCGAACCGGCCCGCAGCAAGGAGCGCCCCGAAAATCCCGGCAATCACAAAAAGAATGCCATAAGCCTCGAACCGTATGAGTCGTTTCATTGGGTGATACATAAAAATTCTCTCCAGATATCTTCCTGATGTCTACACTAAAATGGCCGTAAAAGAATTTATGGATTATGCGGAGAGAGTGAAAATACTTCGAACAATTCAATATAGGTCGAAGTAGAACACCTATACACGAATATGAGGGACTAGACGATGGCACAGGTATTGCTCTCACCACTGAGCTGGGGACTCGGTCATGCGATGAGGGATATTCCCCTCATAAAAAAACTCCTTGCACACGATCATGATGTCACGATTGCCGCATGCGGCAATGCCCTGTCTGCCCTCAAACAGGAATTTCCCCAGTGCCGGTTCATCGAGTTTGAGGATTACCCCTCGCCATACAGTTCGGGCAGCCTCTTCCTCCCGAAATTCTTCCTGTACCTCCCTATCCTGCTCAACGCAGTCTCAAACGAACGAAAGAATCTTGCAAAGATCCTGGCAAAGGATCGCTATGATCTGATCATCAGCGACAACCGGCTGGGTGCGTATTCATCGGAAGTGCCCTCGCTCTTCATCACCCACCAGCTGCACTACCATATGCCTCTTGCCCTCTGGCCCGTTGAGCTCTTCGCAATCAGGATCAATACATTCCTCCACCAGAAATATGACCGGATCATTGTACCGGACAACCAACCGGGCCCCCTCGCGCTTGCGGGAAAACTCTCCCGTCCCGGATCCGATGAGACCCAGAAAAAGGCATTCTTCTCCGGCATTCTCACCAGTATCCAGAAACGGGACTGCGCAGAAGATCTCGATTACCTTGTCCTGATATCGGGACCTGAACCCCAGCGCACAAAACTTGAAGAGATACTGCTTCCGTCCATTCACGAACTCGAGGGTAACAGCGTGGTACTTCTCGGCAGCCCGAAAAGGAAGACCGAGATTACCGGCACCGAGAACTGCATAGTCAAAGGGTATGTGTCCAATGAAGAGAAAGTTGAGCTGATGAACCGGGCAAAGTTTGTTATCTGCCGTTCCGGGTATACCACGATGATGGAACTTGCAGAACTCAAAAAGAAACGGGGATTGTTCATCCCTACGCCCGGCCAGACCGAACAGGAATATCTCTCGTGGTATTACCAGAAGCAGGGCTGGTTCCATTCCCAGAGCCAGTATCATCTCGATCTTGCCGTTGACCTTCCTGCTGCACAGGGATATTCCGGGTTTCCCGACATGCCATCAACCGAAGAAAATGTCAGCAGGCTCTATAACAACCTGCTGGCAGACTATCTCGAATAATGCCGGCACGGTTCAAATAGATCGAGAGCGCATCTTTGACCATGGATGATCTGGTGCTGACCGGGACCCTGGCGCTCGTGGCATTCTTTGCCGTTATCATTGCCGGAATTCTTGCCATACTCTTTTTTTTCTCCTGGCTCTGGAGCGCTATCGGCACTGGGGATTACCGCAGCATTCTGTTTGTGCTTCTTGCAATCATCATCACAGGTTGTGCCTATACCGGCGCAGGCTACTACTTATTTTCAAAAGGATGGATCTGATCTCCACAGGTCTCCTGGAAAAAATGAGACACCGGGGGCAGAAACAATCATTTTCTGGGACCATCCCCCGCCCGGAGAACACATCCGGGTTCCCGTTCCGGTTTATATCAGCGGATGAATCACGTCATACGATTGCCAGATAGTTACGAGCGGTATTGGCATGCATGGAAAAAACAATAATATCCGCATCCGTCTTTCACGCATGGCATTCTTTATAGTTTAAGCAATAAAATGGCAGAAGTAGGAGAACTACTTCCTTACTATCTGAATTGGAGAAAGGGATTGCAGTTAACAGAAAAACAGCGGTCCGATGATGGACACAATCTGCCCAACCTCACGAAGAACAATAAAAAAATCATGATGCTGACTGGAGTGATTTAAAAAAATGTATGGCCGTTTCAATTATCCATGCCAACATGCAGGGAAAGTGTTCTCGATCAGTATCGAAAAGGATGGAAATTTTTTCCGGTACCGGAGGGAGTGCCAGGAGGAACGTGTGGAAAAGATCATCTCTTCGACAGGCCCAACCGTTTTTATCCACCCGGTTGAACCGATCAACCTCCCAAAAGAGGTGACCCGGTATCTTGAGATTGTCTTCCCGCCAGTCGTCATCGAGCCGGAATCGAAAAAAACGGTTTTCCTAACTTTCCCCCTTGAGATTGGGGTCTTTTTAACCGCAAAGGATGATTACCAGCTCCTCGATGTATTCTCACGATGCCTGCCAAAATATTCCCTTTACGGCTCTCCTGAAAACGGCGTGATAACCCGGTACCACGAGAGCACGATCTCTGAACATTGCGAAAAAACGGATCCTGCCTGCGAGGGAGTGCTGCAACTGGAGATCAAAAATACGAGCCGGGGGTGGGTTGAGGTGTCGCGTGCGGTTTTTGAATCCTACTTTATGCCGATCTATTTTGATGACATTGTTGTAATGTCCGGTGAAATGGTAATCTTTTCAAAAATGATCGCTGAAACCCGGATATTTGAACGGCCGTTCCGGGAAGGAATGGAACGGGCGATACCGGCAATCAAGGCACGCAAGCTCCTTTCAGTGGATGTAGAGAAGAAAGGATTTTTGATGGAACATGGGATGGGGTGAAACCGGATGGTCATTCTTTCAACACCGGTTATCGGGGATGTCACGGTCCTCGATCTCATTATATTTTTCATTATCGTCAGTGCTTCGGTCATTATTGCAAAAATTGTCGGAGGATATATCAAAAAGAACCTCTCTGACCGCATCCGGCAGGATGAGATGACGAAGATCATCAAGGTCACCCAGGCAGTCATCATACTCGGGGGCATTTTTATCAGCCTTCCCAGTTTTAAGGTTGATATAGGAGAACTCCTCCTGATTGGCGGAACTGCTGGTATTATCATTGGTTTTGCCAGCCAGCGGCTCGTCACCAATGTGGGTTCCGGCATCTTCCTTCTCATCGAACGCCCGGTCAAGATCCGCGATACCATCAAAATTGGCGAGACCGAAGGGATCATTGAGGATATCAGGATTCTCTCTACGACCATCAAGAACTTTGAGGGCGTGTATATACGCATCCCGAATGAGACAGTCTTCAATTCTGAGATCACCAACTATGTTGCCAATATCGCACGGAGGTTCGAGTACCGTATTGCGATCCGGTACAGCGATGATGCCGGGCGGGCAATCCAGGTCATCACGGATCTTGTAGCAGCAGAGCCGTTTGTTCTCGTGAACCCTCCCCCCTCCATCTATGTAGACGAGTTGGGAGATAACGGGGTCATTCTCATGGTACGGATCTGGGCCCCGTCCCTCGAATGGTGGGCAGTCAGGACCGAGTTGCTCTGGAAGATCAAACTGGCGCTTGAACTGGAAGGAATCGGATTTCCGTTTCCGCAGCGCACAGTCTGGTTTGCCCAGGAAAACAAAAACGATTCCGGACAACCCGGAACAGGAAAAAACAGGGAACCGACAGGAGCCGGACAGGCTCCCTGACATCGGATCCTATACACGACCGTGCAGCAGTGTACCTGCCCTGTCGTGAACGCTTATTTTTTTTAAAGAGAGAATCGTCATTTCTTTTCCTGACAATTTATGAAAATCCTTTATCGAGGGTTTCCTGGCTTTCGGGATTCAGCCCGGTTACATAGACGGATTTGCCCTGCTGCTGGTACTTGTCCACCACTTTTGCAATCGCTGCCACTGCGGATTGATCCCATATGTGTGATTGGGCCAGATCGATCTCCACCCGCTGCGGATCGTTTGCATAATCGAAGAGATCAATGAATGCCGCCATTGTACCGAAGAAGACCTGCCCTTTTACCGTGTAAATTTTAACCCCGCTGCTCCGGATCGTGGCCGTTGCGTTGATGGCCGATATCCTCCACCCGAACACCAGTGCGCTCAGGATGACTCCGGCGATCACTCCTTTCGCAAGATCGTGGGTGAACACAACAATTACAATGGTTATGACCATGATTGCCGCATCACTGACCGGAACTTTTGGCAGGTCCTGTACGGATTTCCAGTCAAAGGTACTCAAAGCAACCATGATCATTACCCCCACAAGGGCTGCCATGGGTATCCGGGCCAGTACATCCCCGAGAGCGATGATGAGGAACAGGAGAAACAGGCCGGCTACCAGGGATGACAATCTCCCGGTGGCCCCGGATTTGATGTTGATGACTGACTGTCCGATCATCGCACATCCGGCCATACCGCCAAAGAACCCGGTAATGGTATTTGCATAGCCCTGTCCCCGGACCTCGCGGTCGCGGTTACTTCGGGTATCGGTCATCTCATCGACGATCGACGCGGTAAGCAACGATTCGAGCAGCCCGACGATAACGAGGGTTAAGGAATAGGGCAGGATAATTAACAGTGTCTCTAACGAGATGGGAACTGCGGGCAGGTGAAATACCGGCAGGGACTGGGTGATCGTGCCGATGTCTCCTACGGCCAGGACCTGGATGCCGGTGCCGATCGCAATCGCCGTCATCACAACGATCGCTGCAAGGGACGACGGGACCAGCCGGGTGAACCGGGGAAGGAAGTAAACGATCGCCAGCGTGCCGGCAACCATGATATACATCACCCATGTTGCGTTGATGAAAAATGGCACCTGGGCCAGGAAGATAAGGATGGCAAGAGCATTGACAAAACCGAGCACAACCGGATAGGGAACAAACGTAATAAACCGCCCGACATTCAGCCACCCGAGAATAACCTGAAAAATGCCGGTAAGGATGGTTGCTGCGAGCAGGTACTCAAGCCCGTAATCGCGCACAAGCACAATCATGATCAGCGCCATTGAACCGGTTGCTGCCGATATCATACCGGGTCTGCCGCCAGCAAATGCGATAACAATGGCAATGCAGATGGACGCGTATAATCCCACCATGGGGTTGACACCGGCAATGATGGAGAATGCAATTGCTTCGGGGATGAGGGCAAGTGCTACGGTTATGCCGGCAAGGGAGTCGCCCCGGAGATTGGAAAACCATTCTCGTTTGAGTGCGTGAAAATTCACAAAAACCTCAGAATTTCTGCGTGATAGTATTTTTTTATAATAAAAAAATGTACGCTGTAAGTAATTTGTCCTACAATATCAGCATGCAACCCAATTAACATTCGGCAGGTTTTTAATCAACATTCCACCGGAACTTGTGGATCCTGACATTGTTGCGGATGCAGATTCTGGCAAAATGAATAATTTCCCGTTGAATCGGGGACCATCCTTCACTATCCGGGCAATATCCGTAATCCAGGACCTTGTTACCGGAATACCGGGGAACTGGTTATTTTAATGATGTGGTTTAAAAAAGGAGCAGAGAATTAATTCTGGTATTGGGTTAAAAGGATATTGAGCTAAAAGGGTAGTGAGGGATTATGATATTTACAAAAATGTTACTTGCAACCGATGGATCAGACAATGCCAACCGTGCGGCTGATGCGGCGATCAGTCTTGCACAGGCACTCTCTTTATCGTCCATCACCATTGTCCATATCGTGACGTCTCCCCCGTCAGAATCCCGCATGGTACAGGCAAAATTCGATGTCCACTCACTGCTTGAAGAGGAGTCACGTACCCTCATCAGCACAACTCTCGGCCGTTGTGATGCAGCAGGTATTACTTACACGCTGAAAGTAGCTATTGGCGATCCTGCACAGGAAATCCTTACCCATGTGCAGAAAGAGAAAGTCGATCTGGTAGTGATTGGCAGCCGGGGGTTAGGTACCTTAAAAGGCGTGCTTATGGGAAGTGTCAGCCAGAAGATCGCTCATCTTGCACCGTGCCCGGTCCTGATCGTCAAGTAAGAATACGTGCCGGGATCCTTACAGGGTCAGAAGACGGCAGACATACTTTTTTAGGGGATTGCTCAGCGGTATGCCTGTGCCAGATTAAAGGCGATGGACACGACACAAAGCAGGGTGCTGAAAGTTGGCCGGGCAGTTGCTTGCAGATCATCAAGCAGGTTCCGGTGTTTTGTACCTCCACTCACACTCAATTAAGCGGGTGCCCAATCCCTTGTCGAGGCCTCGCCAAGCAGATCAGTAAATGTGAGAACCGGTTATTTGGATTGTTGTTCATGAAGTCCCGTTGGGAACATCGGCACAATCCCCTTTGGATCCGGAATGAAAAACCCAATAATTCAATGGATCGGTTTGTCTGATTTTTTTTCAAAAGAGATCGGTAAATGCCCAATGCTTACAGGAGGTTATACACCCTGCATTTGCAATCCGGGATTCATTGGGGTTGAGTTAAGAGAACTGCGCAAATAATTGCAATAGCAAGAATGATCGCTCCACCAAGGACAACCGCAAGCCGGTAATCTGAACCGGATTTCTGGTTGGGCCGGTTCTTCATTTTTTCTTTGGGGTTAATGTCTTTTCGTTTGGGAGAACGTCCTGCCATAATTATTTCGTTTAGTAAGATTTCCCGAGGGATAAGCATATTGGAATTGTTAAAAAAATGTCAGTGGATCTGGTACCCGAGCGTCTGGACAAGCGCAAGCATTTCCCTGACCTGTTCATCCTGTTTCTGGGTCAGCTTGCGACCTTTCTGGATCAACCGGCCCATCCGGACGATCTGCATGCGCTGCACCTGGGAAAGAGCTCCCGAGTGGTGCGACCATTGGAGGAGATCGAACCATTGCTGGCGGTTGAACGAGATGCCGTGACCGGACGGGGTTTTTATAAAATCATCAAGAGTTTCTCTCTCATCTCCTGCATCCTTATCAGCACCCTCATCAGTCTCATCGGTCTCATCGGGTTCATCCTCTTCGTCACCGGTATCCTGCCCTGATTCCGGTTCATCAACAGAATCCGGTTCTTGTGCCGGTGCATCATCCATAATCCTATCCGGCGTTTCTGCCGAAGGTTCTGGTATAGCAGGCTGAGGAATAACTGAGGGTTGATCGCTCGCTGCCGGAACGGACGGATCATCTTCAAACAAGTCCTCAATCCCAAAAATGGGTGCTTCATCCTTAAGGGTGTTTGAAATCGCCCGGGGTATTGTCCCCTCAGGCGATGCAGGCGGGGTTGTTACAACGACTGCCTGTACAGCAGGCCTTATCTCCACAGGAAGGCCTGCATGGGTGACAACAACGGCTTTCTTCTGGGAAGCAGCAAGTCGCTCCTCATCATTCATGTGATCTTCCCACTCATCAGCAAGAGCAGTTCGCGCCTGCTCGATCTCATTGGACAGGGCTTCTGCTCTTGCTTCTGCTTCTGCCTTCTGTGACACCAGGGTCTTTACTTCCTGTTCGAGCATGCGCTGCCGGGCGAGGGCTTCTTCGAGATCCCTTTTGAGTACCTGTATCGTTGCAGCATACGTATTCTCGGGCTCTGCTGTCTCCGTTCCCAGGGTGGCAGCACGGGCATTCTCAACAACTGCTGCCTGAAGCATTCTTTCCTGTTCAAGGGCAGTCTTCAGCTGTTCTTCAGCAGCAGTGCGCTGGTCTTTTTCTAAGGAGAGAGAAGCCCGCGCTTCATTGAGCGCTGCTTTTATTGCACCGAGTTCTTCTGTCAGCAAGCGGGACTGCTGACCGGTGCGGTCCTTTTCCTGTGCGGCTGATTTCAGATCGTACTCCAGCTCTTTGATCCGGGAAGAGGCTGTAGCAATGTCTCCCTGGAGGGTAGACCGGAGTAATGCTGCGGCTTCGAGATCGCGGTGCAGCCGGACCAGATCGTTTTTCTGCACATCGAGATCTGATTTTACCAGATCATGTTCACCGCGAACCGACTGCAGGTTTTCATCCCGCTCGCGGATCGCTGCCTGTGACCGTTCTTTAACCGCTGCATGCTCTTCTTTTTCCGTGTCCAGGGCCGACTGGACACTCTCAAGCGAGGCCGTGAGAGCACGGATTTTCTCATCGCTTGTTTCTTTCTGGATCTTAATATCAGCAATCTGTTTTTCCAGGGACTGGATCTTCCATTCACGCTCTTCGATCTCTACCCGGGTCTCATTGAAAGCTGCAGTGACAGATGCTGCAGTTGCTGCGGATTTTTCGCCCGTGGTGCGGGCAACTATCAGCTCATCCCGGAGGATCTTTAATTCGCGTTCCTGGGAAAAGAGGGTGGCAACCGCCGTATCATTCTGTGCCTGCAGCTCATCGATCTGGCGCTGTTGCGACTCCTTGGCAATTTCCTGAGCTGCTTTTGACTGCTCCCCTTCATGCCGGAGAGTTTCAAGTTGTGCCTCTGTTGACGTGCGCCTTGCAGTTTCAGCCTCAAGCCCGGTTTTTAACCGGAGAATCTCTTCATCCTGCTGCCGGGCGATCTCCTTGTGCTCTTCACAGCGTCGTGTCAGTTCCTGTTCGGATTGCGCTTTTGCCTGAAGTGTCGAACGGGCCTCTTCTTCTGCAGCCTGTGCCCGGTTCTTTTCGGCAGCCAGGGCAGATGCCTGCTGTTCGTGTTCAAGAGTGAGGGCCTGGAGGGTCGCTTTGAGCTGTCCTGCCTGCGCACCAGACTCTTTTACCGCAAGGTCGAGTTGGCCGGAACGGGTCGTTTCTCCTTCCAGTGCCTGTTGTGCAGCATCCAGCTCCGCTGTTTTTACAGTGATAGCCTGCGAAAGGGATGATACCTGCCCGGCCAGAAGAGAGATTTCCGACTGGGAAGCGAGATCGGTTTTTTCTTTCTCCGCAAGCAGTATGCGGATCTGTTCTTCAGCAGTGGCAAGAAGCGCCCTGGCATCCCCCAGGTCACGCGAGAGTTGTCCGGCTTCTGCAGTCTTTTCATCGAGGGCCTGTTCAGTTTCCTCAAGATCCCCTTTGAGTGTGCGCTCGTCCTGCTCTTTTGTACGGATACTTGCAGTGAGCGTGCCGATGAGCCGTATGTTCTCGAGGCCTGCATTTTCTATCGTAGTTAACCGTGAGGAGGTTGCCTGTAATTCGGCATTGGCAGCAGCGAGATCTTCAGAATTTTTGACGGCAATCTCAAATGCGGACATGAGGAATTCCAGCAGCTTCCTGCGATCAGCAGTGACCACAAAGACCCGGCCTTCGTGCTGGATCTTGAACTGCGTTTTGATCTGGTCCAGGGTCTGCTGCTCAACAGGGGTCAGGAGCATTTCTTCGATCAGCGAGAGCAGGTAGGGGCTGTCACAGGGATGGGCGATGAAATTGTCTGCATTGCTGTCAAGAACGTTTAACAGGTCCCCTACGGATGATGCGCGGGTGAGGATAATAACCGGAATCATCCAGAGATAGTCATCAGATTTGATCTGCCGACAGCAATCGTACGCCTCCTGCCCGAAGGAGGTCGTGTCACATATGATCAGGTTGGGCTTTCCTGAGTGAAGGGTATCAAGGAGCTGGGTTCCATCGGTAAAGAGGGTTACCTGGTAATCCTGGCGCTCAAGCTGCTTAATGAGTTCCAGTGTCCCTGTTTCACTCCGACCCAGAACGAAAATATCTATGACATTTTCGTTTCCATCTGACTGAGAATTTTTCATCGCCATCTCTCGCATGGATAAACGTTCACGGTACTCTATGCCTGAATATATGATTTTATATACTGCATTATAGCACTTCTGGTCGAAAAGAGCTGTCCAGTGCCTTACTGCAGCAAAAACACGCGAAAATTGCAAAAATAGGGGGGGGTCAAGCACAGGTACTGTGCAGGGCCGGATCAATGGGGATCTGGAGCTCGGTCAGCAGTTCATTTTCCGGAATGGTGCAGGGATCATTGAGATACAGCTCGCGGTGGGGGCCGGTAATAACAAAATCCCGTTCTTCTGCATAGGCACCAATCCGGGCCCAGGCCTCATGGAGACCGGCGTAAGGTCCTTTATAGATAAGGGATACGCATTTTCCCCCGGCCAGGGTCCGGACCTCCATGGACGGCTCACTGAGTGCAATCCTGCCGGTGATCGGAACAACACACTCCATATCCGCATCTTTTTCTCTGTACTCACGATCGTGGTACAGCGTCATGAACGGCCCGGTGATCTTCAGCCCGTTTTTCTGGTTTTCATCAGAAAACAATTGGGAACAGAGCCCGGTTATCAGTCGTGTGATCGTTTCACCGTACGGACCATTACCCCGGTTGCCAACAATGCGAACAGGTAAAATTTCTTTTACTACGGGTTCATTTAAGGACATGTAGATCAACTCCAGCGAGGCATCCGGGTTTTCAAGAATTGCCTCGATCTCCTGTAACCTGCTGACCTCAGACCGGATCTCGGTCCTGCGCTTCTGGAAAAGTGCATGGATTGTTACGGTATCGTTGGCCTCCTTTGCCATAAGGAGGGTTTCAATCTCAGATAGTGGGAAACCCAGTTCGCACAAGGTCTTGATGGAGACACCCCGGGCGATCTGGGAACCGGTATAGTACCGGTACCGGGTGCACAGGTCTTTTTCCTGCGGCACCAGCAGGCCTCTTTCGTCATAGAGCCGGAGCGCTTTCTGGCTGAGACGGGTAATAAGCGAGAACCTGCCAATCGGGATCTGGTCGATAGCCATTGTTACACTACCCTTTGATCTCCGGAACGATATAGGGTGCCGCAGTCTGCCGCGGGGAAGAGTCCGGTATACCCGTTATCAAAGTTCAGGATACCGGGCGGCGTTCCATCCAGTTGTCAATGAGCGCCCGCGAGATGCTCATGCGTGAAGGGATCTGGGGCAGGTGATCACGATCAAACCATCCCGCCGATACGATCTCCTTGTTGTCAATCGTGATCTCTCCGCCGGCATATTCTGCCGTAAAACCAATCATGAACGAATGAGGAAATGGCCACGGTTCACTGCCAAAATAGCGGATATTTTTTACCGCAATCCCTACTTCTTCAAAAACTTCCCGGCTGACTGCATGCTCGAGGTTCTCACCGGGCTCTACAAACCCCGCAAGGGTACTGTGCAGGCCGGTCGGGAACCCGGGTGAGCGGGCAAGCAGGATCTGGTCCCCGTTTTGCACCAGGACAATGATAGCCGGTGAAAGCCGGGGATACGTGATCAGGTTGCAATCCGAACAGAATTTCGCCCGTTCGGTCCGCAGCTGCCGGGTTTTTGCACCACACCGTCCGCAGTACTGCGTGGTGCGGTCAAAGTCGATTATCTGGACGGCAAGGGCCGCAATGGCGAGTTCGTCATCCGGGACCTGCCCGAACAGTTCCCGCACGCCGGAATATTTCCACGGCTTGGGAAGCGTTGTACCCTGAGCGATCTCTGCTGCGTAACAGGGAGTTGTCTCACGGTGACCAAGATACTGGACCCGCTCTACAGGGCAGGGGAAACCAGCGGGATTTTTTTCAGAAAATATCGTGGGGGTATTTCCGTTCGTTACCGCAACACGGTTGCCGCTCACCATCACCCAGAGGGCTTCTGCTACCGGGACCGCTTCAGGTACAGGGAACCGGAAGGCCAGGGTACCTGCTGAAAATTTCGCATCGTGGATCATGGAAGTCAGGGTATATCCTGGGAACCAATCCCCGGAGGTCTGCCCGTAGTGGGATCAATGAGGATACTTACACTGCCCATCGGAGCCCGGGTTGAACCGCGCTTGATCATGGTCCCGTTATTGTACACTTCGATTGCGAGAGTATCCCCCGAATTTTCCTGCTTCTGGGCTGATGCTTCGACTGCGCGATCACTCCAGAGTATTTTGTAGAACCGGACACCCGTGCCGGAAACAGGATGCATGAGTTCGGGGTTACCAACCTCCCCGATAAATGTACCCGGATAATCGATGCGCACCCAGACACCATCCGTTGGTACCGGGGTTGGGAGGGAAGTTGTAACTGGCAGAACAGTAACATCCGGGATTATAACCGGCAGGGATGGCTCAGCCGTTTCCTTTGGGGAGAACGAGATAATAACCGCTCCTGCCAGCACTGCAAGGATAATAACAACAATCGCTGCGATTGGGAGCAAAGAATGAGATTTTGTCGGGAGTGCCGGGGGGGATTTCGGGGTTATGACAGGGAATGATTCCGGTCGGGGTTCTTCTTTAATCCCTGCAACCGGCTCTTCAATGATACTAACCGCAGCTTCCGGTTCATCCTCCGGTTTCTTTTCGCCCGGGCGGGTAACCGGGATTGGCTCATCGGATGATATGACGGGAATTGAAGAGGGGGAAGATATCACAGAACGGGCTGCTTCTGCCCAGATCCTTTCCGTATCAGTGATTGCCCGGGGTTCATCCCTCACGGGTTTTTCTTCAGGTTGCAGAGTAACCGGTTTTTCGGGTTCCGTAATTCCCTCAGGAGGAGAATCATTCACGGTTTGTACAGGTACAGGTTCCGGTGCGGGCTCATGAACGGGAAGCACTTCATCCGATTCCTTAACCTCAGGAGCAGTCGGAGCCGGTGATTCTGCCCATTCTTCAGGAACTGCCGGTGTGAGGATAATTTCCTCTGCCCCATTGAGTGCAGGATCTGGCCGGCCCGTGTCTTCAAGGTCCGGGGGAAGGACGGGGGAAAGGATGGGGGATTCAGCCATCTCCGCATGTACCCTTTGAGGGGGTTCATCAGTCACAGCAGGCAGATCCTCAACTTCCGGGGATTCCGGAAGTACGGGAGCGGTGACTGGTTCAGCGTGTACAGCATATTCCCCCATGACGGGTTTCCTGGGGCTGAACGTCTCGATCCCGTACGTGGCTGACATCCGTGGCTGGATGGCCTTTACCGGGTCATACGGAAGAGTGCCGGCGGAACGTGCTCCCTCCCGGGCTCCGGCCGCGTAGCGACTGAGGATTGCTGCCCACTCATTACATTCCGTTACCCTCGATCCACCTTTTTGCCGGGTAAAGAAAAAGTCCACCGGGAAAGGGGCGCCGGATCCGGATGGGTCCATATGAGAAAGAGTAATGATCGGGTCCCCCTTCACATCTGTGCCGGCCACTACCGTGATGATGGTTTCGAGCGGAATTGTCCGGAGCTTAAAAGGGGTAACGGAATTATCGATAAGGATGAGACGCCGGCTCGTGAGCATCAGGTCCAAAGACACGCCTCCGATGCGGATATTGTGCGTGGACAGGATTAGGGATTCGTCGCTGGATAAGTACGGGTCGCCCATGATTCCTCAACAGGTACGTATATTGTGCGTTGTACCGGGCAATATGCTTTTTAGCCGGAACAGTCGGTGGCCGTGTCTACCAGGAAATATTTCCTGTACGAGAATTAAAAAATGGGAATTACTCAGTATCCCGTTGCGTAATACCAGCCATTCTCTTCCCGAACGTGGACGGGAACATGAAACAGCCCGCCGATTTTCTTATCGGTCAGCATCTCTTCTTTTTTACCATCGCCGATAAACTTCCCGTCTTTCATGAGGATGATGCGGGTGATCTCCGGGATGATGTCGTGCAGGTTGTGCGTGACAAGAATGATGCCGGTGCCGGATTGCGCGATCTTCCGCACCAGGTTCCGGAACGTGTGGAGAGCGTGCAGGTCGAGACTGTTAGTGGGTTCATCGAGAATGAGGGCGGCCGGGCGGTGCACGAGCGCTCTCCCTATCAGGAACCGCCGGGCTTCACCGGATGACATCTCCGTCATCAAGCGTGCCTGCAGGTGCCCGATCTCCAAAAATTCCAGGATCTCATCGGTTCTCTTCTCCATTGCCGGCGTCACCACATGGTTGAAGAGCCCGATGCTGGAGAAGAAACCCGACAGGATGACTTCCCTGCCTGAAACCTCCCGGGTATACGTGTATTGCAGGTCATTGGATACGACCCCGATAAAGGACCGCATGGCAAAGACGTCCCAGAATTCCTCGCCCCGCACCCGGAACACCACGTTATCATGGGGCTGGGGGTAGTATTCCCGGGTCACCGCCTTGATGAACGAGGATTTCCCGGCACCGTTGGGGCCGATGATTGCGATATGTTCGCCTTCCTGCAGTGTAACCGAGAGGGAGCGGAGCACATCCTTGTCACCTTTTATTACGGTGACATTTTCAAATTCAATGAGCGGCGGGTTGCCGTTGCCGGTTGTTGGACGGGAGTGCTTTTCAGTCATAGAGAGTATTCCTGGTTTGGTATAACATGCTGCGGAGAGTCCGTGGGATAGATGGGAGCTGAATTTTGGCGACCGACCTGTACCTTCAGATCAATCCATCGATCCTGATAGTATACTCACGCGTCCGGCCATCATCGGTCCAGGAAAGTGCCCCGCCAGCCCGGTCGGAGAGGCGGCCGAGAAAACCCCTGCCGGTTTTTACTGCACCCGAATCGGTACACCCGGTTCCCGCAAGCGTGACCGTGGCATCATTGCCGTCACGGTTGACCTGAACGGCGATCGCAGCAGCGCCGGTTCCCACGAGATCTTCGAGAATATACGTGACCAGGTCCGTGAGGTCATCGTGATCCACAGCAACCAGGATATGTTTCTCACCCGCAGAAAAGGTAAAGGCAACATCCGCAAGAAGCGGCTGCATCCCGATCCGCTGCAGGAGCAGGCCGGTAAAGGCCGAATCATCGTCTGCCGATGACAAGAGATCGTCATCCGAGCAGGCGGGAACCGTAAGGCCGGTCACCTGCGCTTCAAGATGCCTGACAAGATCGCATTCCGCGAGTTCGCGGGGAGGGCAGAACCCGCGGAGCATAGTGGTGTAATCCGAGAGCAGCCGTGCGGCCCGCTGGACCAGCGCCGGGTCGATGATACGCGCAAGCTGCGCGCCGTCAAACGATCGTTCGAGTTTTGCGATCACCTGGCCTGCTTTGAGGGCGAGATGGATCGAGACCCCGCCGCCCTTATGGTGCTCGTCGGCAAAAGAGCGGAAGGCTTCGAGCAACTCGTCTATCACATCCCCCTTGATAAGCGCACTGACCTCGGCGGCCACGTCATCTTCCCCGAGTTCCTCCATCACGTACGAGACATAGTACAGCCGTCCGGCCATGATAGTGAAGAGCTCATTGACCTGTTCCATGCACTCTTCGGCAAACGCAGCGGCCTCTATTGCCCGCTCATGGTTCAGCTCGGCAATGTTTTCCAGTGCCAGCGCATCGGCGCGGATGGCTTCAAACATCCTCAGCGCATCCGCAGCCGCGATCACTCTCCCGTGGCCCGGCAGGACAAAATCAATGCCGCCACCGGCAAGGAGCGCCCTGATGCCATCGAGCGATCGGATGAGCGCTTCCTGGTCCCACCCGCAGATCCCGGCAATGCCCGGGTTTGCCGCAAAGAGCACATCGCCGATGAACAACAGCTTGCCCATCCGGAGGCAGATGCTGTCCGGGCTGTGGCCCGGTGTATGGTATATGTCAAGAGCAGCCCCCGGGCCAAAGCAGATCCTTTCTTCGGCAAGGCCGCCATCAGTCTGCTCCCGGGTGATAGTGACCGTGGCCCCGTTGGAAAAGGCCATGGATACCGGGACACCGCGTGAACCGGAACGGGCTTTGGTCAGGAGAGGGAGGCCCACCCTGACCGGAGCAATCTCCTGTCCCAGAAGCGCGGCCTGTGTCAGCTTTGCGTCCCCGCGTTCAAGCGCTGCCGCACCTGCCTCCTGCACGGCAAAGACAGCTGCTCCCGTGTGGGCAAAAGCGGGAACCGACTGCGTGCCCAGGAAATGATCGAGATGGGCGTGGGTCAAAAAGACAAAGACCGGGCGATCCTGTTCCTCGCGGCACTCTTCGATCACCTGTGCCAGCTGTGCCGACTGCTCCGCAATGCCGCCCGGGTCGATGAGCAGGATCACATCACCGGTCCGGATCAGGTAGGAGTTAGAAGAGATGGTATCGATCTTGCGGATAAGGGGATAGTGCTGTGCCCCGGTGGCACCAGGCGCCGGCTGCCAGACCAGGGAAACGGGAGTGTTGTTACCACCCGGCAAGCGCTTCGCCCTCAGAAGGATAGATCGAGAAGATGGACGTGAACCCGGCAAGCTTGAGGATCTTGTGCACTTCGGCAGCAAGGCTGCACAGGGCGTACTTGTCACCGGGATTCTTGAGTTTTTTCGCCGTTGCCAGCAGCACCCGGAGACCGCCGCTGCTGATATAGGTGACTCCGGAAAAGTTGAGCAGGACCTTCCGGTTCCCTCCCTCTATCTCTTTGTTGATCGCCTGTTCAAGTGCCGGTGCAGTCGCGGTATCTATTCTACCGGCAATCGAAAGGATAGTTGCCCCGTCACGGGTTACGGTTGTAATTTCCACGATATTCCCTCTTGTCTGGTAAAATGTAGCCAGAGAATGATACCGGTGTTTTTGGTGTTTTTTAAAGATAATGCTATCCCTGTCCGAAAACTGCTCACCGCTGCTTAGCGTCCTCGTTTCATTCAGGACGCGACCATTAAAAGAGCCGGTGTGCAATAATGTATTTGAGATTTCATGGACGCAACAATCTTTTCATCCCTGCTGGTCCTGCTCCAGCTGAGTTGCGTGATTGTTGTCGTTGCCTACCTCCTGACCCGGAGGAAACTTTTCATCGAAGTGCTCGATGGCCATCCTGCCATAAAAACGCAGATTGTTCTCATCCTGGTTTTTGGCGCCCTCTCGGTTTTCGGTACGATCAGTGGCGTTGAGGTGCTTGGCGCAATCATCAACGTGCGGGACTTAGGGCCGATGGTTGCCGGTCTTATCGGGGGCCCGGTTGTTGGTGTTGGTGCCGGGCTGATTGGAGCTGCATATCGCTGGAGTCTTGGCGGGTTTACGGTCATTCCGTGCACCACTGCAACGATCCTTGCCGGGCTCTTTGGCGGGCTTATCTGGCTTGCCTGCAAACGGAAATTCTGCGGTATGAAAATTGCCGTGCTCTTTGCCATCCTCATGGAAGGGCTGCACATGCTGCTCACTCTTGCCATCTGCCGGCCGTTCGACCAGGCACTGGGTGTCGTGTCCATGGTGGCTCTGCCGATGATCCTTGCCAATGCAGCAGGGATGTTCATCTTTGCCTTCATTATCGAAAATCTCCAGAATGAACGCAGGATGGGAGCTGAGCGCGATACCCTGCTCCGGGAGATGGAGCGAAAGAATACCGAACTTGCGATCGCAGCCGAGATCCAGCAGAGTTTCCTTCCCGACACGATCACGCAGATCGAGGGATTTGAAGTGGCCGCAAAGAGCGTGATGGCAAAGGAAGTCGGGGGCGATTTTTTCGATGTAATCCCGTTCGAACTTATCCCGCTTAAGAAAGGGACCATGGGGATCATGATCGCCGATGTCTCAGGTAAGGGTATCCCCGCCGCACTCTACATGGCACTCTCGCGGATCGTGGTGCGGGTGAATGCGACCTGGTACGTAGACAATCCCGCCCGGGCGATTTGCAGTGCAAACTCAATCATTGCCAACGATTCCCGGGGGGGAATGTTTGTCACCCTCTTTTACGGCATTCTCGGGACGGACAACTGTTCACTTACGTACGTGAACGCCGGCCATAACCCACCGATCATCTGCCATGCGGAGGATGGCCGGCTTACTGAACTCGAGGCAACAGGCATTGCGATCGGGGCGATGGCGGATTCAGCGTATACTGCACAGACCGCTATGCTCAAGGCAGGAGACGTCATTGTGCTTTACACGGATGGCATAACCGAAGCGGAGAATGCAGCACAGGAAATGTTTGGAGAAGTGCGGCTGCATGAGGTGATCCGGGCATCCCGGAAACTCCCGGCACCGGATATTATGACTGCTATCCTTGCATCGGTGCACTCGTTTACCGGGGGCTACGCACAATCGGATGATATTACGCTTATGGTTATACGGGTGAAATGATGGAACCGACACATTCCTGCACAATCGATGCCAACATCCATGCAATTCCGGAAGTATCCCAGTCACTTGACCAGGCCATGCGTGTCCACGGGTTTTCTGAGGAGGATATTCTCGATACCCAGCTGGCAGTCGAAGAAGCGATCACCAACGTGATCGTGCACGGGTATGCAAAAGGCCCGGGTAAGATTGTCATCTCCATCCACACAACCCAGGGGCTTGCCGAAATACAGATCGAGGATTATGCCCCACAGTTCAATCCCTTAACCATCCCGGAGCCGGATATTTCTGTTGAGATCGAAGAACGAAAGATCGGCGGGCTGGGTGTATTTTTAATCCGTCAGGTAATGGACGATATCATGTACCGGTATGAAGACGGGAAAAATATCCTGGTGCTGGTAAAAAAGAAGATGGTCTGATGGGGTATGGGGGCATCAGCCCCTATCGTGTATTCCGCCCAAAGCAGGGGTAATCCCATTTGGAGAAAGTAAAAAGTTTTTGAAAATTTTCTGAACGGAAAAAGAAGCGTACGGGAAAAAGGAAAGCCTCAGCTTTCCCGGACAATATCCTGGATATAAGAGATCCCAATCTTGGCCTTGGTCAGCCGCGTGCTGTCCAGCAGGTGACGCATATCGGAGAACTCCCCGTCCGTGACAATCTTTTTTACCTGCGTGTTCAGGTCGAGCGAGGCATCGTAGGGCACATTTTTGAAGACCACGCCATGATTGTGCAGGTACATCTCTTTTGCCGCTCCCTTGTTGAGCGGATTGGCATAGTAGAGCGAGGAGAGCTGGCTTTCGGAGAAATAGGTGAGGTCAGCGGTGAGATCGACACCGATGCCAAAACTCACCAGCGTCTCTCCTTTATGCGAGGGCACGCTTTCGGATGCAATCCACTGGTGCAGCTGCGAGGGGTCCATGATCGAGACGCCACCGGGCGGAGCGGAAGTCGCGACCGGGGATTTTTTCAGGCCGGAACTGGCAAGCCCGGCCAGCACGCCCCAGATGGTGACGGCAACAACGCCATGATAGCTCTGCACGCGTTCCTTTGAGGACGCAAAAATGGTCTTGTAGATATCCGAGATACTGATGCCATCGGGCTTGCTGGTTTCGAGCGTGAAATATTCATTGAACGGGCCGTCGAGCGTGACATTGAACCCGGTATAGACTACCACATCGCTGTCATGGTCGAGCGGGGTTAAGAAATCCGGCGTGTTGTTGCCATCGGTCGGGAGCCAGACCATAGAGCCGTGGAGCGTGATCATCTCGCCCATCAGGGGCATGGCTTCTTTTACATCCGCACCGAGAGCACCGAGACCCAGCGAGTACGTGATCTCCGAGAATTTTTTTGCCCGGATATCGGCTTCCGTGATCCGCGAATAGAGAACCTTGTTGAGATCCCCGATTACCCGCAGGACCGGCGGCGCTGTCATCCAGCCGGGTTCTACGGTCAGCTGCACGCCTTCGCCCATGATCTTCTTATAAAAAATTTCATTGAAGAGCGTAGGATTCTTCCGCTTGTGAATGATATCTGCAACCGCAAGATCCACCGTGGGGAAGATGTCAAGGACCGTAGCGAACCCGGCCATATCAATTACTTTTTTCGGGTATTCCCCGACTGCTGCGAGCACAAACCGCCCGTTCCTCCGCTTCATCTCCCTTTTCAGGCCGTTAAAAACCCGCAACCCCCCACTGCTCAGGTAGCCCGTGCCCGCCATGTCCACTACCAGTTCCTTGTCGTCGTCGTGGAGTGCCTCACGGGTCCAGGTATCCATCTGCTGGGCCCCGAACGCATCGAGCCGTCCCGATACATAAAAGATCACAATCCCGTCCTTTCTTTCGCTCCGTGCTTCCATAGGAATGTCCTGATGAATAGTATCATGCTGCTAGTTTTTTAGTGTTGGGGAACGGGATTTGCAGAGTTGTAATCCAACGGAAGGTTGCTGTAAAGGGCTCTGGCGATGCCGGACTCCTTCCTTAAACTACTCAACCTATTTCGTGCCGGAGATGCAAAATTATCGCAATTACCTTGACAGATTCCTGGAAAAATAATCTGAATATTTTCCCTGCGGTTGCCGGATTGGCAGTTGTTCAAAGGGGTGGGATATGACTCACTACCTGATCGATATCCGGCTGATGGGGTCGGTGAAGCAGCAGATCCGCACGCTAAGCAATCACCTTGCGGAAAAATTTAATCTCGGGGATAAACTGGTGACCCCGCATATCACGCTGGCCGGGCCTTTTTCGACAACGGATGAAAACAAACTCATCGCAGATTTCACCAGAATCTGTACGAGCCAGAAAGAGATCCCGAAATATGAGGTGGGACATTACGGATTTTTTGACGACACGAGAGTTGTTTTCGTTACGATCACTCCTGATGAGACCCTGAGACAATTCCGCTACCAGTTGTCTCAGGCAATCTCCCCTTACTGCTCGCTGCGGAAATATGATCTGGACAATGCCGAAGATTTCCGGTTCCATGCCACGCTCGCCATGAAACTTGACTGGCTTACGTTCCAGAGGATCAAATGGTATTTCCGAAAACAGGAGAGCGTGATATACCGGCACCACCCGATCCGGGCAACCCTGCTCAGGAATTCCCGGATTCTTTGCGAATATGATTTTGTCCAGGAAAGGATGCTGACCCGGGCGCAGGCGCTGAGCAGGGCAACGATGAAGCGGGATTTTGATATTCTGAAAGCATGGATCGATGGAAGTTGGGAATGAGCGTGGAAATATCCGGGGTTTCTGAAAAATTTTTCATCGACCCCCAGACTTGAGTTGAAAAGTTGCTGACCGATGAATCGCACCGGGTCTGGAAAATTTTCCATTAATTTCCTGACCCTGCCGCAGAATCGTGTACCCTCAATTATTTCCTGCCGGACAATTTTCAACGGACAAAATAAAAAAAAGGCCGGACCTTAGCCCGGAAAAATAATCCGGCCGTGACCGGAAAATTTCAATCTATACCGGGTCCCGTACCTTTTTAAAAAAAATCTGATTGCGATCGTTTTCGCGATGGGAAAAAAATCCGGAACTATGGAAATCGTTCAATAAAATTTCGGCAGGCTCGTCAAAGAATTATTTTTAACATTTGCGGAAAACAGGGGTTTTTTTGCCTTTTTTTTGCATCCGATGCTCTGCACACCGGGGCAACCTGAGATCCTCAATCCAAACTGCACCAAATAGGCCGGTTTTTCTCGCTGTAAATCCCCCCGTTTCCCCATCAGAGGCTAAAAACAGGGTTTCCGGAAAGAACGTACAGGAAAAAACGCGAAACAGGCCGGTCGGGTATGGGTAAATGGAACAATCCGGGGCGAATTTGAACCCTTATGGGTTGAGAGGGATAGTCTGCCCCATGAGGCTCGGAAGTGCCCCATCCCGGGTGGATTTCACGTCGTTATCTGACGTGAGATGTCCTGGGACCGAGCCTCAAAAAAGGCCTTTTTTTCATTTTCCACCTACTTCAGCCAATCCGACATGAGATCGGCCATCTAAAAGGTGATATCAGGGGATATTTTTAGAGCCCGATTTATGCCGAATAAAGCCAAACAGGGCGCAATTCGAGGTTTTCTGAAAACTGATGTACTGGAAATACCCCAATTCATGCTAAAATGCGGGTCGGGACGTCTTCATGAAACAGAAGTCTTCGACGGAGAACAGGGTTTGGAAAAGTACAGGTCACTCAGGGTTCTGCAAAATCATAACCCACTCATTTCACGCCGTAGTCAGACGAGGAGTCCCTCCGTTTCGAGCCCCAAAAAAGCCCTTTTTTTCATTTTCCATTAACTACCCTTAATCCGAAAAACGATCGGCCATCCAATTGATGCTATTAGCGGTTTTTTTAGAGCCCGTTAACGGGGGAATCCAGCCAAACCGGGCCCGATATGCAATTTTCCAAAAACAATAGTGTCGTTTTTCCATGAATTCATGTCAATTTGGGGGTCATGACTCATGCCCGTGGAGCGGGCCTCCGACGGAGAATGGGGGTCGAGGGAATGCAGGTCTCCCAAGGTCCCGGGCAGGAATACCCGAACCCGGAAAAAGCACCTTTTTTCCGTACCCCCACACGGCAGATCCAGCCTGACCGGGGCAGACCCGACACGTACGGCCGGATTAAATAATAAGGGTTATGAACACTGGCGGGACATTCTCAATATATGAACCGGGTCGCGTTCTGTTTACTACTGGCAGTACTGTTCCTGTCCCTGCCGGCAGTGAGTGCAGTCCAGGACCTTGTCATCACCCAGCCGAGCGCAAATGAAACGCTCCTTGCCGAGGAACGCGACTTTTACGTGTACGGAATATTTACCAACACCGTAACAAACCCGGGCGATATCCGGATCGAACTCTACCCGGGCGATACCGTTGCCGGAACTCCGGTCCGGGTCATCCAGAGCCGGGTCGACCCGGTCACGGGAATTACCAATGAGAGCGTCCTCAACCAGACGTACTGCACCGTGACCGGTTCCTGCACCCGGAAAAACAGCGCCATGGTACCGGACCTCATGGAATTGCCGGGCGGGATTCTCAACCCGGGCAACAAAGTGGTGGTGACTAACCGTTACTACCTCGGGATGATACTCGGGGGCGTGACGAAGGGATTCGATACGAATTACACGGACAGCACCGGCGCCCCGCTCGCAGACCTGACCACTGGCAATTATACGATCGAAGTAACCGGGCTCTCCGGATCTTTTTCCGGGCTTGAAGTGAACAAGACGATCTCGCTGAACCGGACCAGTGCCATTCTCGGGACCTTCCGCCCGACTTCGAACAAGAACGCACTTATCCAGTACTCAATTGTCCACGACCGTCGCATCTACTTCGACTGGTTCCCCGGGTATTTCACCGACCCCGACAACAGCAACATCTGGTGGGAAGCTCCCAAGCGCTGGACACCGAACAACGGGATCGAAGTGGTCAATGATCGCCCGGGGACCCTTACTGATGTCCCGGCCGTTGCGAATAATTCCATGTTCATCTATAACCTGAACTCCGGCAGCGCAACGTACGGTGTCGAGCTTGCGGCAATCCTGAAATTCGGCCTGGGGGATAGTCCCAATACCACGTTCATCTACCATAACATCGGAGAGCCGCAGATCACGTACAACGATATATCTTCCGGCGTAAGAACTCTGGACGGAACTGCGACCCCCTTTGCAACAAACCAGCGGCTGGTCCTGTACCGGGCCGAGATCGTTTCGCCCGGCGGCACGAGCGCGGAAAACCTGTACGATCCCAACGATGCCACAACCCAAAAAACGCTGAACCTGAATCCCGGCGGGGGCGTAACCGTTCCGCAGGGAAAGGAGTTTGTCGTCTACGGAGTCACCAAACCGATCGCCTCAGCTGTCACCGCCACCGCAACCCCGTACCGGTACACCATCAACAACCGGATCACCCGGATCAACTGCACAATCACCGATGCTGCCGGGACGCTGGTTCGCACGGGCTTCCATGATGTGAACCTGTCCCGGCTCTACACGGCCGGCAGCCAGACGCGGTTCAACTCGCTTTGGGAGTTCGGGATCGAAGTCGCGGAGCTGCCGTCACCCGGCACCTACACGATCAGCCTTGCGGGGGTTGATGCATCCGGCACACCGGTAACGCAGACCGAGACTTCCTTCACGGTGACGATGACCCGGCCGGAGCCTGCTCCGGCGCCGGGCGACGGTGACAATCGCGACGCTTCTTCAACAGCCCCGCAATCGGTGATCCTCCCGGGTGCCAGGGCCGGTGCAGTTGCCGTCTTTGCATTCAGTCCGGCATCACCCTCGGCTCCGGCATCGGTTTCATCGGTTTCGATTACGCCATCACGGGAGATCGGGCAGACCCAGTGTCTTGTCCAGCCGACAATCCCGGCCACCGCTTTCCAGCTGACCGGCCGGGCCGTGGCCGGGTACGAGCTCATCACGATGAACTGGGTCAACCCGGATGCCATCGACCATGCAGATATCGCGTTCAGCGTGAGCAAATCATGGCTTGACACGCACGCTGTTTTACCGGACCAGATCGTGATGATGCGATATACCAACAACCAGTGGGTCGAGCTGCCAACAAGGCTGGATCAATCATTGGCAGACCGGTACCAGTATGTGACAACAACGCCGGGCTTCTCCTACTTTGCCATCACCGTGAAATTACCGGGCGCGACTGATGGTGCTGGCAACGTGACACAGGCCGGAACGTTTTTAGATCTTCCGGGAAAAGCGGCTGATACTGCCGTGACCGAACCTGCGACTGCGCTGAACACCGGTCCTGCAACAATGCTCCCGGTTCCCGTGACAACGGTAAACGCAGCAGCGCCGCAGTCCTTTTCGTCGGGTATAGAGATCTTCTTCCCAACGCAGGGAATCACGCTGGTCACCATTTTGGCGTGGGTTGCGGTAATCGTGATCATAGTCATCTGTGTACTTCTCGTCCGGCGCTGGTGGATTCGTAAACAGAACCCGGCACTCTTCAGGA
This sequence comes from Methanomicrobiales archaeon HGW-Methanomicrobiales-1, assembly GCA_002839675.1. NCBI lineage: Archaea > Methanobacteriati > Methanobacteriota > Methanomicrobia > Methanomicrobiales > Methanomicrobiales archaeon HGW-Methanomicrobiales-1. The sequence goes on along the minus strand of PGYM01000003.1, from coordinate 327,941 downwards.
GATACGATTAATTTTTTTAAATTTTTTTGCAAGGAGAAATATTCCCTTGCTATCCCTGGCAAAAGTTTTTTGCGGCAGCGAAAAGGAAAAGCATCAGCTATGTCCCCGCAAACCAAGGAAAAATCGTATGGGTTCCGCCGGTATCCGACCGGCCCGGTCATAAAATTACCTAATACACCAGCACGTAATACGCCATCGCGGTTGTCAGGAATGCGCCCAGCAGGATGATGATTGCAACCGGGAGCATGAACCCCATCATGCCGTTGACCGTGGACGCAATCTGGGAGATGCGCTGCGAACCAAAGACCACGATCCCCCGGCACCACGCGGTTGCACCAGCAGAGCGGGCGGGAGCAGCATCGGCAAGGGCCTCCATGACCGCCTCTTTGACAAGCGGATAAAAGGAATCCACAGGAATCCTGAGCCCCACCTGGTTCCGGCCTGATACCGTGTTGACAACATGGGTATCGGTTGTCATGACTTCGCACTCGTCAACGCAGGTGAGCAGTCTCCGGCGGATCTCGTCCCGGGCACCGGTCTGCATGTTGTTGCCGTCAAAGAGTAAGTACGCGGTCTTCTGCCCGCCCGCGTCAACAACGAGAACCTGGACGCCGAGATCGCCGAACCCCTCCTGCCGCGAGAACGGGAGCGCCCGTGCAGCGTAGCCGGCAGAGAACCGGACCTGTTCTGCCTGTGCGGTTGCAGCAAACGCATCTTCTGCTGCGCCGATGTACTCCATGGCAAGTTCCGTTGCCGGGTAGACCCCGTCCTCCAGTGCATCCATACAGTTGTGGGCATCAACAAAACCCGCGTGGCGGAAATATTTCTCTCCCGATTTCATGATCGAAAACCCGACAGAGAAATCAAGATCTTCAGTTACAAGCGGTGACCGGGTAGCAACAACTATGATCGTGTCCCCGAATGCCTGGGCGAGCACATCTACCGACCCGCACCGGTATCTCGCTGACTTCGTGCAGCCGGTATTGGAGCACGAGAGCGGGCGGGCCAGCAGGACCGCGTCACCCACTTTTCTCACTTCAACCTCATCGACCGGGTTGAAGTCGTGCGAAGCTGAGCCATGGAAGACCATCGAGGCATTGCCGAGCATGCCGTGAAGGATCTTGGGCAGGTTGCTCCCGCCGATCTCGCCAAGAGGGCCGGGATGGACATTGGGGACCGTTAAGAAGATCTCCTCTTTCCCCTCACGTTGCAGGACAAGGGAGACCTGGGGCACGACCACGCTCTCGCCGATGCTCCGGAAAAAATCGTCGAGCTTGTGGCTTCCTTCGGAGAGGTGGGCGAGGAATGCATTGGCCAGTTCAAGAGGGCCGACTTTGAAGTTCGCCTTCATCGGGCGCTCTATCACGTTGATAAAAACAAAGACGCCGATCGCGAAACTGATGTGGAGGAGGATTGAGAGCTGCACAAACTCAAGACCGAGAAACGGTGCTGCACCCACGACTGCAAGACCGGAATGAACGAGAGCAGGAACCACGACCCTCCGGAGCCGGTAATCGACAACTGCGGCAAGAAGGAGCATCCGGAAAGTAAAGACGAGGGAGAGCGAGACGGCAAAGAAGATCGGAAACGTGGAGCTGACCAGCAGGACCGGCGACAGCGAGATGAAAAGCGAGATGATAAGACCGATAGCTGCCGTAAGCCCCGACCACCCGTAGTCAAGTTTTCCGGAAAACCAGCTGGCAAGGCGCGGGGTCAAGGCGAGGGCAGCGAGTGCCGGGAGAAGGTAGGCAGCAACGGGAAAGAGCGTCAGGTATGCAAAGGAATCCCCGCTTCCCAGGATTGCCATGATCTCAACGCACCCGGAAAGGATGAGAATGAGGACAAAAGAACGGGCCCATGACGGGCTCGTAACGATATACTTCGAAAGCGCCTCTAACTTGAGGTCCATTTCACCGGACAAGAGGCAGCCTTCCTGTGCGGGCATTCATCGGTTCCGGGCCGGACCGGACGATTTCGGCGGGACGTACGCATGGGACGGCGGATGGGATAGGGCTCATTTTCTTAGTGGATATGTGAATTATTACGGGATGAACGTTTCCGCTTGCGGGTACCAATAACGATCATTGTAAACCGGACAACCCCATTTATATTCCTCGTATGACAATCATTGAATAATGATTGACATCATTGTTGCCAAGATAAAGGGGCTCCTGTTGAGCCCCGTCGAGACATTCCAGCAGTCACGCACCGATGAACCAGGTGCTGTGTTTACCTATTTCGGCGTACTTCTCCTGCTCCATTCTATCCTCGTCGCAATTATTGCCGCAGTCGGGATTGAGACCATGCCAAGGTTTGCCGGAATGCCGGGGGGTATTGCCGTCCCGTTCATAGTATTTTTCATGGCACTTGCCGCCGGATTTGTGCTGACCCTGCTCTTTGCCGCATGGCTCCACCTGTGGGTGTACCTTCTTGGCGGGCGCAAGGGGATCATGCAGACCATCAAAGCGATCATCTACGGGCACACCCCCCGGCTCCTCCTCGGGTGGATACCCTTCATCGGGTTCATCTTCATGCTCTGGTCACTGGCCCTTGGCATACTCGGAATCCGCGAGCTCCAGGAGATGAGCACCGGTAAAGCAATCCTTGCGGTTGCGATTGCCGTCATCATCCCGCTCATTGTCTTTATCCTGCTTGCAGCCTGGTTCTTCATCTCGTATATGACCGTCAACGGAATTCCGGTTCCCCCACACAATTTCGTGTGATGATAAAATCGTGAAGTCGGGTAACGAGCCGGATGCAGGTGATCCGGATTCCCGTTATCATTCTTTAATTTTTTTCTTTTTCTCTGATGAGGAGAGTTTCCTATCAAAAAAGTGAGGGGGGAACTGATCCGGAAAAATTATTGAAAGGGATATAACGGGTATCTCCGTGAAGTTCCGTCCGGAAACCCGTGATTTTACCGTCGCGGCAAAAACCGGTTCCCGCCACAATTTCAAAAAAAAATTATCCCTGCCGGAACGAGAGGATAACCCTGCTCTCATTATTCAGCACTTTCATCTTCGTTCCTCCGGTCTGTAATGATGCAGCAGAGGGAAGATCTGCAAGGAACGCGGATTCCTGTTCCATGATCCCGGGCACCAGACAGGACAGTTGGGTCTGGACCCGGGGCGGTGTTATGGCAAGCTGCTTTCCGCGTACCAGGTATGCGGCAGAATAGCGGTTGCAACCGGCGGTGCCGGAAAGAATGCCATCATCCCCGAACCGTGCCGTAACCTCGGTGTTGTCGATTACGGGTATCAGGATCCCGGTCGCATCGTGATAGGACTCGAGTATCCAATAAGAATCCTGGGTTACCACCGGAGGTTTTGCAGAGATCGTAAAGAGAAAGATGGCCAGGAACGCCATGCCCACCGCGATGGCGAAAATTGCAAGGATCATAACATGCCGGTTCCCTGTCCCGGTACCGGCAGTGCTGGCAGTCATATCCTGATTTTACCGGGTAACGGGATAACCATTTCGGCAGGGCATATCCTTTAAGCACGAAGAATCAGTACAGGAAAATATTCCGGGATGAAATCCCCTTAAGAGACTCAGGATTTTTTTAGCATTTCTCCGGGGCCATAATTTTTATGTATTAATACTCCGGCAGCCAATACTGATTATGGATATATCATTGGTCAGAAAATGGGCGGTTTTTTTTATCGGGATTCTCTGTTCAATCCTTATTGCGGATTACCTGTCAAATGCGATTATCGCGGTGACCGGGTTGAGCGGATGGGTAAGGCTCGTTGTCAGCTTTATCCTGTATGCAGTCCTGTTCTTCGGCATCCTGTACATAATCGAAAAAAGCTTTAATATCAGGTTTTTTGATTTCGGCAAAAACCTGGACTGATTCTTTTTTACCGGGCACTTGATAGGATAGATTTTGTAGTCGGAACACTTATAGGAAATATAACTCCGGGACTTCATCGTCCCTTGTAATCTGGTGATAAATCATGGATACGAAAATATCATGCATCATCCAGGGAGCAGTTGGTATTATTTTTGGCCTCCTTGCTCTGCTGGTGCCGGAAATCACCCTTGCAACGTTTTATGCCCTGTTCTGGGTGCTGCTCGCGGTAGGGATCGCAGGGTTCCTCCTCCTTGCAATCACATCAAAAAGTGACGATTCGATGTTCTGGTTTACCCTGTCTGCAGGGCTGCTGGTTGTCGGTGCAATCTCTTTCTTTGCCCCTGCGATTGTTGCGATCATCTTCCTCCTGCTTATCGCAGGAGTTGCGGTTTACTCGGGTTTCTTTGACATAACTCTCGCGCTCACGCAACCGAAAACAAAATATATTCTCATTCCAGGGATGTTTATTACCGGCGGACTGCTGCTCGGCGGACTGATCTGGTACTTCCCGGACGTATTGAAAAATCTGTTTCTGACCGTGCTGGGTACCTTTGCGCTGATTTTTGGTCTTTTTTCAATCCTGCTGGGATGGTACGTCAAGGATGAGACCTATGACACGCAGGAGCAGCACATCTGTAAGGGTCCATGAAAAAAAAAGAAGGGAAATAGAGTCACAATAATCATTTCCCTTTTTGCCACAGTTACAATCTCCTATGCCTTACGATGTCATCGTTGTCGGAGCAGGGCCGGCAGGAAGTGCCGCGGCCCAGGCCTGCGCAGCACAGGGGCTCAAAACCCTCTGTATAGAGGAGCATGGTACCATCGGTTACCCGGTACAGTGTGCCGGGCTTCTTTCCAATGCAGCCTTTGCCGAGTGCAGGTGCACGGAAAAGCCGGTGATGAACCGGGTCTCGGGTGCCCGGATCGTCACGGGCAGTGGCACCGAACTCCTCATCGATGCAAAGGTCCAGAAAGCAGTCGTCGTTGACCGGGCTGCTGTTGACCGGGAGATGGCAGGAAACGCGGCCGATGCCGGGGCTGAATTCCGGTTAAAGACCAGCGTGTATGGTGTGCGGGAAAACACGGTACTCACCCGGGGTGTATACGGGCGCGAGGAGCACACATTTAAGATCCTGATCGCAGCCGATGGCCCGAGAAGCACGATTGCCAGGCTGTACGGCATGGAACGTGCAAAAGTATACCTTTCCGGCATCCAGGCAGATGTACTGCATGACAGCGATCCCCGTTTTGTAGAGATCTACCCGGATGCATCACCGGAATTCTTTGCATGGTCCATTCCCACCGGCCCCGGGCGCACCCGGGTGGGTCTCTGTGGGCAGACGCTGGTAAAGGAACGGTTTGCAGCACTCATGAAAAAGTTCGAAGGCCCGGTCACCCACCTGGTCACCGGCACCCTTCCGCTCGGCCTGATGCCCAAAACGTACGGCCACCGTACCCTGTTCGTAGGGGATGCCGCAGGGTTTGCCAAGCCCACGAGCGGCGGGGGAATCTATACCGGCATCCGTTCGGCCCGGCACGCCGCAGCAACGGCAATCAGGTGTTGCGAGCGGGATGCTTTTTCCGATATGGCTCTCGCGGAATATGAACGGCGCTGGCAGGATGATCTGGGACGTGAACTTGATCTCGGGTTCCGGCTCTTTGGTATGCGCCGGAAAATAACCACAGATGATATGGACCAGCTTGTTCAGGCACTCAAAGAACCATCCATCCTCTCTGCAATCATAGAGCATGGCGACATGGACCGGCCGGGAATGCTCGTAAAAAAACTGATCCTCAACCCCGCGATGATCAACGTGCTCAGGCCCCTGGTCATGTCGGGGATACGGTCATTTTTTTAAAAGATGCACCATCAGTTTTTCCGGTTCAGGAGGCCGTTGTAAATCTTTTCTTTAAAGGAGACGGGTGAGGCCTGGTCTTTGGTATAGATGAAGCAACGGTCGGTCTGCGCATTGGAGGAATGACGGTACTTGCCATGCGGAATGCCAAATTCAAACCGTGCACCGCGATGGTATTCCCCGGTCTCTTTAAAGGAGATCCCGGTAATGGAGAGGATCTCCTGCGCCAGGAAAAGGCCAAGCCCGGTGTTCTTGCCAAACCCCTTGGAAAAGATCCTCTCTTTATCCTGTGGGGGAATGCCGATGCCGTTGTCTTCAACACTGATGACGATGCCTTCCGGGGTTTCCCGGGAAGATAACCGGATAACCGATACACCTGCCCCGTATAACATGCTGTTTTCCACCAGGGCATAAAAGACCCGTTCAAGCAGCGGATCGGCATAGATCTCAAGACCACTGATATCGGATTGCACACGGATTTTTTTGATATCGATCTGCGCACAGGTGGAAAAGAAAAGATCGTGGACATTCTGCCATACGGGAGGCATAATACCAAGATTTTCGTATAACTGGGTAAACTCGATGTTTTCACTGATAGTCGTGACGGTCTGTTTGAGTTTGGAGATATACATCGAGTACTGCGTCTTTTGCGGGGGATCTCTCAACAGGTCGAGGTACCCGCCCAGAACCGTAAGTTTGTCCCTGATATCATGCCGGGTGATCTCGGCGAGCATGTTGAGTTTTTTATTGGCTAACCGGAGGGCATCCTGTGCATTTTTCATTTCGGATACATCATGGAAGATCCCCATGAGGCAGGAGCGCCCGCCGATATCCAGCCGGGTTGCACTCACGATGACCGGGATCTCGCGGCCTTCACGATCGATGATGACTTCTTCCTGCACTCCGGATCCTTCCTGGCAGTGCTGGTCGAAGTAATCATGATAGGTTTGCTTATCCTTCTCCGGGTGGAGCGCGGTTATATGCATCTGCTGGATTTCCAGGCGTGTCCGCCCGATCATCTTTTGCGCCTTATTATTTGCATCGATGAGTACCCCGGTCCCGATATCGGCGATAAAAATTGCATCGTTGGCAGAGTCCATCAGGCCCTTGTTCTTTTCATACGCAGCCAGAAGTTCAGATTCTGCTTTTTTACGTTCGGTGATATCAATGGCAGATACAATCACGCCTTTTGAAATATCCCCGGGAATTAATGGTGCTGAACTCAGCAGGACATTTTTTATGGACCCGTTTTTGTGTATCCACCGGGTTTCTATCGTGCCGATGCCGTTGGATGAGATCTGCCGGTCAATTTCCGTAAAAACGTACTCATAATCTGCATCGGAAGGATACAGCAGCCGGGCACTGCTGCCGATAAGTTCGCTATGAGGATAACCGGTCATCGCACAGAGATAGGCATTGACTTCACGGAAGATGTGGTTGTCCATGGTCCCAATCCCCGCCGGCGTGGCCCAGAAAATACCATTGAGTTCAGCTTCACGCTTACGCAGGGCTTCTTCAAGAAGTTTACTTTCAGTAATATCACGGATGGACTCAATAGCACCGGCGATATTGCCATTTTTGTCATACAGGAGAGAAGCTTTTCCCAGAAGGGTGCAGGTTTTTCCCCTGGGCCGGCTTGCTGATGTCTCGGCGATAAGGACACCACCTTCCTGGCTTAGGGGAGTGAACTCGTACCCGGTGATCTCTTCAGAAGTTTTTACAATAAGCTCAGCGAGCCCGGGTCTCCGGACACCATAAAACGGCAATGCATACTCATAGTCTCCTTTACCCAGTACCTCCGGCGCTGCAACTCCCGTCATCTCCTCGATGGCCTTGTTCCAGGCAATAACACAGCCACCGGTATCGATTGCAAAGGTAGCATCCGGGAGGAAATCAATGATATCGGATAGACGCTGCTCTGACTCCCTGAGCGCATTGATTGCACTCCTGCGTTCAATTGCTGTTCGTATCTTGTGCTTAAGCTCGGCAAACTGGGCTTTGGGATCGCCACCTTTCTGGAGATAAAAATCTGCCCCGTAATTGATTGCCTCGATCACCACTTCCTCGCGACCCCTGCCGGTAAAGAGAATGAATGGGGTTTCCGGGTATTTTTCCCGTACGGTCTTGAGAAATTCAAGACCATCAACACCCGGCATCTGGTAATCGGAAAGGATGAGATCTACCGGGTGTGATGCCAGGTGATCCAATCCCTTAAGGGCTGAATCTGCAGTGACAACAGAAAATTCTCCCCCCCGTTCAAGATAAATCCTGCCGAGATCCAGCAGGTCTTCTTCATCATCGACATACAGGAGAGAGTGCATTTAATAATGCGTATTTTTTAATTACAGAAATAGTTTTCTCCTGTATCGGGAAGGAAAACGCAAATCCACAGATTTCCCTGATTATTTTTCCCATTACAGGTTAAATTCGGAATACCGGAAGGCTATAATAATCCCGAGCAGCAGGACACCCGGCACAACACCGTAGAGCAACGGGTTGCCTTCAGGAGCAAAACCGAACCACCCGCCGCCTTCTTCGACATCTCCCCCGCACTCAAGTCCCACGGCAGGGGTGAACCGCACCTCAATGCCCATCGTACCGGAGAGCGGGTATGCTGCCAGTGCTTGCCCCGATCAGGTCCCAGCCGCTCCGGCAGATCTAAAAAAAAAGAACTTATTATAAGCAGTACCACCATGACATATCGTAATAATAGATCAGGACGGCTTATGAGAGATCTGGGAAAAACTCCGGCAGAATGGGAACGGATCATCACAATTACGATGATCTGCCTTGGGATAGGGATTCTCATCGTAGATCTTTTCCTGCCCCTCGGTTTTGTTATCTGGATCCTCTATTTCATGCCCCTCCTGATGTCGGTATGGCTTACGTACCGTTATGCCCCGTTCATTACTGCCGTGCTGATCACGGGTGCAATCATGATAGGGAGCCTGAACGCAGGAATTATCCGGGTGGTGCCCTCGGATATTTCAAATCGTGCCATCTTTATCCTGATGATCGTAATCGTTTCGCTCCTCGTCTGGGAGATCCGTTCCAATTACGTACACCTGGAAGCCGAAGTGGTAGAGCGCCGGAAGGCACAGAAAAACCTTGAAGACCTGATGGTCAGTCTTGAAGAACGGATTGCCCTAAGAACCCGCGAGCTCTCCGAGGTCAACGAGAGTCTGACAGAAGACATAGAGAAACGCCAGAGAGTGGAACAGGCGCTCAGCAGCGCAAACAAGAAACTCTCTCTCCTTTCGCAGATCACCCGGCATGATATCTCGAACCGTATCTTTGCCCTGCTGGCAGAGATCGATCTTGCAAAGGATCATTCAACGGATCCCCAACTCAGGGAATCCCTTGAGCACCTTGAGCGGACATCTATGTCGATCCAGGACCAGATAGGTTTTACCAAGGATTACCAGGAGATCGGCACCCAGGCCCCGGGATGGTACAAGGTGGGAGTTATTGCGAAAAGCGCCGCGGAACAGCTGGACTCCCATGAAGTTACCGTCACGGCAGGTTGCAACAGCGTGGAGATCTTTACAGATGCGATGATCGGGAAAGTATTCTACAATCTCATCCAGAATGCCCTCCGGCACGGAGAACATGTGACCCGGATAACATTTTCCTGTGCAGTATCTGGCGACGACCTGATCGTTTCCTGCGAGGACAACGGGACCGGCATTGCGCAGAAAGACAAGAATCATATATTCAAAAAGGGGTTTGGCAAAGATTCGGGTCTCGGGCTCTTTCTGATCCGCGAGATTCTTTCCATAACCGGAATCACCATACAAGAGACCGGAAAACCAGGGGCAGGGGCACGGTTCGATATGACGGTACCAAGGAGTATGTACCGGCAAAATGCTGAACTGCTATAATTCAGTATATATGTCAATCCAGAGGCTCTCCCAAAGCAGAAACTATTATACTCGGGAGGACAATATTGAGGTACAGTTTATAAAAAAGACTGTTTGAGTAATCATTATGTATGGATCATCAAATTTTGGTGGCAACCGCGGTCCCCGCGACTTCGGTCCCCGTGAAATGACAAAAGTAGTCTGTTCAGACTGTGGAAAGGAATGCGAAGTACCGTTCAAGCCAACTGAGGGAAGGCCCGTCTATTGCAGAGACTGCCTCCCGAAACACCGGAAGCCCCGCTTCTAAGTGTTTTCACGGTTAATTATTTTTCTTTTTTTTAGTTGTTTTCTGCTGGTAAGCACGATTTTTTGGCACTTTTATTTTCCCATAGTGAAACGGGGGACACCATTTTGTCCGGGTGCAAGAGAACGCAGTTGCTATGCTCATCAAAAAAAACCAAAATTATTTGGGTCAATCAGACAATCACTCTCATGAGCGACCATGCACCAGCAAAAGCGTCCTGACACTTCGCGGCAGCGCACCGCTTTATTCATCGCAGCCGTTATCATGGCATCATTTCTCCTCATTCCCCTTGTTTCTGCAGATGAAACAGGTCTCACCCGCGGCTCACGGTTTACCATCACCGTTACCGGAACACCCAACACTCCCTACTATGTCTGGCTGACCCGGACGTACACGATGAGCGGGGAGCCCGGTGACCAGCCGCCCGTTCTCGTTGCCTACCAGGCAAAAATTGAGAAAGATCCACCCGGGGGTCCGTACGTGATCGGATCATACCAGTATAATAACGGGGGCGGACGCACCATCATCGATGATGTAGCCCCTTCAACTGCATCGATGTCCAATACGCAGTATTACGGTCTGGTCACCACTGATAATAACGGGCAAGCCATTGTTGCATTCCAGACTTCATCGAATACCGCATTGAGAACCTACTCGGTCAAGGTAGAAAATTCCCAGTCCGTGGCAAAAAACAATATCCAGGTACAGCGGGGAACTGAGACCGTGAATCGTGGATCGGTGGGATTCGATACTGTTGCAACAACACCAATTCCTGCTACACTGCCGACACCGGTAATTCTGACAATTATGGAAACTGCCATCCCAGTCCCGACTACTGCGGAACCCGAACCTTCCCCAATACCAACCGCAACTCCTACTCCCCGTGTGCCGGTGGGAATCGGAGTTTGTATAATTGCTGTGGGAGCAGGAATTTTGATGGGACGGAAAACGGGATAGATTTTCGTCACCGTCTCAATTCACATTCCATAATTTAAGATGGGGGCTTATGCCCCCATACCCCCTGATACGATGAACCCCGCCGCCCAAAAAGGGGCGCCCCCGCGGCGGTTTCTGTCGATTTAGAGAATAGACAATTAGTGATTCCAATTGCTCCATCTCGATTCATTCTTGAAATAAATATAAAGGCAGATTAATTCCTCACTTGAAGGAACCCGTCAGCATCACGATATTATGAAAAATCCACTGGATAATTGGGGGTCAAGGGGGTGCTCCTCTTGGGCTGCCCCCCCTCTGGGGGAGAGAGGGGGTCACACCCATAATCTCAAAAGAACAAACAAAAAAAAATAGAATTTAATTTCTCCAGAGATCTTTTCTGACCCGCTAATCAGCGAAACACGCTACACCGTCATATTCCGGAACACCCGCACGCAGATGACAAGCACGATGCACCCTGCCACAAACAGCAGTCCCATCTGCATCAGGGGTATCTCGCCCATACCTACCGACCGGATCGCATCGATGGCAAAACTGAGCGGGTTGACCATTGCAATGGATCGCATCCATGAGGGCATGACGCTGTAAGGCATCAGTGCACTGGACATGAAAAAGAGCGGCATCGAGATGAGCGTATTTACTGCGGCGTAAGAGTCGTGATCATCGATATAGAGCGCAATGGTGGTGGCAAGTCCCGAGAAGAGAATGCCAAAGAGGATCAGGATCACGTAGATCATCACGTACTGGACTGGCGAGAGGATCGTTGCCCCAATCAGGATCGCGATGAGCAGGATGACCGTTGCCTGTATGACCCCCCGGATCGTGATGAACAGGATCTTCCCGAAAAGGATATTCTCCCGGGGCGAGGGGAGAGCGAGGAACTTGTTTAAAAATCCCAGGATCTTGTCAAACATCAGCAGCGAACCGCCCTGCAGGGACGAGGCCAGCATGGTCATGACGAGGATGCCGGGCGTGATGAAATCAAGGTAATTGCCGGTGAACCGTACCGGCAGGGCAAGACCGACAAAGATGAGCCATGCAGCGGGCATAACGAGCAGGGTGATGACGGCAACCCTGCCCCGGGCCCACTTCACAAGGTCACGTTCCATGTAATACCAGATGCCCTTCATTTTCGCCTCCGGAGCATGACCCTGAACTGCCGGTCATTGAACGAGTGGGGCTCATCACTGCTCCCCACGACATTGAGAAAGACATCGTCCAGAGTAGGTTCATGCAGGGAGAGTGCATGGACTTTCATGCCCCGGGCGGTAAGGGACTCTGCAATAAGCGGCAGTGCCTCGCGGCCATTCTCCGCGGTGAACGAGACTTCGTCATCTTTCCTTCCCACATAGCGGGTGCCACCCAGTTCAAAAGGAGTGAATTCACCAGAGATCTTTGCAGTGATCACGTCTTTCATCAGCTGGGCCTTGAGGTCCTTTGGATTCCCGATAGTCTTGATGCTCCCACTGCTGATGATCGCCACCCGGTCACAAAACTGGTCGGCCTCATCCATGTAATGCGTGGTGACAAAGACTGTCATGCCCCGACCACGGAGTTCCCGTATGTGTTCCCAGATCTTTTTCCGGGCTGCCACATCGAGCCCGAGCGTGGGTTCGTCCAGGAAGAGCACGGCCGGTTCATGCACGAGCGCCTGAGCCAGCTCCAGCCTTCGCCGCATGCCGCCCGAATAGGTCTTCACCAGATCGTCAGCCCGGTCGGCCAGCTCCATGATCGCAAGCGCCTCATCTGCCTGCCCCCGGGGATCAGGGACGCCGTAAAGTTTGGCAAAGAAGACAACATTCTCCCGCCCGGTCAGCCGGATATCAACTGCCATTTCCTGCGGAACATAGCTGAGCTTTTTCCGGACTATATCCCCTTCAGTGGCGCAATCATAACCGCACACTGTTGCAGTTCCTTCTGTCGGGCGCAGCAGCGTGGTGAGCATCAGCACGGTTGTTGTCTTACCTGAACCATTGGGACCCAGGAGGGCGAAGATCTCGTTATCAACCGAAAGGGAGAGGTGATCAACGGCGCACAGATCACCGTAATATTTTGTCAGGCCATGCGTCTCGATTGTGGGCATTTACGTTCTCCTTTGGTTCGTGGAACTTACGGCAGGTTGTCTCATACCTGTCGACTGGATTCTTACCGGAAATGTCTTTTTAAGGGGAATAACCTTATCGGTACGGGCAAAATTTCAGATAGGATATAGGATTGAGGGGTAGCCAAAAACGTAATTCAGGATATGGAGAAAAGAAGAATGATGGGATTTACCATCCCCGGCCATACTCCCCGGCACAGGGCATGCAGACAAATTTCCCGTCACGAACCCGGGCACGGTGCTCGGCAACCATCTCGCCACATTTCGCACACGGCACGGATGCGAAGATCTTTGCCCGCACGGGAATCTCTGGTTTGACTTCTTTTGCGATGAAACGTTCATCGATGGGCATCTTAAGGATCGCATCGATAACCCCTACCTGTCGCTCGTGGAACTCTTTATGCTCTGCGGGTGTTGCAGTCCCGCCCATCACTTTTTCCCGGAGTGCTGAGGCCACCGGGTCTATGCGCTGGCCAACCGGTTCCGGTCTCTGGACAAGGCGGATAGCCCGGTTGTATTTCCGGTCGATGAAGGTGTAAGCATGCTTGCCAAAGTCATGGAGGATAAGGTTGCCTTTTCCCACCGAACATCCGGCAACCAGCTGGATTGCATCCACGCCACAGGCATCGTTTTCTACAATACAGACAAGATCTTCATCGTCAGAGCGGCCGGCCCGGAGAGCGTCCATCGCGTACGCTGCAGCCCGGTAGCCGAGAGCAAGTCCAGGGCAGGCATGCCCGTGAAAGGCAACGGCTTCATTGTAGGATTTTATGGATTGGGTCATTAGATCACGCAAGTAGTTGATTCTTTTTTAAGGAATGGATTTCTTTGTTTTTCTTTTGCCATTAAGGAAAAGACGTGCAAAAATATAAGATGGATATTTGAGGCGATTTTTTGTCGAAATTTCGTGAGATAATTCATTGGGATCACATACCCATCACCGTCCTGCAGGAATCCCTGGTGATTCCAGGGGATAATCTGCATCAGCATGCGGAACAACCACATTCCTCCCTCCCCAGCGCTGAATGGAAACCGGTACGCCATACACCTCTTCGATCAGTTTTGGCGTGATCACTTCTTCCCCACCGGCTGCAAAGACCATGCCCTCTTTGAGCAGGACAAAACGGTCAGCGTAGTGTAACGCGAGATTGAGATCGTGCATGGTCATGAGTGCAGTGAGATGGTGCGTGTGGACAACCGAGCGGATGAACCGCATGATCTCATGCTGGTTTTTCAGGTCAAGGCTGCTGGTCGGTTCATCGAGCAGCATCACACGGGGCTCCTGCACCAGTGCACGGGCAATGGCAACTTTCTGGAGCTCCCCACCGCTCATTGCATCCACGTGCCGGAGCGCGAGACTGGACAGGTTGAGCTGCTCGATGATTGCCTGGACTTTTAAGAGATCATTCCTGCACACTTTCATCCCAATCCACGGGCGGCGCCCGAGCAGGATTGCATCGAACGCGGTGACCCGTGGCGGTTCAATATGCTGGGGAACATGGGCAACCAACTGCGCAATTTCCCTGCGGGAAGATGAGAGGATATCCTGTTCGCCAAGCATGACGGTACCGGTCTTTGGCCTGAGCATGGCATTCATGCAGCGCAGCAGGGTGGTTTTACCGGCCCCGTTCGGCCCGAGAATCGCGACGATCTCATCAGGCCGGGCCTCGCAGCAGACCTCTTCAAGAACCGGATGGCTGTTGTACCGGAACGAGAGATTCTCTACGTTCAGGATCATGACCGGTTCCCCCTTATCAGAAGGTAGAGGAAGAGCGGGGCTCCGAGAAATGCAGTGAGCACTCCCGCCGGGAGCACTGCCGGTGCAATGATGATACGGGCCACGGTATCAGCACCGAGAAGAATGATCCCCCCTACAATGCAGGAGCCAGGGAGAAGATACCGCTGGTCATCGCCTATTATACGTCGGACCATGTGCGGGCTGACGAGACCGATGAATCCGATAATGCCAAGGAACGACACCACGACTGCCGCGATTAACGATGAAAGGAACATCGCCACAGTCCGCACACGTTCTGCATTGACTCCAAGACTCTTTGCCGTCTCATCGCCGCTGTCAAGTGCATTGTAATCCCATCGTTTGATGATGAAATAGATAAGGCAAGGCGTGATTACGGCAACCATAATCGCAAGATCCGTCCATGTTGCCCTCCCTACGTCGCCAAATGTCCAGAAGACGATCGCAGCGATCTGTTCGGCGCTGGAGAAGTACTGGAGGAATGTTGTCCCGGCCGTAAACAATGCCGCAAGTGCGACACCTACAAGGATCATTACCTCAGGCGACGTGCTCCGGTATTTTGCTACGAGCAGGATTGCCGACGTTGCTATCAGTGATGCGATGAATGCACAGATGGTGACAAGGTACGGGTTATTGACCACAATCGCATCAGAGACAAGGCGCCCGAGAGTGCCTGCACCAAACAGGGTGATCGCAACCGCTGCACCGAATGCCGCAGCCTGCGAGACACCCAGCGTGTACGGGGAACTTAACGGGTTGCGCAAAACGGATTGCATCACAACACCCGCCGCCGCAAGACCAGTCCCGCAGACAACCGCAGCAAGCACCCGGGGAAGCCGGATGTTCCAGACGATCATCTCTGCATTTCCCGAGGAGTGGTACACCAGCGTCTGGATCACATCGGCAAAGGGGATCATGACACTCCCCACACCCACGGATACGAATGCCAGGAGAACCAGGGCTCCCATACAGGCACCAAGGAAGAGGATCTTTTTCCGGATGTAGCCGGTATAGGCCCCGGGTTCCTTAACGGCACTGATATCAAGATGCATTTTTTGTCCGCCCGGAAGTCCGGATGGTCATACCCGCACCTTTTCTGCGATGGTCATGGCTGACTGTGCATCGATCGGTACAATTTCCCGCACCACGAATCCATGGTCCGCCAGCAACCGGTTATATTCCGCAAACGGGACGCTGTTGGAAAAGACGTACCGGGTCGCCTGTTTCTGCACACCTTCGAAGGTCCAGAGATTCCATTCGAGGCTGAGCCATGGATCATACGGTGCATCATCGATGGCCTGTTTGTTGATGAACAGGCCACCCGGGTTGAGTGCTCCGGCAATCTTTGGGATCAGCCCCGGTACCTTTCCGCCGGGATTGGACGATGAGAAGATGATATCATACCCGCTGCCGATGGGATCTATGAAGAAATCCCCGGGCATGACACTCACCCGATCGGCATGGTACCGGTTGATGAAGTCCCGCGTGGCACCGGTTACGGGAGGCAGATCGAAGACTATCGCATTCAGCCCGGGGTTTTTCTGGCAGAACGCAATCGAGTACAGGCCGTGCCCCCCGCCCAGGTCAAGCAGCTGTCGGGCAGCAGGAAATTCCGGAATCGCTGCAACGCTTGCAGTCACCTGCTGGAGAAGTCCGCACCGGCAGTTCTCCGCCATGGAGGGGATGATCACATCCCGGAACATCTGCGCACGGTCACAGGTGACCGGACCCTCTTTTGCAATACGGGGGAGATCTGACCAGAAGCCCGCCAGTTTTTTCTGGAAGGCAATGGCATGCTGCTGCGGAAGTGGGGCATCCCTGATAAGACACTGCTGCGTTATCTCACTGTTACGGAATTTATCTCCTGTCTTTTCCAGCAGGCCAAACGTGGCCAGCCCTTCGCACAGGAGGGTGATGATCTCCTGTTTGCATCCCAGTTCAAAGGCACATTCCGTCCCGGTCTTTGGCTCACGGAGAATTTCGAACAACCCGAGATCGAGGGCTGTCATCACCGCATGATACTGCCGTAATCCCGTAAGCGCATTGTCGAGAAAGGAGAGCGGGTTTGCCGGGAATAGACCCGGCACTGCCGCAGGATCAGAAACCGGGGGCGTATTATCGCACATCGCCGCATCCTCATTTCACCAGTGTTGAGAACGGCACAAAGCCGCCAAAGAGCGTCTTCATATCGCCGTACACCGGTTTTCCGTCAAGCATCGTGTAGATCTCATCGGCTTTCTGTGCAGGGTCCACGTCGGCAAACTGTTCAGGGTAAAGCGTCTTTCCGATATAATAGGCATCAGCGAGAACGGTGTCGTAATTGTTGGCGTACCAGTTGTAGGGCATGACACCGTACACACGGCCGCTCTTCACTGCCGGGAGCGACTGGTAGACCGGGTCTTTGAGATCCTCTTTGATGAGTGCATAACTCGCTTCATCGACAAAGATGACATCGGGTTTCCAGTCCAGCAGTTTTTCCTTGTCGATCATCATCTGTCCGCCGCCACTTGCAGAAGATGCAACATTGTTGCCGTTTACCATGAGCAGCGGTGCATACGCGGGTTCAGTAGAGAGAAAGCCGTGTGCTCCGTTATATGCGATACCACCCACGTACACTCGCGGACGTTTGTCTGCCGGGATATTCTTAGTCCGATCGTTGAGATCTTTTATTGTCCCGTCAATGTACGATGTAATCGACTCTGCCCGCCCCTCTTTACCGAGGATTTTAGCCATCAGCCTCAGCGACTGGTAGAAGACATCCTTGTTCTTGCCGAGATCACCGGTTGTCAGGGCAATAACCGGACGGCCGCTTTTTTCCTGCAATGTCTGTGCATCCTTACCGGTGGTGAATGTAAAGAAGACCACGTCCGGGTTCTGTGCCGCGATCAGTTCCGGGTCACCGGCCCTTCCGCCAATGAAAGGTTTTGTTGCGATGTCCGGATTTGCTAGATCGTAGGGTTTATCGATACCGGATGGCATCCCGAATCCGGAGGTATTGTACTTCAATTGTTCGCGATCATCGACTCCCACCACAAGATCGGCGGCCTGGAGGTAGCATATCATCCGCAGGGCACCGGCTCCCACGCCAATTATCCTCTGGGGATCTTTTTTCACTTCCACGGTCCGGTTAGCCATATCGGTGACGGTAATTTTCCCGGGATTTGTCTGAAATGTATTTTGAGGAGTGGTCAATGCAGTGTTTTGCGGGGTGCTCTGTGCTGCACATCCCGCAGATACGAGAAAGGCAACTAGAATTGCCGCGATAATCAGGGTGCTTACCATAATTTTTTTCATACGAATTTCGATCTAAGTAGCACTAAATCTTATAAAAAAATTTTCATTTAACATTAAAAGTTACGAAAATGAAAAATTTTATAATACATTTGGATTTTTAAAATTAGAGGCAGAAACACAGAGTCTGGGAAAATAAGGAAAAAAGTAAAAAGAACAAAAAAAGTTATTCATCCACCGTTATGGTCGTCAGCTTGACCGACTCGACACCTTTCTGCGACATGAGTCGCTCGGCAAACAACTTCAGATCGGATCCATCACCGTGCACGAGAATCACTTCGAGACAACGGTTGTGGGTGACATGCGAGTGCAATGAGGCCTTGATAAGTTTGTGGTACTCGTGCTGGATATCGGTCAGCGTGACTAACAATCCCCGCTGGTCATGATCGTATACCATCGTGATGACCCCTTCACGTTCCCCTTTGACATCCGACATCCACTTGTAGTAGGTGATGTACGTGCGGATCGCATCGCGGATACCCTCTGAACGGGAGGAATATCCGCGCTGGTTGATAATCTCATCAAACTTGTCGAGCAGGTTGCTGGGTAGCGATATGCCGATGCGGGAGAGATCAGAGTCCATTGTCATAAAAAGCCTCAGTGATGTGTATATCTTAGCGTATAGCTTTTTAAGGTTTTGAAAAATGTTCAGGAAAGTGTGAAGCAGTGAGACAAAACAGCATGGGAATAATCAGGCACTGCACCATCAATTATGAAAGCGGATAAAAAAATGTGAGCGGCACGAATTCTATTGTATGAAAAGAATGCCGGCATTCTCACCATTTTATTCAAATGAAAGAAAACATGAGTGCGATAAAATATCAAATAACAACACTTTTTAACTACCGAGTGTTACAATATTTTAGAAACGTAATACCAAATCACGGTGAACCCATGCACATACCTGACGCATTCATTCCCATCTGGCAGGGCGCAATCTACTGGATTATCGCCCTTGTTTTTGTAGCGCTCGCCCTCCGTTGGGCACGAAAAGATCTCAATGAGGAGAAACTCCCGCTCATTGCCGTGCTTGCAGCCGGCATCTTTGCCCTCCAGTCCTTCAACCTCCCGGTCTCCATGGGGACCAGCGGACACCTGGTTGGCGGAGCGCTTGCCGCAATCATCCTCGGCTCGCCGTTTGCTGCAGTATTCATTCTTACCCTCGTATTGATCGTCCAGGCAGTCCTGTTTGGCGATGGCGGTATCACAACCATGGGTGCCAACATCATCAACATGGGGGTCATTGGCGGTTTTGTCGGGTTCTATACATTCAAAGGCCTAATGACTGCAACAAAGAGCATGCCCGTCTCCGCGTTCGTAGCAGCATGGCTTGCCTGCCTGATCCCCTCACTCGCATGTGCAGTTGAGATGTTCCTTGCAGGAACGTTCCCCCTCAAAGAGGGCCTGATTGCCATGGGACTGTACCATGCAGCGATCGGCGTTATCGAGGGTATAGTAACCGTTGCGGTTATCTACCTGGTAACCAAGGCAAGGCCGGATCTGGTGGATACGGGAGTAAAGGATGCCCGGGGGGCTGGCGCATCATGATGGACAACAAGACATTCATTATCGTAGGTATTGTCATTGCACTCCTGATAGGAGTTGTAGCCGTGTTCATGGCATCCGGGGATCCGGATGGTCTTGAGAGTACAGCCCTGATTGTACAGGGCCAGAAGACCCTTACCGGCCCCACTCCTCCCGATGCTGAGATCGCAGAAGACATGACCGGAAAGTTCTCGTATTCTTCGCCGATGCCCGATTACTCGCTGGGTGAATCCATGGGATCGATGGGAGGCATGGTTGCAATAATTGTCGGCACGATCCTTGCGTTCCTCGTGGTGCTTGGCCTTGCCTACGGCATCAAACTTGCCGGTAAACCAGCAAAATAAAACCAACAGAACTTTACCATTTTTCAACCTATTTCCTATACTCATGCACCTTATCGAGACCCGCGATCTCTGCTACGTCTATCCCGGCAAAGTCACCGCATTAAACAACATCAATTTCATAGCCCCGCGAAAGGCCCGCATCGCAGTGATCGGATCGAATGGTGCAGGAAAGAGCACGCTGTTCAAGCATTTCAACGGTATTTTCAAACCCACATCCGGTTCCGTGCTTATCCGTGGCGAACCCATAACAAAACAGAACAGCCGGGAGATAAGGAAATTTGTTGGTATCGTCTTCCAGAACCCAGACGACCAGATATTCTCCCCAACCGTTGAGCAGGATGTAGCATTCGGCCCCACGAATCTCGGGCTCGATGCCGAGACCATTCACCACCGGGTGCATGAAGCCCTGCAGGTAGTAGGCATTGAACACCTGGCAAACCGGGTGCCGCATCACCTCAGCGGAGGCGAGAAAAAGCGGGTTGCCATTGCCGGCGTGATTGCAATGGAACCGGAAGTGCTCGTGCTCGATGAACCGACCGCCGGCCTCGATCCCCGGGGTGTCGCGGATCTCAACAAATTCATCAACACCCTCTCTTCAAAATACGGGATGACCGTTATCTTCTCCACCCATGATGTCGGACTTGTTCCCGAAATTGCAGATTACATCTATGTGATGGACAAAGGACGGATCGTTGCAAGCGGTACGGTAGATGAGATCTTCGTGCAGCCGGAAATGCTCCAGTCAGTCCGGCTCGATGTACCGGTCATTCCCCGATTGCTCAGCAGCCTCAAAGAAAACGGTATCGAAGTATCGATGGCATATACTTATGCAGAAGCAGAAGAATCCCTGCTTCGCGCCTTTGGCAAGCGATCATGATCGAAGAGCTGTTCCAGATAGAACGGGATGCCTACAAGGACAGTATGATCCACCGGCTCGACGCACGCGTGAAGATCGCCATCGCATTTGCCGCGATCATTGCACTGGTTGCGGTGCCCTACTCTACCATGATCTATACCGTAGGGGCGATCTTCTTTCTTTTTTTCCTGGTGCTCTGGTGCTGCACCCGGTTGTCTCCGGTTGTCTATGCAAAACGCTTAATGACCATTGTCCCGCTCTGGGGTATGATCATCTTCTTTCAGATCTTTTTAAAAAATAAATATTACACTGATTACACCGTAGTAATGAGCCTTCCTTTCGGGATCAATATCTACGCCCAGTCAATCGAGTTTGCGTTCATCCTGCTGGTTAAATTCGTTATCTGTATATCGTTTATTATCCTGCTCTCATCTACAACAAAGATGCACGATATGCTCGAAGGGGCTGCCCGTTTGGGACTGCCCGCGGAGTTTGCCCTTGCACTCGGGATGATGATCCGGTACCTGTTCGTCTTTGCCTACATGTTCCGCAAGATCAACGAGACCTTAAAGACCAAATGTTTCGATGCGTTCGATCGCCATCTCCCGTACCGCTACCGGCTCCAACAACTCGGGTATACCATGGGTACCATGTTCATCCGCTCCTACGAGCAGGGAGAGCGGGTATACACCAGTATGCTCTGCCGGGGCTACGGGCGTGACAGTTATCTCTTTGTTGCAAAAAAACCGCTCCGTCAGATCGAATGGGCCTTCCTCACCCTCTCCCTAATATTCATCATCGCAGTCCCGCTCACCATCTGGCTGACCGCAACCAGCCTTTTCTGAGCCGGTGCTAAGTCATCTTTTTTACTATTCCCTTCCATCATCTCTGCATGGCAAACCAGTTCGGGCACGGATTTATCACCAGCATCATGCTGATCGCAGAACACTTCGCCCTGCCTCCTGAACAGGCATGGCACGGTGTGGGGGATCACGTCGAGGGACTCACGCTTCCGGAGAAGTTCCGGGGAACCGAAGTTGAAGAACTCACCACGCTGCTCCGGAAGAAAGTGATCTGGCACCAGCCGGGCAATATGGACAAGGAAGATGCAAAAGAAGTGATCCTCACCCTCAACCGGCTCGTCGTTGCAATCGACCGTGAACTGGGGATTAAGGATGCCGAAATCGGGCAGTTCCGGTAATGGGGGCAGCATTTATATAGAAGAAACCTATTTTTACGCCTATCCTTTAAGTCATTGAACAGCCAATATTTATTGTGAATTTTCAACACTATTTTTTTCATTTTTTTAACGGAGGTTTTACTTGACAGACACGTACGACGCATCCCATATCACGGTGCTTGAAGGGCTCACACCAGTCCGCGAACGCCCGGCTATGTACATCGGCAGTACCGATACCCGGGGTCTTCACCACCTTGTCTACGAAGTTGTGGACAATTCCATCGACGAAGCACTTGCCGGACACTGCAGCCGGATCTCGGTAATCATCAATAAAGACGGTTCCCTCCAGGTGGAGGACAACGGCCGGGGTATCCCGGTCGACCGGATGGAGAAGACTGGCAAGAGCGCTCTTGAAGTAGTGCTGACCGTTCTTCATGCAGGAGGCAAGTTCGACAAGGAGAGCTACCAGGTCTCCGGAGGTCTCCATGGCGTCGGCGTCTCGGTAGTCAACGCACTTTCCAACTGGCTCTCCGCCCATGTCTACCGAGACGGCAATGTCTACGAGATGCGTTTTGCCAAAGGCATCATGACCTCCCCGCTCTCTACGCGGGAAGAGTCCCTCAATGAGCTGCTTGCCCGGTACCAGCAGTGGTATGGGGAACCAGCCCCCTTCTCCCGGACAGCAGTACCGGTAAATACCCATGCAAGCGGCCAGCAGGATCTCTCGGTTGCACCGGAGATCGATCCGGTCGAATCCGAGCGCGAGAGCCGCCTCAACTTCCTTGCGCAGTTCGGTGCAAAGATGAACGGCACCCGTATCCACTTTGTTCCCGATGCCACCATCTTTGAGACCACTACATTCGATTATGATGTGCTCGCCCACCGTATGCGGGAACTCGCATTCCTCAATGCGGGCCTCAGCATCACCATCACGGACGAGCGGTCCGGCGATGCCGCCACCTACTGTTATGCAGGCGGGCTTGTCGAGTTTGTCAAATACTTAAACGACGGGCTGGAGTGCCTCCACCCGTCTCCGATCGATATCTCGAAAAAGGACCTGGAGAACAAACTCGAGATCGAAGTCGCCATGCAGTACACGACCTCGTACGACGAGAAGATATACTCATTCGTCAACTCGGTCAATACCAAGGATGGTGGAACGCATCTCGAAGGTTTCCGCAGCGCCATCACCCGGACGATCAACACGGTGGCAAAGAGAAACGGCCTGATCAAGGAGAACTCAACCATCACCCTCCGGGGCGAAGATGTCCGTGAAGGGCTAACCTCGGTTGTCTCCATCAAGATGGCAAACCCCCAGTTCGAGGGGCAGACCAAGATGCGGCTCGGAAACAGCAGCGTCAAGGGCACGGTCGACTCGCTGGTCTATGCAGCACTGAGCGAATATTTCGACGAAAACCCCAATGTGCTCAAGATCATCATCGAAAAAGCCCTCTCGGCAGCCAAGGCCCGCGAAGCCGCAAGAAATGCCCGCGACCTTGCCCGGCGCAAGAGTTCTTTAGAGAGTTCCGGACTTCCCGGAAAACTCGCCGACTGCTCGGAACGCGACCCGGCCAAGAGCGAGGTCTATATTGTGGAAGGTGACTCTGCAGGCGGTTCAGCCAAGCAGGGACGGGACCGCAAGTTCCAGGCCATCTTACCCCTCAGGGGAAAGATCCTCAACGTGGAAAAAGCCGGCGAGCACCAGATCCTGAAGAACGCAGAAATCCAGACGCTCATCTCCGCAATCGGTACGGGGATTGGCGAGAAGTTCGACCAGGAACGGGCCCGTTACCACCATATCGTGATCATGACCGATGCCGATGTTGACGGCGCACACATCCGTACCCTCCTCTTAACCTTCTTCTACCGGTACATGCTCAAACTGGTCGAAGCCGGGTATATCTATATCGCCCAGCCCCCCCTGTTCCGGATCTCGAAAGGAAAGGAAGAGAAATGGGTACAGACTGAAGAAGAGATGCAGATCGTATCGGCCGCCATGGGCGACAAAGGCGTCTCTGTCCAGCGGTACAAGGGTCTTGGTGAGATGAACGCCCAGCAGCTCTGGGATACCACCATGGACCCGGAGTACCGGGTCTTCAAGCAGGTAACCATTGAGGATGCATTAGAGGCAGACGAGATGTTCAGGACCCTGATGGGAAAGGACGTGGAGATCAGGAAAAATTTCATCATCCGCCATGCAAAGGAGGTGACCAACCTTGACATCTGAAGTCCCCCCCGCAAGCGGCCCGGAAACCCACCGCACCGAACCTATCAGTATCGCACACGAGATGAAGACATCGTACATCAATTACGCAATGAGTGTCATCATCGGGCGTGCAATCCCCGATGTCCGCGATGGTCTCAAACCCGTTCACCGCCGCTCGCTCTTTGCGATGTGGGAGATGGGCAACACCAGCGACAAACCCACCAAGAAGAGTGCGAGGGTGGTCGGTGAAGTGATGGGTAAGTTCCATCCGCACGGCGATGCATCTATCTACGACACGATTGTCAAGATGGCACAGCCCTTCTCGTACCGCAACATGCTGGTACAGGGGCAGGGTAACTTCGGATCGGTTGATGGTGATTCTGCTGCAGCCAGCAGGTACACCGAGGTCAGGCTCTTCCCGTATGCAGAAGCGCTCTTAGAGGATCTCGACAAAGATACCGTCAGGTTCATCCCGAACTACGATGAGTCATTGAAAGAGCCGACCGTCCTCCCCTCAAAGATTCCCAACCTGCTGGTCAACGGCACGGATGGTATTGCCGTCGGTATGGCAACCAAGATGCCCCCGCACAACCTGCGGGAGGTCTGCGCAGCGGTCAACCTCTACCTCGACAACCCGGAAATCCCGGTTGAAGAGATCATGAAGGTCATGCCCGGCCCCGACTTTCCGACGGGCGGGGTCATGATGGGCACCGAAGGGGTAAAAAACATCTACACCACCGGGCAGGGTCGCGTGGTCGTCAGAGGGGTAGCCACCATCGAAGAGAGTGAAGGGGGCAACCGGGGCGACCGTATCATCGTATCCGAACTCCCGTACCAGGTCAACAAAGCCCAGTGGATCACCAACATTGCCGAGATGGTCAAAGAGAAACGGATCGACGGCCTTTCCGATATCCGCGACGAGTCGGACAAAGACGGCATCCGGGTTGTCTTCGAGCTCCGCAAGGGCACGATCTCAGCGGTCATCTTAAACCAGCTCTACAAGCTGACCGCACTCGAATCCAGTTTCTCGGCGATCAATCTTGCGATTGTCGAAAACCAGCCAAAGGTACTCAACCTCCACGGCCTTCTAAAGAACTTCGTCCACCACCGTATCGAAGTGATCAGGCGCAGGTCGGAGTTTGACTTAAAGAAAGCGCAGGATAAAGTCCATATCTTAATCGGTCTCCTTATCGCCCTTTCCAAGATCGACTTGATCATCAAAGCCATCCGGGCATCCGATTCGGTTGACAATGCCAGACTGGCCCTGATCACCCAGTTCGGGCTCGATGAACTGCAGGCAAATGCAATCCTCCAGATGCAGCTCCGCCGCCTCGCAGCACTCGAGCAGCAGAAGATCAATGATGAGAAGAAAGGACTTGAAGCCGAGATTTTACGGCTCGAGACCATTCTCTCGAATGAAGCCAACATCAAAGACGAGATCCGTCGCGAGACCAGTGAGATTGCGGCCAAATTCGGCGATGCCCGGAGAACCGAGATCGCGATAGATACGAGCGATCTCTCCAACGAGGACCTGATCGAGGACAAGACGGTCTTAATCTCGCTCACTACCGCCAACTACATCAAGCGGATGGACATCGATACCTACCGCAAGCAGCGGCGGGGCGGTCACGGGATCACCGGCATGACCACCAAGGATGATGACGGGGTGGACCGGGTCTTTGCGGCAGAGATGAAAGATTACCTGCTCTGCTTTACCAACATCGGCCGGGTCTACTGGCTCAAAGTCTACCAGATCCCCGAAAGCTCACGGATTGCAAAAGGCAAACCGATCGTCAATCTCCTGAACTTAAAAGACGAGATCGTGACCAAGGTCATCCCGATCCGGGTCTTCAGGGAAGACCGGTTCATGCTGTTTGCCACCCGGTACGGACAGGTCATCAAGATCCCCCAGACAGAATTCTCCAACCCGCGTTCAGTCGGGACCAATGCCATCCGGCTCAAGGAGAACGACCAGTTAGTCGATGTCATTGCAACTGACGGTTCTAAGGAGATCGTCTTGTCTACCCGCTTCGGCTACAGTCTCCGGTTCCATGAAGAGACCGTCCGCACCGTGATGCGCAATGCATCCGGGGTCCGGGGTATGAAACTCCGGGGCGAGGATACCATAGTTGCCCTCACGTTAGTCGAGAAGGACCACCTCCTCACCATATCCGATGTAGGGTTCGGGAAGAGGACGGAGTTTGATGACTTCCGCGGGCATGGCCGGGGCACGATGGGTGTCAAGAACATGCAGCTCGAACGCAATGCCATTGTGATTGAGTCGCGTGCTGTCCTGGATACCGATGAGATCATTGTCATGACCGCAGAAGGGGTCGTCATCCGTATGCCGGTCAGCGAGATACGGATCATCGGGCGCGGAACCAAAGGTGTCCGGACCATACGCCTGGATGACAAAGACCGGGTCGTGGGTGTCGCCATTGTCCAGCCCGAAGTTGACAATGGTGAGAACAATTCAGAAGTGACGGCAGAACCGTCTGCTCCTGAAACAAACGGATCAGAAAAATCCGAATAATCTCTTTTTTTTCGTATCAGTTTTTCGTGATCTTTTTGGTGCAGCCGGTTGCTGGCATGCAGTGAACGGTCTGCATACTTGTTTGAGCACCGGTGGTTTGGCGAGTGGGCACCTGCCAGAGGAACACGCGGATCTCCTTTGGACAAGGGGAATAATTTTGTCCGATGAGAAAAGAGGATCTGTTGGGATGTATCCATGTTTACCAGAACCCTGCACGTAACAACACACCGTGAAGGCGATGTGATCGATCTATCGGACCAGGTGAAAAAAATCGTGACGGAGAGCGGGATCAGCACGGGGCTGGTCCATCTCTTTGTGCAGCACTCGACAGCGGCACTGACCACGATCGAGTTCGAACCCGGGGTACTGCAGGATCTCAAACGAGCCCTGTCCGTTCTTGCTCCGGATAATGCAGACTATGCCCATAATACCCGCTGGGGTGACGGCAACGGCCGCTCGCATGTAAAGGCAGCACTGGTGGGACCATCACTGACGATTCCTATTGAGAACGGTAACCTGTTATGCGGCACCTGGCAACAGATCGTGCTGCTGGAACTGGATGTCAATGCCGGGCGGGAGAGAACAGTCATCTGCACCGTTACCGGAGAATAACGCAGATTTCATCCGGCACAAGTTATTATCCCCGCCCGCCACGCACAGTAAAATAATGAGCAATATAATCAGGGAGCAGGTCTGCGGCAAATGTGCTGAACTGGATATCCCAGTCGTGGGATTTGCTTCTGCCCAGCGCTGGGATACACTACCCTTCGAACCCTGGGTTCCCCGCGAGTTCCGGCCCCAGGCAATCTGGCCGGAAGTAAAGACCGTGATTGTCATCGGCATCCCGGTCAGCCTTCCCATTGTCGAGACGGCTCCTTCCATCTGGTACCATGAACTGTACCATACAGTCAATACGCTGCTGGACACCAGTGCGTTCCGTATTGCTGCATCCTTAAACGCACAGGGTATTCCCTCGGTCAGCCTCCCCCGGGACGGGTACGGATCGATCGGGATACTGAAGGAAAAACCGGTTGTCTTCTTTTCCCACCGCCATGCAGCCTACCTCGCCGGCCTGGGAACATTCGGGATCAATAATGTGCTGCTGACCCCGCAGTTCGGTCCCCGGGTCCGGTTCACCTCCGTCTTCACGACCGCAGAGATCACTCCTGATCCCATCATGGAAGAATCACTCTGCACACAATGCATGCGGTGTGTCCATGCCTGCCCGGTCAACGCGATCCCGGGGCCGGAATACCCGGAGGGAATTACTGACAAGATTACGTGTGCCACCCGATCCGAAGC